>DATBFJ010000047.1:0-13167 GCA_036558545.1 Candidatus Limnocylindrales bacterium
TGTACCAAAGCCCGGCATGTGGTGAGCCGCGAAGGACTCGAACCTTCAACCAGCTGATTAAGAGTCAGCTGCTCTACCATTGAGCTAGCGGCCCACGAGTAGGCAATCTTACCGCGCACGGTCCAATCTCGGCCATAACCGGCTCGCAGGAACGTTTAGTCACGTGCTGACTGTTGCGTCGGACGAGGGCTTCGCCCGGCCGCGGAATCGAGGCCTCGGCGACGCACGTTGTGTCGCGGAATGACTCAAATGTCGGACGTGGCCGACGTGCGACAGGCCGAATTTGACGAACCGGCCGACGCATCAGTCACTGGGTAACTGGCACGCAGCGCGATCCGGTTTAAGGCCGATCAAGCCCAAGCGGCCTACGATGCCACGATGGAAGACGAACAGATGCGCCGGGAGCAAGATGCCGCGGAGCAGGAGCTCGAGGAAAAGCGCCGCGCCGATCAGGAGCTCGAGCGCGAGAAGCCTGACGATCCCGTGGACGACGCCTCGGAAGATTCCTTCCCCGCCAGCGATCCGCCCAGCTTCACGGGTTCGACGACCGACTAACCCCTCACTCCTTGCGCGCGGAGACCTGGTCCAGGTATGCCTCAATCTCCGGCAGCGCAACGAGGCGATCGTGGAAGTAGCGATTGACCGTCTCGAGCGTTTCGAGGCGGAGCGTCTCCATTTCCTTCGACCGGTCGACGGGTGTCCGACCTGAGACCTCGTCGCGCAGCTTGAGCAGCAGGCTGACGACCTCGGCCTCCTGGGGGCCTTCGAGCGCATTGATCGCCGACATGATCAGCTGATCCGTCTGAGCAACCATGACTTCCTGATCGAACGGGCTGCCTTCGGTCGCCGCATCCTTGATGGTCCGGATCAGCGCCGAAAGCTGGTAGAGCGCGGTGGTCGGCTCATCGAAGAGCTCGCGGATGTACGCCGCCTCGGTGTAGCGCCCGGTCAACCGGAAGATGTTGTAAAGCCGTCGCGCGACCTTGCCCCAGTTCTCGTCGGCCACGCTGTATTTCCAGACCTCGTGCTCGAGCTGGTGGACGTACTCGTCGACGACGTCGGTCGACATGTCGCGCACGATCCGGTCGAACAGCGGCTTCGAGTCCTTGTCGAGATAGACCTCCTGGAAATACGGGTCCAGGAAACCGTCCAGCGGCACGATGTGTCCTTCTGGATCCTCCCACGTTGGATCGAGCACATTGCTGGCGTTGGCGAGCTGACCACGAGAGGCGTCGGCGACGACCCAGTCGAGCTTGCACCAGCCCGGCTTCTGGGCCGCGTCCTCCCACTTGACGGTGCGTACGCCGCCGTCAGCGGCCGTGACGACGATCTCGCCGGCGACGATCTCGCTCGGTGTCCACGAGATCGGGCTGCCCGGGTGGAGGTCCTTGCCTTCCTTTGTGATTGCCTCTTCCCAGGTCCCAAGCTTGACCTCCCAGAGCCGGTGAGTAGGACCAGAAAGTGTCGACAAAGCCTTGTCGCGCATGATTTCGCCCAGAATCCGGCACGCTTCATCACGTGTCGGGGCAGTGATGTGGATGCGCTCGAAGAAGTCGGCGTCCGCCGGATACGCCTGGATCCTGCTCTGCGCGGACGAACCCGAGAGGGCCAGCGCCGTCCTGACGTTCTCGCGGTCCTCGAAGCCCACGATCTTGGCGATCTGCTTGAAGCGCTTGAGATCGTTCGGATCCAGATCGAGCATCGTGGCACGATGGCCGAAGACGCCCGAGTCGACGTCGACCACGACATCGCCGCCCGACTGCTCATTGGCCATCTCGTGGATCCAGCGCTGAGCCTCGATGACGTTGATCTCGACGCCAAGGCGCGAGGCGGATTGGATGACGCGCGCAATGGCATCGTCCATCTTCGTGTCTGTCATGTGCCCCCTGCGTGAGTTGGCTGGCCCGTGGGCAGTTTACGCAGAGGTGGGCGGCCGTTACTCCGACCAGGCAACCAGCGGCGCGTGACTGTGCACTGTCGCACCGCGCGCGACGTCACCTGTCCGATCGAGGCGAATCACGGCGGCCACGGGGGGCCGCGCCGGTGGTGCGGCCGTGACGAGCGGTGAAACGGACGCCGCCGCGCCAAGCGCGATCGCTACGACGACACCCAGCCCGCCGCCGATCAAGCGCGACACGTGCATGCAACGAACCCCTTGCCAAGTCTCAAGCGCTATGCGGCTAGCGCTCTTGGAACGAGTATCCGACCGGCGCACAAGACACGGACGGCGGTTCGGTTTGGGACTGTTGGGTTAATTGGCGAGCGTTTACCGCGCGCCCCTGACCCAGTCGGACTCACCGGACGCTATGGCCGGTTCAGTTGGGATATCGACCATCGAGTGCATGGCGACATAAGCAATCAAGGTTCCCACGGTGCCAAGGAAGATCGCAACGGCGCCGTTCAGCACGGCATCAGTAGCTCGGACGTCGGCCAACGACTGAAACGTGTTGATTCCGATCAGCAGGCCGACGAAAGCGGCAAAGGCGATCCTGCGACGACCCCGGACCGGTTGGGCGTTGCGCACGCGATCGGCAGCGGGCTGAACGAACAGGTAAGTCATGCCGCCCAGGATCACGGCGAATGTGATCAGCACCGTCACGCCGACGCCGCGACTGAATGCTGCCGGCACCGCAATGTGGCCCTGGAAGTCGATCACCTGGACCGTTGCGCCGTACCAGAAGGCCGCCACTACGATCGGCATCGCCAGGACGATGAACATGGCTATCTCGTTCTCCCACAGCGCGCGGCGCTGGGCGGTCGAAAGGTAGTAGCGATTCGGGGTTTCGTTGGGGTTCATTGATTGTCGATCTGAGCGCGCTGGAGCCGGCCGGAATAATCCACGTAAATCGACTTCCACTCGGTGAACGAGTCGAGCGCGGCGTGACCAGCCTCGCGGTGGCCGTTGCCGGTCTGCTTTATGCCACCGAAGGGCAAATGCGTCTCGGCCCCGATCGTTCCGGCGTTGATATAGACGATGCCCGTCGCAAAGTCGCGCATCGCGCGGAAAGCCGTGTTCGTGTCGCGGGTAAAGATGCTCGAGCTCAGGCCGTAACGCGTCGAGTTGACCGCCATTGCAACCTCGTCGTAGCCATTGACGCGTATCACGGACAGGACCGGGCCGAAGATCTCTTCCTGGGCAACCCTGTCCATGGGCATGACCCCGTCAAGGATCGTCGGCGCGAAAAAGTGCCCGTGCTGCAGGCCGTCAGCCGTCGCCCGTGAGCCGCCCGCGATGAGTCGGGCGCCCTCCCCTGTTCCGACGTCCACGTAGCCACTTACTTTCGCCAGCGCGCCTGCGTTGATCAGCGGGCCGACATCGGTCGTCGTCTCAAGCCCTGAGCCCAGGCGCATCTTCTGCGCGCGGTCCGCGAGGCGGCCGACCAATTCGTCGGCAACTGTTTCTTCAACTACCAGCCTGCTGCACGCGGTGCAGCGCTGGCCGGTCGTCCCGAAAGCCGACCAGAGGATGCCTTCGACGGCAAGTTCGAGGTCTGCGTCGGCCATCACGGCGATGGCGTTTTTGCCGCCGAGCTCGAGGCTCACGCGGGTCAGTCGGCGTGCCGCCTTCGTCGCGATCGCACGGCCGGTGTCACCGTTGCCGGTGAAGCTGATGACGTTGATGTCCGGGTTCTCGACGAGCGGGACGCCGACCTCGTCGCCTGAGCCGGTGACCATGTTCACCACGCCGTTGGGGAAGCCGGAGTCGTGCATGACCTCGACCAGCAGCGCCGCGCAGTGGGGAGTGTCGCTGGCCGGCTTGAACACCACGGTGTTGCCGGCAATGAGCGCCGCGGTCATCTTCCAGCACGGAATGGCGATCGGAAAATTCCAGGGCGTGACGATCGCCGCGATGCCGATCGGCTGACGGATGCTCATCGCCCATTTGTTGGGCAACTCGCTCGGCGTCGTGTCACCGAACATGCGCCGTCCCTCGCCGGCCATCAGGTAGGCAATGTCGATGCCTTCCTGGACGTCGCCGCGCGCCTCGGTGAGGACCTTGCCCATCTCGCGCGTCATCTCCCTCGCGAGGCGTTCCTTGTTTTCGGCAAGGCGCGCGGCGAACCCGTACATGATCTCGCCGCGCTTGGGCGCCGGCATGTTGCGCCAGGCAGGCAACGCGTCCTCAGCAGCGCGTATGGCAGCGGCGACGTCGGCCGCATTGCTCGCCGCGAAATGGCCGATCAGGTCACGCGTGTCGGCGGGGTTGCGCGACTCGAATGTGGCACCAGTCTGCGGCTCGCGCCACTCGCCTCCGATGAAGTTGCCGAACGTGGGTGTCTCGACCGTCGTCGCCATCGCCGGGGATTTTCGCACCCCCGCGACCATGTCCTTTGGGGCGCAGTCACCGTGCGGGACTACGTCAGTCAACCTGGGTGAATTCGCCCGCGGCGGGGGTCCGCCCATTTCTCAGGCGGTGGCGGGTGGTGCGGAACCGTCCAGCTGGTGTTCGTACTGGCGCAGGAAGTAGAGCGGCAGCAGAGCGACGCCCATCATGACCAGCGTGGCCACGAGCAGCCCGTCGATGGCAGCGCGTTCGGCCGCCCAGCCGCCGATCAGTGAGCCAAGGATCTGGCCTATGCCAAGGAACACGGAATACAGGCCCATCACTGCGCCGCGATCGTCGGGATAGGCCTCTGACATGTCCGCGAGCAGACCAAGAGCGGCCGGGGTCGCGCCCGCGAGAACGAAGAGCCCCGCGCCGGCGACGAGAGCGAACGGCGAGCGAAGGATCGGGTCGAGTGCGCCACTGTGGTTGAACGCGAGGGCGCCGATCACCAACACGACCCCGCCGAGGATGCCGTAGAACAGGATCGTCGTGCGCCGGATCGTCTTGAAGCGATTGCCCCAATAGACCAGGCCCGCGACGAACACAGCTCCAGCGGCCAGTAGCCCGATCGTCAGCTCCAGGCCGCTGAGTCCGCCTGCCAGCAGCTGGTTCTCAAATCGAGGATCAGGAATGCGGATGAGGTTGAACAGGCCCTGACCGGAGTAGACGCCGATCGCCGCGTTGACGGCGATCCACGTCGGGGCAAGGAGCCAGATGTGCGACCTGCGCAACAGGTTGACGTAGCGCGAGAGCCCAAACTCGGGCGCGTCGTGAGGTCCGACATGGCGGTCGGGCGCATGCACGCCGTATCGGTAGATGAGGAACGAGATGCCGTAGATCCCGGCGTTTAGGAAAAAGGCGAGGGCTCCCAGCCCGGCCCAGACTCCGGGAATGCCGTCGTACAGGATGCCCGCGGCCAGGGTTCCAGCGCCAATGCCACCCAGCGTGGCCAGCTCGAATCGCGCGGATGTCTTGCCGCGCAGCAGCTCGTCATTGGTCGTGGCCATCGCCAGGTAACCAAGGATGCTCGGGATGCTCGCGGCGGCGGCGGCGCCCTCGAGCACGCGCGTCCCGCCGATGAGCAGCAGGTTCGTGGTCAGCCCGGTGATCGTCACCGCGACGATGCCGAAGATCGGTCCGTACTGCATCACCCGGTGGTGACCCAGCCTGTCCGACAGCAATCCGAAGAACGGGCTCGCTATCAGCTCCGTGGCGTAGAAGGCCGCGTAAAGGACGCCGACCATCTCGGGGCTGACCTGGACGCCACCGTGGTGCTCGAGATTGGCCAGGTAGAAGGCCAGCAGCCCGCCGGTCAGGCCGGTGCTGAAGCGAAGGGTGAACGTCCCGAACAGGACGTTGCGGATCGAGGAGTTCACGCGGCGTGAGCCCAGAAAGGCGTCAGCTGTAGTGCGACGACCATGACGACGCCGAGCAGCAGGACGCCGCCTGCCGCGAGGATCGCGGGGTTTCTACTGGGCGCTTGTCCGTCCGCGCTCGGAGGCCGCTGCCAAAACGACGCAAGAGTTGCCGCGCCGCGCGGCGGAATGACGAAGCCCAGCCACGCGCCGGTGATCAAGCCCCCGATGTGTGCCATGTAATCGATGCCAGATCCGGGCGCGAAGCCGATGACGAGGTTGATGACGATCAGGATGCCGATCTGGCTCGTCAGCGATCGTGCCTGTCGGGCGAGCGCTGGCTTATGAACAAATACCGACACGAACACGAGACCGAATAGGCCGAAGATCGCACCGCTGGCGCCGACCGCCGGCGTTGAGTTGAACAGGTAGCTGGCGATCGAGCCTCCCAGGCCCGCCAGGAGGTAGATCGCGACGTACGTGGCGCGGCCGTACAGCGCCTCGGCGAGCGGGCCGATTATCCACAGCGCGTACATGTTCAAGCCGAGATGAATCAGGCTGGCATGAGTCAACGTCACCGTCAGCAGTCGCCAATACTCGCCGGCCTGAACGGCCTGCTTGTCGAGGAGCAGAAGGTTGCCGACCGTGTCGCTCGCCGGACTCGGCCCGTACAGGATGAACAGGCTGACGATGCTGGTGATCGCGATGATCGCGTACGTCGCGTACGGCGTGAATACACCCGTTCGGGCGCGGCCAAAGTAGCGCGAGGCAGTGCGCTGGTTGCCCATCTCCTTGTTCAGCCAGCCAAGCCGTGACTGGATGTTGGCGCGCTCCTCGTATGGAGCACGCTGTTCGGCTTCACGGTAGGCGCGCGCGGCGGCCACCAGATCGCCCTCACGGACGCGCGCGCCCGCGAGTTGCACCCATGCCTGCCACGTCAGCGGCGTCTCGGGCGCCTGGGTGGCACTTATCCAGGCCTGTAGCGCACCCTCTTCGTCGTCGAGCCGATAGCGCGCATCGGCCATTCCGAGCAGGCCGGTGACGTGAACCTGCGGGTCAGGGTTGCCGATGAGCCGCGAATACAGAGCGGCCGCTGTCTGGTAGTCGCCACGCTCCGCCGCCGCCTGTGCCGCATTGAAGATGTTGCGCGGGTCACGCGCCGGATCGTCGCCCAAGCTCATCTTGCGGCCGAGTCTACCGGCCGGAGCTCAACGCCTACTGGGCCGTAACCGCGTCAGTGTCGGTTGATTGGCCGTGCCTCGGGACCTCGCGCAGAATCCCAAACTCCATGGCCACCAGATAGACCAGCTCCATGGCGCTGAGGACGAAGAGGACCGCGAGAAAGTCGACCGAACCCGCC
The DNA here is from genome assembly GCA_036558545.1 of Candidatus Limnocylindrales bacterium. Lineage (GTDB taxonomy): Bacteria > Chloroflexota > Limnocylindria > Limnocylindrales > CSP1-4 > JALYGJ01. Next base: position 7,043 of record DATBFJ010000047.1, read on the forward strand.
TGTGAGCTCGCCTGAAACCAATCCGCCAACACTGTCTGTGTCGCAACCGCCAGAAGCGACAGCGCGAGCTGTATTACCGCGGCGAGCGCGAGCAATGCGAGACGCCTTGCCCACGCGATCGCGAGCAACAGCGCCCACCCAGCGCCGACCAGACCCGCGAGCGGGCTCACGAGCAACTGCAGCGTCTCGGGCGAGGCCGTCAGGTCGAATTGGCTGAACTGATCGGCCACAAAGCCGGCCGCCAAGATGATGCGCATCGCCGTCACAACGAGACCGGCAGCCAGGATCCACCAACCCGTTCGTGTTTGGATCCGGCCGATGTGCAGAGAAAGGAATAGAACGGCCGCAAGATCGATCAGCCAGATCACCGGCATCACCGCATTCAGTGCGTTCTGAAGAGTGGGTATGAGGTTGGCCCAGTCGCTGCTGAGACTGGTCGAGCTCAGCACGCCGATCGACACGGCCTGGGACAACGTGGCGATTGCCATTGGGATCGCAAAGCAAGCGGCAGATGCCTGGGCAAACCGCTGATGCGGGGCCACATATGCCAAGGTTGCGGCGAAGATGCCTGGCGCGCCGAACGCGCTCGCGCCAAGGAGCAGCGACAGATTCCAAATCGAGTTGCCGGCGAGCGCGACAACGAGCGCCAGCAGGGTAAGCGCCAGATACAGCCAGGCGAGTGGAGGCAACGCGCGCAGACCATCCCGCGCGGACGTCCGAACCTCTTCTGCCGGTGCGATCTCCAACGTCATGGCACTTTAATGGAGGCGATCAAGGCGGAATGTGGCGCGCCCGGCAGGATTCGAACCCGCGACCTGATGGTCCGAAGCCATCCGCTCTATCCACTGAGCTACAGGCGCAGCGCGCGGTCAAGGATAAACCGACACACGCCTGACACCCGCACCAACCCTGGGTCGAGCGCGGCCGTGAGTCGCAGTGGTCAAGACTCGAAAGGATGTCAGTTATCGACGAGCGCTCCGGCGCGGCCGCGTTCGGAGTTGCGTCTTACATGGCCGTGTTCGTGGACATGGACGCCGTGCTGCTCGACGCCCATCAGGGCCGCCGCGGAATGGAGATCAATGTCCAGGGCGATATCGCCGAGGGCTTGAAGCGGCTTGCCCAGGTCTCGGATCGCATCGTCGTGTTGGCATTTCCCAAGCACTCGGAATCGCGGCGAGATCCGTCGACGGAGAGCCGGATCGACGTCCTGCGCGACGGTCTCGACGGTGCCGCGGACGGTGTCGAGATCGTGACTTGTCCGCACGCTGGTGGCGAGTGCGAATGCGCCAAACCTGGCGTTGGACTGATCAAAGTCGCGCAGGCCAAAGTATCCGGTGATGACCACAAAGGCTGGTTTATCGGTGCCGATCAGCAGGGCGTGCAGTCGGGCCGACAAGCTGGGTTGAGGACCGTCCGCGTCGGACCCGCTGGTGCAGACCACATGAGCAGCGTCCACAAGCCCGACTACGAGGCTCGCGACCTGCTCGACGCGGCAAATCACATCCTCATCGAGGAGCTTGCCTAGCCGTACCAGGGCATAAGTGGCGACTCATGCCATCATCCGCCGATGTCCGACACGGCCCCGGTCGTTGCCAAGTACGGCGGCTCGAGCCTTGCCACGCCCGAGCACATCCAACGGATCGCGGATCACATCGCGGGACAGCGCCGCGACGGGACACCGCTTGTCGTGGTCGTTTCGGCCATGGGCGACACGACCGATGAGCTCATCAAGCTGGCAGCCAAGGTCACGATGACGCCGGACGCGCGCGAGCTCGATCTGCTGATGGCCACGGGTGAACTTGTCAGCGCCGCGCTGCTGGTCATGGCGCTCCACGACCGCGACGTTCCAGCAATCAGCCTCAGTGGCCCGCAGGCCGGGATCCTGACCGACGGCTCGCATGGACGCGCGCGCATCACCGGCGTCGAGCCCGCGCGCGTCCGGCAGGAGCTCGACAACGGCCGTGTCGTGGTCGTTGCAGGATTCCAAGGCTCGAGTGGTGGCGAAGTCGCGACGCTCGGCCGCGGAGGGTCGGATACCAGCGCAGTTGCCCTCGCGATCACGCTTGGCGCCGACCGCTGCGACGTCTACACCGATGTCGATGGCGTCTATACGGCAGACCCGCGCCTCGTCCCGGACGCTCGCCGCATGCCTCAGATCGGCTATGAGGAAATGCTCGAGCTGGCGCACCAGGGTGCCAAGGTGCTGCAGACTAGGTCGGTCGAGCTGGCATGGGTGCACGGTCTCGAAGTCCGCGTGCGCCATCCTCAAAGCAGCGATCCAGGAACGTCGATCAGGGAGGTGCCGGTGGAGGCACGACAGAAGGTTCGCGGCATTGCCACTGAAGATGGAGTGGCGAAGTTGACGCTGCTCGATCTCGCCGACCGTCCGGGCATGGCTGCGGAGGTCATCGCGCCGCTCGCCGAGGCAGGCATCCCGGTCGACGCGATCATCCAGAACGTCGGCCACGACGGAGCCGCGGACCTGTCGTTCATGGTCGCCGAGACCGACTTGCCCGCCGCGGAAAGGCTTCTGCGCGCGCGCCTGCCAGAGCTGCGTGCGCGGGATCTGGCAGTGTCAAGCGGCCTGGCCAAGGTCAGCATCGTCGGCAGTGGCATCCACAACGCGCCCACCTATCCGGCGCGGATGTTTGCCGCGCTCGGCGTCGCGGGGATCAACATCGAGATGATCACCACGTCCGAGATCCGCATAACGTGCCTGATCGAAAGCGCGCAGTTGACGACCGCGGCGCGGGCTCTTCATCAGGCGTTCGAGCTGGAGCAGGCGTGACCAGGTTTGCCGTGGTTGGCGCGACCGGGCTGGTCGGAAGGACGATGCTCCAGGTGCTCATCGAGCGTGGTCTCGCCGACGGCGTCGTGGCGCTCGCATCCGGGCGGTCGGTCGGCAACGGGCTAAAGGTGGGTGACCGCGAATGGACGGTCGCCGAGGCAACACCGGAAGCGTTCGACGGAGTGGACATTGCACTCTTCTCGGCGGGCGCCGAGGTCTCGCTTGACCTCGCGCCAAAGGCGGCCAACCACGGAGCCGTGGTGATCGATAACTCGAGTGCTTGGCGGATGGACCCGTCCGTTCCGCTCGTCGTCAGCCAGGTCAACGCGGAGGACCTCGCCTGGAACCAGGGCATCGTCGCCAACCCCAACTGCTCGACGATGCAACTCGCGCCGTTGCTCGCCGCGTTGCGCGACACGGTCGGCCTGGAGCGGGTCATCGTCGATACCTACCAGGCCGTGAGCGGTACGGGCGCGGACGCCGTCGACGAGTTCGAGGCCCAGATCTCCGCCCACGTGGATGGCACCGATTCACCGCCAAAGGTGTATCCCCACCCGATCGCCTTCAACGCGCTTCCGGAGATCGACGTCTTCCTCGACGACGGCTACACCAAGGAAGAGTGGAAGGTCATCGCGGAGAGTCGGAAGATCCTTCACATGCCGGAGCTGCGGGTGTCGTGCACCGCGGTCCGCGTGCCCGTGTTCACATCGCACTCCGAGGCAGTGCATGTCGAGACAACTCAGCCGATTTCGCCGGCTGAGGCACGCGCGCTGTTCAGAAGCGTCGTCGGAGTGTTCGTGGTGGACGAGCCGGCGTCTCATGCCTATCCATTGGCGACTGACGCGGCGGGACGTGATGAGATCTTCGTCGGGCGGATCCGCGTTGACGTTTCGCTACCCGACGGCCGTGGCCTCGCCTTCTGGGTGGTCAGCGACAATTTGCGCAAAGGTGCCGCGACAAACGCGGTGGAAATCGCGCAGCTGCTAGAGCGCTTCGGGGCGCCTCCGGACGAGCCACCAGCCGACTGGCAGTAGACCGGCTGCGATCAGCAGCTTCACAAGATCGCCGGGAATAAACGGGATAAGGCCGTTCTGAACGGCCCAGTTCAAAGACTGGTGCAGCGCCGCGGCCAGCCACGGAACGCCGATCAAATAGATCACGCCATTGCCAATCAGCATCGCGCCGATGGCGCCGCCGATCTTGCGGTCCCAGCCCAACTCGGCGAGGCGGCCGACCACCGCGCTGGCGAACAGGAATCCGACGAGGTAGCCACCCGTTGCCCCAAGCACGAGGCTGCCGCCGCTGAACGAAACGATCGTGTCCAGGCCGGAGGCGTACGACTGCGTCTGGGCGCTGTACGCGAAAACGGGCAGGCCGATCGCGCCGATAAGCAGGTAAAGCGCGACGCTGCCGATGCCACGCTTGAACCCGAGCAGCGCGCCACCGAAGAGCACACTGAACGTCTGGAGCGTAACTGGCACGTCCGGATAGCCGGGCAGGTAAAAGCTGACTCGCGCTCCCAGAAAAATGAGTAACGCGCCGACGGTCATCATCAGCAGGTCGCGATAACGCGAGGTGATGCGCTCGCCGAAACGGATCGGGACGAGGAAGTCGCCGAGCGTGATGCCTCGTTCGAAGGGGGGCACCCGTGCCCATCGGGTGGCGGTCACGGGCCTAGGCTAACAGCGGAGCCTAGCCAGCGACTCTGTCAGAAATCGAGAAACTGAGCGCGCCAAGGTTCAATTCAGACAGCTCGACTTCGAGCTGATGCTCGCCCGGGCTGAGCTGCGCCCCAGCCACGTGCAGGGTCACGCGGTCGCCCTTGGCCACATTCACCGGGTTCTGTGGGCTGACATCGCGGGCGCTCATTGGCGCTGGATCTCCGTCGCGCTGCGCGGTCACTGATGATGGATCGATCTCACGTCCGTCGACGCGCAGCTGGCCCACGCCCGTGAGCACGCCGTTGCCCATCGGATTCTGAGCCTGCATCTGAAAACCGTTCGGCGTGTTCCGCAGTGAGCCCTCGACGTAGAACTGCCGCGCGATGAAGCCGGGAACCTTCACGTGCTCAGGGTAGCGGGCGGGTTGAAACGGGCGCTCATGCGATACTTTCCGCTCCCCGCGGTGGCCTTAGCTCAACCGGCAGAGCATCGGACTGTGGATCCGAAGGTTATGGGTTCGACCCCCATAGGCCACCCCACTCCAACGCTCAATGAAAAGGCCCGAGGGCTCGCCCCCGGGCCCTTTCTCACGCCTTAGTCGATCAGACGGGCGCTGAATAGTGGATCGGACATCCTCCTGTCGAGCCACTCATGCCGGGGACGTTCTGCCAGGCGTAATTCACCTGCAGATGGGTCACCGTCCCTTTGGTCGATCCGTCGCGGCCGAACCAGAACGCTTCGTGCATGACCCGCGCGTAGGCGTTCGGGTACTTCGTGTACGCGTGATTGACCAAGAGCGTCATTCTCGGAAGATTGGCCTTGTCGGCCGGGTCCATCGTCGGATGGTCCTCAAAGGCAACGCGGCGGAGCGTCGGGGCACTGAACAGCGTGTTCCACGGACCGTCGCTCCCCGGCCGGGAGATCTGCAGTGACGTCTGCCAGCCGACCATCCCGTGCTGTCTGTTGTTCGCCGCGTTTGAGTCCCACCACCACAAGGAAGGCGGCTTGACGACGACCTGCGTCAGCTTGTACGGGCCGGAACCCGAATAAACGCACGTCGCGCCATACGTCGTCTCGTTGTCCTTGTAGACGTAGTTGCCATGCTGACCCGTCTCCGGGTCGGCGGCTGCGGCGAGACCGGAACTTGCCATCAGCGCACCTAGGGCAAGCGCCACGATCGTGAGTGCTCGAAACCTAACCGGAACGTGTTTGGGCATAACCTCGAACCTCCTTGTGTTCGTCAGGAATGCTTAGGGAGCCTCCCAAGGCCCAACTCAAGAAACTCGCAGGCACCCAACGCGAGCGCAAGAGCCAGATGTCATCGCCTGGCGTGCCCGAGCCCAACTCGCGAGTTGGTCAGGCGATGAGCAGCTTCAGCGCCACGACGACGCCGACGGCGACGACGATCCAACGCAATAGCCTCGGGCGCATGCGCCGGCCGGCGAAGGCACCGACCTGACCACCGACGACCGATCCGATGGCGATCAGCAGTGCGGCGCCCCAGTCGACGTGCGCGATCAGCACGAACACCACGGCCGCGACCGTGTTGGTGCACAGGGCAAGCACGTTTTTGACCGCGTTCGACCGCTGCAGGTTGCCCGGCTGGAAGATCGACAGCAGCGAGATGAAGAGCACGCCCTGAGCGGCGCCGAAGTAGCCGCCGTAAATCGAGGTCA
>DATBFJ010000048.1:0-63154 GCA_036558545.1 Candidatus Limnocylindrales bacterium
CGGCTGGGGCTGATGCCCCAGCCGCCGCCGGCTGACCTCCTCACCAAAGACAAAAGATGATGACCACCGGGGCCGGCTCATCCTGTTACTCGGCTCGTTTCTCGCCCCGCGGCAGCCTTCCCGTTGCGGTGGTGGTCCCCGCCTCGTAGTGTTGAAGGTCGCTCGACGGCGAGCCCGGTGACCGACGCCCCGGGCCGGCGATTTCGGCATTGATACGATTTCGACGGCGAGGACAACTCTGGCACTACGGAGCGATCCGTGCCACCGAGCCACGGTACCGATCGGCAGGAACCATTTTGAGTTGCCCGCGCGCGCCACTCGCACGGCGACACTCCCAGTGACACGCGCGCCGATGACCAGTCAGACGTCTTCGTTGGTGATCGTCCGCTCAAGAGATCGCCCGATCGTCAGGTGCTAGAGTCGAAGCGTGGCCAAGGATTGGAAGGACGCCGACGAGGCTTGGCGCGACGGCCCTCTGAACAAAGCGACGCGCGCCGGCGCTGAGCGTAGGACCCGATTCAGCACCATCAGCGATGTCGACATCGAGCGCCTTTACACGCCGCTTGACTGGCACCGGGAAGGCGCAGGCGGGGGAGGACCAACCGCGGTCGATCACCTTGGCGATCCGCTGCGTCAGGATGCTGGACCGTGGTCGGCCTTCGAGCCGGCGCGCGACATCGGTTACCCGGGCAACCCGCCGTTCACACGGGGCATTCACCCAACCGGCTACCGCGCTCGGCTGTGGACCATGCGCATGTTCGCGGGCTTTGGCTCTGCGGAGGACACCAACGAGCGCTTTCATCAGCTGCTGAACGCCGGGCAGACTGGGCTTTCGATCGCGTACGACATGCCCACGCTCTATGGCTACGACACGGACGATCCGGAGGCGGAAGGCGAGTTCGGCACGTGCGGCGTGGCGGTATCGAGCCTCGCCGATATGGAGGTGCTGCTCGACGGGCTGCCGCTCGACCGCATCTCCACGTCGATGACGATCAATTCACCCGCGGCCCCGATATGGGCGATGTACATCGCCGCGGCGGAGAAACGTGGTTTCCCACGCGCGCAGCTCGAGGGAACGACCCAGAACGACATCCTCAAGGAGTTCGTGGCGCAGAAAGAGTTCCTCTTTCCGCCGGATCCATCAATACGGCTCGTCACCGACACGATCGAGTTCGGAACGCGCGAGCTGCCCAAGTGGAACACGATCTCGATAAGCGGCTACCACATTCGCGAAGCCGGGTCGACGGCCGTCCAGGAGCTTGCCTTCACCATCGCCGACGGCATGGCCTACGTCGAGGAGGCGATCAAACGCGGCCTGCGCGTGGACGAGTTCGCGCCGCGCCTGAGCTTTTTCTTCAACTCGCACAACGACTTCTTCGAGGAGATCGCCAAGTTCCGCGCGGCGCGGCGCATCTGGTGGAAGCTGATGACTCAGCGCTATCGGGCGGAGAACGAGCGCTCCACATGGATGCGTTTCCACACCCAGACCGCCGGGGTGTCGCTCACCGCGCAGCAGCCGCTCAACAACCTGACGCGCGTGGCCATCCAGGCACTGGCGGCCGTGCTCGGAGGCACGCAAAGCCTGCATACCGACGCATACGACGAGGCCTGGGCCGTGCCGTCAGCCGACGCGGCGTTGCTGGCCCTCCGTCAGCAGCAGATCATCGCCTCTGAAACTGGCGTCGCGAACACCGTCGATCCGCTGGGTGGCTCGTATTTTGTCGAGTCGCTGACCAACGAGGTTGAACGCCAGGTGTGGCGCTACCTCGACGAGATCGACGCGCTCGGTGGCATGGTCAAGGCAATCGCGGCCGGCTTTCCGCAGAAGGAGATAGCCGACTCGGCGTATCGCTTCCAGCGCGAATTCGACGCCGGTGAGCGCGAGATCGTGGGCGTCAACGTCTTCGAGGACGATTCGGAAGAGCTGACCATCCCACTTCTCGAGGTCTCCGAGGAGTCCAGGCACAACCATCTCTCGCGGCTTGCCCGAACGCGTGCCCAGCGCGACCCTGCTCGAGTTGAGGCTGCGCTAACGAAGCTGCGCGACATGTCGTCGCGGCCGGGATCGTCGGAGACCAACGTGATGCCTGCGTTGATCGAGTGCGCCAACGCATACGTGACGCTCGGCGAGATGTGCGGCGTCTTCCGCGCCGTTTTCGGGGAATACAGGGAACCAGTCGCAGTCTGATGCGGTTGGCTTAACGTCCCTGCAGTTTCGGGCCGGTTGGCCGTAGCGCGCTGCTCGTTACGGCCTAGCCTCCGATTGTGACCGCGACTGAATCAGTAGCCCTTGCCATTTCTCCGTGGCACGAATTCCTTATTGCCGCCGCGGGTGCCGGCGCAGTTCTTCTGGGCCTGGTCTTTGTCGGCTTGACCATTCACCTCGAAGGCCGCGAGGAGCAGCCCATCCTCGTGCCGATGGCGATTGCGAGCGCGACGACGTTCTTCTATCCCGTCGTGATCAGCCTCCTGCTGCTCATGCCGCCGGTACAACCCTGGCTACCCAGTTTGGCGTTGGTCGTTCTGGCACTCTTCGCGACCCTGTCGTCCGGAGCGCCGATCTTTGATCGCGACCTCCGCTCGACATGGATCGCTCGCCACCGCATGCGCGACTTTCTTCGCTTCGGCGTGCCGCTCGTCGCCGCTGTCCTGCTCATCGGCGCGGCATCGCTCCTGCTAGTTGACCCAGTGCTGGCAATGTACGCAATCGGTATGGTCATCGTTGTATTCCTCGTGGTAGGAACACAGAACGCTTGGAACCTGCTGCTCGCAGGCCGCTTCGAGGTCGGCGCCTGGTCGGTTTCGCGCACGGACAGGGAGACTGATACTGGACATCGAACCCGCGCTCGCCGACGTGCTTGACGCACTGCTTGACGAAGCCGGAGACGTCACGACACCGACTGGCGGCGAGTTCGCCCGCGATGGAATCGTCTTCGCCGTCCGCCCAGCGGAAGACGTCTTCGAGCTTCGACTCGGCGCCGAGATCGCGGAAGCAGCCATGCGCACTCCAGACACCGGGACCTCGAACCGAGGACCCGACTGGGTGCGATTCGCCCCACCGAACTGGGACGACATGGCCTTCGACCGTCTGGAAGCCTGGTTCCGGGTCGCCTGGCGCCTTTCCGCGACCTTCGCGCGCTGACTTTAGGGTCGGGCTACGTCCTTCGTTATGAGTCCGGTCTAGCGATTCCTACGCTCGAATGACAGACATGTCCCAACCCGACGAGTCGGCCTCAAAGATTCCCCGCTGAGCTTTCGAGGTCTGAACGACCTGGCGAGTCGCCGGCAAAGTTTCCCACCGCGACGACCCGATTACGGCACGCTCGCGAATCTGTAGAGCCGACTCGCAACGTCCTCAGAGTCGTTCCAGCCATGGATTGTCTGGTGGCTCGGTCAGCGCGATTGCGAACCGAAGCCAGGCCCGGTCGTCAACACTCAGATGCGGCAATACCGCGGCAAAGTCCAGCTCGTCGCGCGGCGCACGTCGGCGTGCCTTGAACAGCAGGCCGATTTCCGGTCGCTGCCGAGGGATGCCGTCACTGCCAACGATGACCGCCTCTGATATCGGTCGCGAGAGACGTCGGTCGCGCTTGTAGAACCACGTCTGCCCGTCGACCGGCGTCAGCATCAGGTCGATCAGCCATGGCGAGTATGCGTCCCGCCTGACCCACAGCTGTTCGTGATCGTCCGGCACCTCGACCTTGGGCCACAGGAACGTGAGTGTCCCGGCGTGAATGTCCCAGAGGTGGTAGTCGGCCAGCCACTCACGCACCACAGGCAGATCAGAGCGGCCAACGGCGACCTCCACATCTTCGTGTTCGCGACGTGGAACCGACTCGAGCTCGAGTGACCAGCCTCCGCAGATCCACCAGCGAAAGTCGGCGCCCTCGAAGAGCGCCTTGACCTGCGGGAGAGTCAGTGGCGCCAGGGGTCCGTAGATCCTGGTGAACTCTTCGTGGCTGAGCTCATCGGGGATTATCGGCCCGGTCGTGTCGGTCACGCGCGAAACATAGCGAGGCCCCGACCGTGCGGTCGGGGCCTCGCGTAGTGGCCGAAGTTTGCGAGCCTAAGCGGCGGAGGACTGCTCCGTCGGCAGCTCGGCCGGCTTGGGCGTGAACTGCTTGAGGCTGAACTGGGCCTCGAGCTGCTCGAGCGGTCGGAAGCCAACGACGCCCTGTGGCGTGTAGGGCTTACCGTTCTCGTCGTTGCCCGGACGGAAGAACGCGATCGTCGGGATGCTCATGATGTTGAACGCCTGCGAAAGCATGGGATTGGCGTCGACGTCGACCTTTACGACCTGGATCGTGCCGTCGTACTTCTCCGCCAGCTTCTCCATCTCCGGCGCGACCATGCGACACGGTCCGCACCAGGTGGCCCAGAAATCGACCACGACCGGCTTGTCACTGCCCAAGACCAGTTCCTGGAAGTTGGAATCGGTCGCGACCTTGATCTCTGACATTTGACTGAGGCTCCTTTCTCGCCTTGTTCAGCGAGAGATGTCGTGCATCAACCGATACGCGTCGATGACGCGTGGGTCGGCCAGCCGATAAAAAACCGTTGTGCCGTCGCGGCGTGCAGTCACCAGGCCTGCAGAGCGAAGCACCGCAAGGTGCTGGCTCATGTTTGGCACCTGACAGCCGACGTCGCGGGATAGCTCCCCGACGGAGCGCTCGCCGGTGGCCAGGGTCTCAAGCACGCACAGGCGCTTGGGATCCGACAGCGCCCGGGCGACATTCGCCGTGCGCTGCAGTTCCACCTCGTTACCCGAGAGGGTCGCGCTCGTCATTGACTTGAGATTCTCTCAGTTATTGCGCAAAGACGCAACTGTCAGTCGAGGTGCAGCTCCTGGAGGCGGCCGTCGTCAAAGCCGGCGTGATGGGCCAACTCGTGCAGAACGGTCTTGCGCACCTCGTCGGTCAGCTCCGCCGAGTCGGGAAAATCGGCTTGGAGCGGCACGCGAAACAGGGTGATCTTGTTCGGGACGGCCGCCCAGTCGGCACCCCACTCGGTCGAGGGCACGCCCTCATACAGTCCATACAGGTCGTCGCTGCCAGGAGGAGGCTCGTCCTCGATCACGATCGCAACGTTTTCAAGCAAAGGCCGGAGATCAGGCGGTAAGTCGCGCAGGGCGTTTTCCACGAGCCGCTCGAATCGCTCGGTCGCATGGTCGTCTGAGTCGCCAGGCAGTGGCGCGCGACGTGAGGGATTGCGGCGAGCTTGATTTCCGCGGCGTCGAAGAGGCACGTTCCTATGCTATTGAGCGTGGCCGTCGAACCGGAGTCGCTCATCGTCACGGCCGATACGGGCGACCGGCTGCACTTCCTCGACTGGGGCAGCGCGGCCGTGGACCGGCCGCCGTTGTCTCCGCTGCTGCTCATCCACGGCCTGGCATCGACCGCCTGGATCTGGGCACCGATCGCGCGACGGCTTCGCGAACACACGCATGTGCTCGCCCCGGATCTGCGCGGCCACGGACTGTCCGACTCACCGCGCTCGGGCTATGAGCTCGAGTCACTCGCCTACGACGCACTGACGGTGGCCGTGGCAAATGGCTGGGGCAGGGATGCTCACGGACCGGCCGTGGTAGTCGCCGGTCATGGGCTTGGCGCGATGGTTGCCGCCACGATGGCGACGATCCAGCCCGATTCGATCGCTGGCCTGGCCCTGATCGACGGCGGTTGGGAGTCACCAGCCGAATCGACTGGCATGACCGCGTCCGAGTACGAGCGCTCCATTGGAGACCCGCCGGAGGTGCTCGCGTCGATGGATGCCTACCTCGCCGACCGGCGCGAATTCGATCCACTGACCTGGGACGCCGACCAGGAGCACGCCGCACGCGCGGCGGTTGACGAGAAATACGTTGGCCGCGTCGTGCCTGTTGTCCGACCATTCGCGCTGCATGCGAGCGTGGACGCCATGTTCAGCTACGACCCGGACGGGGCGCTGGCCAGATACCGGGGACCGCTGCTCATTGCCGTGGCGGAAAGCGGCACGGCCGACGACGATGTCGCGCGCGAGCGCCTTGCGGCTCTCGATGATGTCCTGCGCGCTCGCGCGATGATCGGCGCGGCGTCCGCGACGGTCACGCGCTTTCCGGGCGCTGGCCACAACCTGATGCGCTACCGGCCGGACGAGCTGTCTGCGGCGATCCTCGAGCTGATTGCGGGCGGGCTCACCAACGACCGTAGGCCGGGTGGCCCGGCTTGACCGCGATGAAAGTGCCGCGGCACGTGGCCGTGACAACGCCGTCCGAGGCAAGGGTTCCCTCAACCGTTGCCCGATCGTCGGTCGCATCGACGACTTTCGCGCGAAGAAATACCGGGCGGTCAGTCGGTGTCGGCTTGAGCAACCGAATCGCGTAGTCGGCGGTCACCGTCGTCGGTGGGCTCTGGGCGCCCCTCCGCCCCATCAGGTGGTACGCGGCGGTCCAGTTGGAGTGGCAGTCAAGCAGGGTTCCGATCACACCACCATTGAGCACGTTGAGAAATGCATGGTGGTGTGGCTCGGGATGCCATTCAGCGACCACCTCCGCGCCATCGGGAAAGCTCCGGATGTGCAGGCCCTGCGGATTTGCAGGTCCGCAGCCATAGCACACCGACTCGGGTCCGTATGTCTCTTGCAAGCTCAGCGTTTCAGCCATCGAACGGATTGTCCTATTACCGCGCGTGTAAGAATCGTCGGCATGGATCGGACGTTGCCTGAGCACGTGCGCCAGCTTGTCGATGAGATGGAGCACGAAGTCGGCGAGGACGGTTACGTTCCTCTGGCCGATGACGCCTTGACGCCCAGCGACACCTCGCAGCCTGTCGAGGCTGCTGTTCGGCAGATCCTGGTCGAGATGGGCGAGGATCCCGACCGCCAGGGCCTGGTCGCTACGCCCAACCGCGTCCGGCGCATGTATGGCGAGCTGACCGCCGGCTACTGGGTCGATCCCGATCGGCTGGTCAACAACGCCATATTCGAGGTTGACTACAGCGAGATGGTGGTCGTCAAGGACATCGCCTTCTACTCGCTGTGCGAGCACCACTTACTGCCGTTCTTCGGCACGGCAGCCGTGGCTTACATCCCGCAGGGTCGAGTGATCGGGCTGTCAAAGATCCCGCGTATCGTCGAGATGTATTCGCGTCGACTGCAGGTCCAGGAGCGCATGACCAAGCAGATCGCCGACTTCCTGATGGAGCGCCTGCAGCCCAATGGCGTTGGCGTGGTAATCGAGGCGTCGCACCTGTGTGCGGTGATGCGCGGAGTGCGCAAGCCGGGCACGATCATGACCACGTCGCACGTCCTGGGTCTGTTCAGGACTGCGGACCGTACGCGTGCAGAGTTCTTCAGTCACCTGGATCGGAAGCCGCCCACGCTGTGACGGACGAAGAGCGAAACGCGCGCGTTCGCCCGCTTGAGCCCAGACTGAAGATGCCCGCCAACCCAATGATGGCTCAGCCCATTGGACGGCCTGATCAGGCGCAAGAGCCGGAGCCGTTGCCGGCGCCACCTGCGCAGCCGCCACCGCCGTCTGAGCCGCCTATAGCTGAGGAGGCTGCCCCTGTGCCTGCCACCAAGCCAAAGCCACGTCCCAAGCAAGCCGACATCGAGACGATTCCGTCGCTGGACGCCGCGCCCGCCAACCCAACCATCGCACCCGTGGCCAGGGGCGCCAAGCGCAAGGTGCTGCAAGATCCATTGCCCGAAGCGGAGCCGGCAGCCGAGGCCGTTCCGGAGCCGTCGACGCCGAACGAGTCGGCGGCTGCGTCAGCGAACCTCGATTTCCCGCGAAACGTGCGAGATACGTTGCAGCTCGTCGATCAAACGTGGGCTGCGTTTCGTGCTGCGGCGCTGCGCATTCCGCTGCAGCGTCTCGAGGATCGCATCGGCGAGGACGGCTGGAGCCGCAAGCAGATGCTTGCCCACGTCGCGGCGTGGCATGACCTGACGGCTGACCGCTTGGTCAAGCTCATCAATTTCGGCGAGCTCGCGCCCCTCGATCGTGACACGGACCAGTTCAATGCCGCTGTCGCGCGTCAGGCCGTGGGAAAGACGTCAGGCGAGGTGCTCAAAGACCTCGACGCGACGTTCAACCGATTGCGCCGCCAGATCGCGCGCATGACCGAAAGCCAGCTGGAAAGCAACGATTGGTTCGCTGCCTGGGTAATCGGCGGCAACACATACGGCCATTACGAAGAGCACTGGGCGGACATTTCGTCTTCCGAGCCCGTGCGGCGCTGACTATCCTTCGCGCCGATGACTGACGCTCCGACTCGCCCAATCAAGGTGCTCATTGCCAAACCCGGCCTCGACGGGCACGACCGCGGAGCAAAGGTGCTGGCCCGCGGCCTGCGCGATGAAGGCTTCGAGGTGATTTACACCGGTCTGCGCCAGACACCGGAGATGATTGTGTCGGCCGCTTTGCAGGAAGACGTCGATGTGGTCGGTCTGTCGATACTGTCCGGCGCGCACATGACGCTGCTGCCAAAGATCACGGCGGGCCTGCGCGAGCAGGGTCTGGACGACGTTCTCGTCACTGCCGGCGGGATCATTCCGGACGATGACATCCCCGCGCTCGAGCAGGCCGGCGTATCACGGGTCTTTGGGCCGGGCACGACGATCCGCGAGGTCGGCGATTTCATACGGGCCAACGTTCATCGGCGCGAGGAGTGACGGACAGTTCGACCGGGACGGACGCGACGCTCGCGGAACGCGCGCGAAGCGGTGATCGCAGGGCGCTGGCTCGCCTCCTGACTGAGGTCGAGAACCGGACGCGGAAAGGGGAGGAGGCGCTCCGCGCGCTCTACCCTCTCGCAGGAGGCGCGCACCTCGTCGGCATTACCGGGGCGCCCGGCTCTGGCAAGAGCACACTCGTGGCGTCGCTGGTGAGTGAGGCGCGCAAACGTGACGCTCCTGGCGCCCCACGGCCGGTTGCCGTCATCGCCGTGGACCCTTCCTCGCCGATCACCGGTGGCGCGATCCTCGGGGATCGGGTGCGCATGCAGATCCACGCCAGCGATCGCGACGTGTTCATCCGATCGATGGCCTCGCGCGGCCACGGCGGTGGGCTGGCCACGGCCACGGTCGCTGCTGCGGCGGTCCTTGATGCGAGCGGATTTCCGTTGATCCTGATCGAGACCGTCGGGACGGGTCAGAGTGAGGTTGAGGTCGCCGCCATCGCCGATACAACCCTGGTCGTTCAGGCGCCGGAGATGGGCGACGAAGTGCAGGCGATCAAGGCCGGGTTGCTCGAGGTGGCCGACATCGTCGTCGTCAACAAGTCCGACAGGCCGGGCGCGGACCGCACCGCGGCCCAGCTGCGCGCCATGCTGACAGTCGGTGCCCAGCACGATCGCGCCGCGGCCGCAGCCGGATCGCCACGGCCAAAGCGGCCCGAGGTGATGCTCGCCTCAGCGCTGACCGGTGCTGGGGTGCCTGCGCTGTTGGCTGCGCTGGACCGCCGCGCTGCCGCGCGCGCCGGCAATGCCACTGACGAGGCCGCGCTCAAGCGAGCGGAAGCTCAACTCTCGGGGATACTCGCGGAGCGCTTGCGCGCGCGGCTCAACGATGCGGCACACCGCCAGTCGACTCAGGCCACGCTGCGTCGTATCGCCAGGCACGATCTCGACCCTTATTCCGGCGCGGACGAGCTGCTTGCCGGTCTCAGCGGTTCCGATCTCGCCTGACGAACATCGTCGTGCCGATGACGATGAACACGATGCATACCACGGCGGTGATGAGCAGATCGAACCAGAACGGGTGGAGCACCGCGAGCGCATATTCGGGCTTGCCCGCATAGAAGATGTTTCGCGCCAGATCGATGCTGTAGGTCATCGGCATCAGCGTCGAAAGGACGCCCAGCAAGCCCGTGGCGCTGGCGTTCGGGATGAGTGCCCCGGACAGGAACATCTGCGGGAAAACGAGCAGGACAACACCTAGTCCGGCGACCTTGGGATCGTTGACAAAGCCGATGAACAAGATGCCCAGGGCGCCACCGGCGACGGCCAGGATCGGCGCGAGAGCAAGCACGCGCAGCAGGTCGCCCGCGTCCATCGGGATCTGCATGATGACGATCATCGAAAGGACGCCTATGAGCGAGATCATCGCGGCGATCGCCGACCCGAGCATCTTGCCGATGAGCACGGTATAGCGCGAGATCGGTGCCACGAAGAGCTCCGCGGTGAAGTCGTTCTCACGCTCTTCGACGAGGTTGGTCATGCCCGTAATCGTGCCCTGGTAGAGCGTGTTGGCGATCATGCCGATGAGCATGAAAGGCAGATAGGCGTAGGGCAGAGCACCACCCAGGTTCTGGCTGATGCTGCCGCCCAGGATGCCCATGAAGATGACCGGGACGATCACCGTGAAGACGATCGAGACCGGGTTGCGTATCGCGCTCAGAACCTCGCGCCACGCGATCGCGAATGCGGCATTGAGCTCGCGCATCATCCCCGAGCGAATGCGAGGTTCGGTGTCAACGCGTGCGACGTTCGTGACGACGTCAACGGTCATGCCCGTGCCTCCTCATGTGAGCCTGAGACCAGCTCAACGTATGCCTCTTCGAGGCTGGGTTCGTGCACGCGCAGCACGCTCAATGGCGTCTTGATGCGCGCGATGATCGACTGGGCGGTGTCGGCCGCATAGGCGATCCGGATCAGGCCGTTCGGGTCAAGTGCGGTTCGCAGTTCCAGTGCGGCCAACTCCGCCAGCAGCCCGTCTCTATCCGCGGCGTCAACGACGATCGCGCGTTCCAGCAGCTCGCGCTTCATGTGTGCCGGCGACCCGATCATCGCGATGTGACCGTGGTCGACGACGCACACGCGGTCAGCGTCCTCCGCTTCGTCGAGGTAGTGGGTGGTCAGGAAGACGGTTGTGCCGTCCTCGTTGCGAACCTCGCGCAGGTAATCCCACAGACTCGCGCGACTGACCGGGTCAAGGCCGGACGTAGGTTCGTCGAGGAACAGGATGCCGGGGCGGTGCATCAGGCTGCGGATGATCTCGAGCTTGCGTTTCATGCCTCCCGAGTAAGTCCGCAGCGGCTTGAACAGCTCCTTGTCGATGCCCACGATCTGCGCCAGGCGCTCGACCCGGCGTCGATACTCGGCCGGCATCATCCGGTAGAACGGTTTGTAGCCGTAGATGCCGTACAACGCGACGTGCAGGCGGATGTTCTCTTCGGCCGATAGGTGCAGGTCGATAGTCGGGTTCTGAAAGATGATCCCAATCGAGCGCCGCACGTCTCGTGCCTGCCGATCGAGGTCAAAGCCATTTATCGTCACGACGCCGCTCGTCTTGGACAGCGAGGTTGTCAGAATTGAGATCGTGGTCGTCTTGCCGGCACCGTTCGGGCCAAGGAAAGCGAAAAGCTCACCCTGGGCCACGTCGAATGAGATGGAGTCGACGGCGTTGACGTTGGCCTTCTTGTATCGCTTAACAAGGTTCTGGACTTCGATTACATTCTGCACTTGGAACTGCTCTCACGGCGATGAATAACTTAACGCTGTTAAACTAGCGCCATGCCTGAGCCGCTGTCAAGACTGCAACGTTTAGCTGCCGCAGCGAAGGCCAAGGCGGCCGAGCAGCGCGCAGAGCTCGAGCGCAAAGCCGCTGCGGGCGACCCGCGCGCGATGGCGGCGCTGTCGCATTTGAATTCACGCGAGGAATCGATCAGGGACCGAATCGACCGCTCGCACAGCGTCCACCGTGAACGGCAGGCCCAGCTCCAGGAACGACTGGCCCGCCGTCAGGCCGGCCAGCATCGCCGGGGTGGTGGCCGACGAGCGCGCTACGAACCTGCCGACGTGGTGGCCGCGGCCCTGGCGCTGCTCGACGAGCGAGGCATCGACGGCGTGACCCTGCGCGACGTGGCGAGCCGGCTTCACGTCCAGGCACCGGCGCTGTACTGGCACTTTGCCGGCAAGAGCGACATCGTCGACGGCATGGCCCACACGATGCTTTCGGGCTTTGTTTCCGGCCTTGAGCCGCCGGCCGATCCCAACGAATGGAAGCCATGGCTCCGACAAACCGCCCACGGCATGCGTGACGCAATGCTCGCCCACCGCGACGGCGCGCGAATCGTGGCGGGAGCCGGACTGGGCAGGGCGCGCTCGCTGGCCGAGCTACTCGAGAAGACATTGGTTGTGCTCGAGCGCGCCGGCTTCGACCCGGTCACAGCTTCGGCAGGGACGCGCACCGTGATCAGCTATGCCTTTGGCGCGGTCATCGAGGAGCAGTCTCCGCCGCCCGAAGATGTGCCGGAGCCGCAAATCAAGGAATTCCTCAAGGACTATCCGAGCATCGCGCGTTCGATCGACGCGCAACTTCGTCTATCACCGGCCGCGCAGTTCGACATGGGACTTGAGTTGATCATTCGCGGCCTGGAGGCGCGCCGTTAACCTGTGAGCATGGCGACCAGAAACGTGCTCGTGTGCGGCGCCGGGCTGATGGGTCACGGCATTGCCCAGGTCATGGCCGCCGCCGGATACAACGTCTGGATCTACGAACCGGAACTCGCTCGCGCGGAGGCAGGCCGCGCCAGAATCGGCGCGAATCTCGAACGATCCGTGGCCAAGGCGCGCATCACCGACGAGCAGCGCAAAGAACAGCTGGGCCGCATCGCCGTCGCGAGCTCCCTGGGCGATGCGGCGCGAGGCGCGGAGCTTGTCGTCGAGGCCGTCTTCGAGGACGAGAAAGTCAAGACGGAGCTGTTCAACGAGGTCGCCAGCTCCGCGCCGCCAACTGCCGTCCTGGCCAGCAACACCAGCTCAATCTCCATCACGCGCCTCGCCGCGTCATTGCCGGAAGGGCGTCGCAGCCGCTTCGTTGGCATGCACTTTTTCTCGCCCGTGCCCGTCATGCCGCTCATCGAGCTGATACGCGGCGCGGAGACGGACGACGCAACAGAGGCGTACGTTCGCCAGGTGGCTGCTGACCTCGAAAAGAAGGTCATCGTCAGCAAGGACCGGCCCGGGTTCATCGTCAATCGGATCCTGATGCCCTACCTGGCCGAGGCGATGCGCGCCTACGAGGAGAGCCTTGGCACGGCCGAGGACATCGACATGGGCGCCAGGATCGGGCTGAACCATCCGATGGGTCCCCTGGAGCTGGCCGACTTCATCGGCCTCGACGTGTGCCTGCACATCATGGAAGTGCTCCACGATGGTTTCGGCGCGCCGCATATGGCGCCGCCGCCGATCCTGCGCCAGCTAGTCGATGCCGGGCATCTTGGCCAAAAGACTGGTCGCGGTTTCTACGCCTACCCGAGACCCTGACGTGCCAGAGCTGACGGACGAAGAACGGCTTCTCCAGCAGACGGTTCGTGACTTCGCCCAGAAAGAGGTGGCTCCAGGGGCCGCGCGGCGCGACGAGGAAGAGCGTTACGACCGGGCCCTTTTCGATCGCATGGGCGAGCTCGGCTTGACCGCCGTCCCGTTCCCGACGGAGATCGGCGGCGCAGGTTTCAGCTACCGCGCGTGGACTCTGGTCATGGAGGAGATCGGCTACGCCGACATGGCGCTCGCCGTCTCGCTGTCGGTTCATATCCTGTCGCAATACCCGGTCATCACCTGGGGTACCGACGAACAGAAGGCGCGCTGGCTGCCGGACATGCTCGCCGGCAAGGAGATGGGCGCCTTCGCGCTGACCGAGCCGCAAGCAGGCTCCGATGCGTCAGCCTTGAAATTGCGCGCCGAACGAAAAGGCACGGCCAGCAACCCCGAGGCGTACGTCCTGACCGGCACGAAGACCTGGATCAGCAACTCGGCTCAGGCATCGCGCTTTCTCGTCTTTGCCTCGACCGATCCTTCGATGGGGTCGCGCGGCATCTCGGCATTCCTGGTCCAGGCGGGCACAGACGGTTTCACGCTTGGGACACTCGAGCACAAGTTGGGCATCAGGTCCGACTCGACCGGAGAGTTGATCTTCAGCGGCGCGCAGGTGACCGCCGAGAACAGGCTTGGCGCAGAGGGCCTCGGCTACAAGATCGCCTTATCGGCGCTGAGCGAGGGCCGCATCTCGATCGCCGCGGCGTGCGTCGGCGTCGCACAGGCGGCACTCGACGCCGCGGCGAAATACCTGACCGAACGGCGCGCGTTCGGCGGGCCGCTATCGGATCAACAGGGACTGCGTTTCATGCTCGCCGAGATGGCCCAAAAGGTTGCCGCGGCCAGAGCGCTCACGCGCGCCGCCGCCGAAGCCAAGGACCGCGGCGAGGACATCGCCGAGGCGTCGTCACTGGCCAAGTGGACCGCCTCGGACGCGGCGATGAGTGTCACCACTGATGCAGTGCAGCTCTTCGGTGGCAACGGCTACTCACGCGAGTTCCCGGTCGAACGCTACATGCGGGACGCAAAGGGCGCCCAGATCTACGAGGGCACCAACCAGATCCACCGCCTGATCGTTGCGGACCATCTGCTCAAGCGCGTGAGCACCTCCTAGCACAGGCTCGGTGGCCTATGCGGTCACTCGGTAAAGGTGGCGTTCGCCCGGCAGGCCCTTGAGCGTGTGCAGTCCAAAGTCCTCGAACTGAAAGTCGGTGCCATCGAGCAGGTCCCGCACGGTCGATGAAACGACCACCTCGCCCGCTCCGGCGAGTGACATCATTCTGGCCGTGGCGTGAACGACGACGCCGCGCACGTCACCGGCACTCAGCTCCACTTCGCCGGTCTGCACACCGGCGCGAATCTGAAGATCGAGATCGGCGACGGCAGACGAGATGGCCAGGCCGGCCCGGACGGCCCGTTCGGCCGAATCGAACAGGCCGATGACGCCATCGCCTGTGGTCTTGATCAAGCGGCCTTCGTGCTGGTCGATGACCCGCTCCGCCCGCTCGTTATGAATGCGCACGAGGTCCTGCCAGCGTCCCTGGCCTTCGTCCACGGCCCGTGCCGTCGAATCGACGATGTCGGTCATGAGCACCGTCGCGAGTGTTCGCCGAGCGGCGACCTCGCCGCCTTTGCCGAAGCCGCGCATCGCCTCGAAGTCGACAGATACCCACGGTTCGTCGCCCACAACCCACGCGTCGTGACCGGGCGGAATCTCGAAAACCTCGTCCGGCCCGATCTCCATTGAGATGCCATCGTTGGTCTCGATGTGAGCACGTCCGCTGACCGAATAGGCCAGGTGATGCGCCTGGCACGATGTGGTTCCCGCGCCGGGCGCCATGTCGATAGACCAGCGCCAGCCTGGTTGAAAAGTGACCAATCCGATCACGCGGTCGCCCAGCTCGACCATCTTGATCTCGCCTTTGGGTGGGCGTCGAACGTCCTGGCTCTCGTCGAACTTGCGTCGCTGCAGCTTGGCCACGACGGCAGGATATTGGGGCGCCCTGATTTCCGGGACGTGGGCATCGCCGATGTGACTGCGGAAGTCGAACAACAAGACTCCCTTCGCCGTGCACCATGGCTTCCCCTCGAAGAGGAGAGCCCACACCCGCGACGTAAGATAAAACCGTGACTGATAACGGCTACATGGGGTCCAGCGGGCAGGTCTATCTCGTCTCGGCGGCGCGCACACCAATCGGCAAGTTCAACGGCTCACTCGCCGAAGTGCCGGCAACGACGCTCGGCGGTATCGCAATCCGCGCCGCCGTGGAGCGTGCCGGCGTCCCACGAGACCAGATCGATGAAGTGCTCATGGGCCAGGTGCTCCAGGCCGGCGTGGGCCAGGCGCCAGCGCGCCAGGCGGCACTCAAAGGCGGCCTGGCCGACTCGACGAGCGCGACGACGATCAACCGTGTCTGTGGCTCTGGCCTGAAGGCGGTGATGCTCGGCGCGGCTGAGATACGTGCCGGGGACGCGGAGCTGGTCGTGGCTGGTGGCATGGAGAACATGAACCAGGGGCCGTACTTGATCCCGAAGGCACGATTTGGCTATCGGCTGGGTAATGCCGAGCTGATCGACGCGACCGTTCACGACGGCCTGTGGTGCAGCACGGAGTCGTGCCACATGGGCACGCACGCCGAGCGCGTTGCGATGAAGAACCAGGTTTCGCGACAAGACCAGGATCTGTTCGCGCTGCAAAGTCACCAGAAAGCGATTGCGGCAATCGATGCCGGCCGCTTCAAGGATGAGATCGTTCCGGTGCCGGTCCGGCGCGGCAAGGAAACCATCGACTTCGACACGGATGAGGGCCCGCGCACTGACACGACGATCGACGCTCTTGCCCGGCTGAAGCCGGTCTTCGCCTTGCCGGACCCCGAGCCCGACTCAGACGCAGGCATGTCAGATGGCACGGTCACCGCGGGCAACGCTCCGGGCATCACCGACGGCGCGGCGGCCACGGTCGTGGCCAGCGAGCGCGCCGTCGAGCGTTATGGACTCACGCCCATGGCACGGATCATTGGTTATGCCCAGGCAGAGGTGCAGCCAAAGTGGTTGTTCCTCGCCCCGATCAAGGGTGTGCAGAAATTGCTGGCCAAGATCGAGATGCCGATCGAGGCGTTCGATTTGATCGAGATCAACGAGGCATTCGCGGCGCAGGTGCTGGCCGACGGCCGAGAGCTGGGTTTCGACTGGTCCAAGGTCAACGTCAACGGCGGCGCAATTGCGCTTGGACACCCCATCGGCGCAAGCGGAGCGCGTATCGTGGCCACCCTGCTGCACGAGCTGCAGCGGAGGGAGGGCAGGTATGGGCTGGCAACGCTTTGTCTCGGCGGTGGCGGTTCGGTCGCCATGGCCTTCGAACGGGTCTGACTCGAGCGCTGCACATAGGGTCAGACAATGAGCCGGATCGGCGTCGTCACCGATTCCGCGAGCGATCTTGAGCCCGTTGAGGCCGTGGCGCACGGGATCGTCGTCGTGCCGCTTTACGTTACCTTTGGCGATCGCGAGTTCCGCGCGGGCATCGACCTCACCAACGAGGGCTTCTGGCGCGAGCTGACAGCCGCCGGAAACTCTTTCCCGAAAACCGCGGCCGCGCCGCCTGGCGCATTCCGCGAGGCCTTCGAAAAGCTCTTCAGCGAAGGTTGCACAGACGTCATCTATGTCGGCGTTGGCGCCAAGCTGTCCGGAACGGTGGCCAGCGCGAAGGTCGCTCGCGATGGACTGCCCGCTGATCGACAGCCGCACGTTTTCGTTGTTGACAGTGCCACCGCGAGCATGGGCGTCACCCTGCTTGCTGAGATGGCCGTCGAGCTCGCCGGTCAGGGGAAGCCTGCGACCGAGATCGTGGCCGAGCTGGAACGCAGGCGCGACGACGTCACGTTCTTCGTCGTCCTCGAGACGCTCGAGTACCTGAAGAGGGGAGGGCGCATAAGCCCAGCTCAGGCCGCAATCGGCGGGGTCCTTTCAGTCAAGCCGATCATCACGATCGAAAACGGCGTAGTTGAGACGGCCGACCGACCGCGCACGCGCTCCAAGGCGCGCGCTCGCCTGCTGGAGCTGCTCAGCGAGAACAGGTCCGAACAGGTGTGGATCCTCCACGGCAATGCTGAAGGAGTCGAAGACTTCGCCGGGGAATTGGCCAAGGCCGCGGACTTTCCGCGCGACAAGATGAGCATCCATCTCATCGGACCATCCGTCGGCCCGCACGTTGGTCCCGGGGCGTACGGAGCCGTGGTGCTTCGCGAGGCGACCAGGTAGGCATACCAAAAACGTGACATCCGGCCCATCCGGCTAACCACTGTCCGCGTTGTAGACTGCAAACGCTTCTCAAAAAGGGGCCCACTGTGCTCTCGGGCCCGAGCGAATGTTGCTTCCTGTTGGAGGATCTCTACTCAGATGACCACCGAGCGAGCCGCGCCGGCCATTAACCCATGGCATGTAGCGCAGCAGCAGTTCGATAAGGCCGCCGAACGGCTCAACCTCGAACCAGGACTGCGCCAGGTTCTGCGCGAGCCCCGTCGCGAGCTCCACGTCCACTTCCCGGTCAAGATGGACGACGGCTCGGTACGCGTCTTCGAGGGTTACAGAGTCCAGCACAACCTGGGCCGAGGGCCGGCAAAGGGTGGCATCCGTTACCACCAGGACGTGAGCATCGACGAGGTCAAGGCCCTGGCGATGTGGATGACCTGGAAGTGCGCGGTCGTGGGCATCCCCTTCGGCGGTGGCAAGGGCGGAGTTGTCGTCGATCCCAAGAAGCTGTCACGCCGTGAGCTTGAGAATCTGTCGCGCCGGTTCTTCACGGAGATCGAAGTTCTTGTCGGGCCGGAGAAGGACATTCCTGCTCCGGACGTCAATACGAACGCCCAGGTCATGTCCTGGTTCATGGACACGTACTCGATGCACATGGGCTACACGGTGCCAGGTGTAGTAACCGGCAAGCCGATATCGCTGGGTGGTTCTGAAGGTCGCAACGAGGCGACTGCGCGTGGCACGGTCTATTGCGTCGTCGAGGCCGCGCGTCACCTGAACATGGACCTGCACGGCGCGAAGGTCGTCGTCCAGGGCTTCGGAAATGCCGGCTCCATCGCCGCGCAACTGATGGAGAAGGAAGGCTCGACGGTCATCGCGGTCTCCGATTCGACGGGCGGCATCTTCAACCCGGACGGGCTGGACGTTTCGCGCGTCATCGCCTGGAAAGGCGAGCACGGCACCGTCGCGGGCTTTCCCGGCGCGCAGGAAAAGAGCAATGCAGAGATCCTCGAGATCCCCTGTGACGTGCTCATCCCGGCCGCGCTCGAGAATCAGATCACCTCGGCCAACGCGGATCGGATCAGCGCCAAGATCGTTGCCGAGGCCGCCAACGGTCCGACGACGCCTGAAGCGGATGACATCCTGTTCAGCAAGGGCGTCTTCCTGATCCCGGACATCCTGTGCAACGCAGGAGGCGTCACGGTCTCCTACTTCGAGTGGGTCCAGGACCTCAACCGCGACCACTGGTCGGAAGAGATCGTCAACAAGAAGCTGCACGAGATCATGACCAAGGCATTCGGCGAGACGCTCGAGATCGCGAACCGAGAGGGAGTGCACATGCGTCTCGCCGCGTATCTGCTGGCAGTTCAGCGTGTCGCCGACGCCACAGCAATGCGCGGCCTGTACCCGTAGACACGTCCATCCCGCCAGACACGATCCCCGGGCCGGCAGTGATGCCGGCCCGGCGCCATTTCGGCGCGCAGTCGATGACTGCGACGCTTAACAAAGTCATGCTTCGTGCGCCAGGGCCGTCGTTTGGCCGAGCCTTTGAAGATCAGGCCCACGGCTTCCTGCATCCCGTTGATCTGGCCCTGGCGCAACGCCAGCACGCGGCCTTGGCTGACTTGCTGACGAAGCTCGGCGTCGTCGAGGTCGAGGTCGCAAACCATGACGGGCTGGGTCCAGATTCGGTCTACGTCTTCGATCCTTTGCTGATTGGCGACCGCGGCGCGGGGCCTCTGCGCATGGGCACGCCGACGCGCCGCGGCGAGGAGGCTTCGCTCGAGAGGTGGTCGTCGAAGGCCGGCATCCCGACTCTCGGCCGAATCGAGCCGCCGGGCACGGTCGAAGGTGGTGACACTTTGTGGCTTCGGCCGGATCTGTTGTGCATCGGCCGCTCGCTGCGCACGAACGCTGAGGGTGCCGCGCAGCTCGCCCGGATCGTTGGCGGTAGAGTCGAGATATTCGACCTGCCGTGGTGGCACGGCCCGTCGGAGGTGCTCCACCTGCTCAGCGTCATCTCGCCCGTCGCAGATGATCTGGCCGTGGTCTACCAGCCCCTGTTGCCCGCGGGTCTCGCCGCGTTGCTGAACGAGCTGAACGTTCGAACACTGAAAGTTCCAGACGAAGAGTTCGACACCCTGGGCTGCAACGTGCTGGCGGTCCGGCCCGGCGTGTTGATCGTGGCCGAAGGCAACCCAGCGACCTGCGCGGCACTGGCCGCTGCCGGTTGCGAGGTCCACACGCTCGACCTGTCCGAAATAGGTCTCAACGGCAGCGGCGGCCCGACATGCCTTACGCGGCCCATCCTCCGCGAGGCCGCCACCTGGAGGTCGTAACTCGATAGTTCCGCGGGCCAGCGCTCAATGCGCCAGTGCTACGCTGGCTTGCGATGCTCGATCACGAAGAACAGTTCCTGTTCAAGGAGGAGATCCTCCATCTCGCCAATGCGTTGGGCGATGGCGGCATGCTCGACAACGTCGAGGACCTGCTGACTGACGTAATCACCTCGCCGCGCTTCGACTCGGAGGTCTTCACTCTCGAACGAAGCTTGCAGGTCATGCTTGGAGCTCGGGCGGGTACGACGCTGGTCGGCCTGCTCACGGTGACGCCCGACGTCTTCGACCAGGTCGCTGAGGTGCGCATCGCGCCTGAGGTGCATGAGCGCCTCGTGGCCTGGCGAGCGCGGTTTGGCCTTGCCATCGACAACGCGCTTAACTTCCTGAACAACCCCGACGGCATCCAGGGGCACAACTTCTCCACCCAGGTCGCGCACGTGGACGACCGGCGTGTCCTCCAGGGCCGGCTGACGCTCGTCCGCTACAACAATGAACCCCAATTCTTCGTGGCCGACGCAGCCGTCTATTACGGCCTGATCGCGGACGTGCTCGACCGACTGGTGCCGCAGACGGACGACGAAACGATCGATCCTGAAACGCTCACCAGGATCAAGGACGCCATCGCGGTTATCGAGCGTAAGCAGGCGGCGCGCGACCGTTCCTGAGCTATGGCTCAGGGAATTGCAGCCGAACTGGAGCCTTTGGTACCGGTCTTGGACGCAAAAGAGGCATTCCGTGGCTTGGTGCGGGCGGGCACCATCTTGGCAATGGCACGCCGTGCTGTCTCTTACACCCTGCCCGTGTCGCTGGCCTTCAGCCTCGTCGGCCTGATGCTGCTCACCGTTCAGCCGGTCGCCGCCGCGGGCGAGCCACCCGGTTACGAATACTTCCACACGTATGCCGAAAACGAGCAGATCATCGACAACGTGGTGGCCGCTCACCCGAGCATCGCCCAGAAGTTCTCGATCGGTCGGAGCTATCAGGGCCGCCAGATCTGGGCGATCAAGCTGACCCAGAACGTCGACGGCCCGACCAACGGCAAGCCCGAAGTCATGATCAATGGCCTGATTCATGCCCGCGAGCGTGCCGCGAACGAGCTCGCGCTGTACATGCTCCAGGTGCTCGGCAACAACTACGGCCGGAGTGGCACGCTCGGGAAGAAGGTCACTCAGATTTTGAACACCACGGTCGTGTATGTGATCCCGATGATGAACCCGGACGGTGCGGAGTACGACATGTCCGGCGGCAAGTGGCACAAGTGGCGCAAAAACCGCCAGCCGATCCCGGGTTCAAGCGCCATCGGCATCGACCTCAACCGCCAGTTTGGCTACACCTGGAACTGCTGCGCCGGTGGCGCGAGCACCAAGCCGTCGAGCGACTACTACCAGGGGCCGTCGGCCTTCTACGCTCCCGAGGATCAGGCCTACAGGGACTTCGTCAACAGCCGCACGGTCAATGGCAAATCCAAGATCACCGAGATTCTGAGCCTGCACTCCGCCGCCAAGGAAGTTCTCTGGCCCTACTCCTATACGAAGGCCGATGTCCCTTCCGACATGACCCAGGATGACCACGCTGCGTTCGTGGCCCTGGGCAAAGGCATTGCCAGTCGAAACGGCTACAAGCCAAAGCAGGGCAGTGACCTTTACATCGTCAGTGGCGACCAGGACGACTGGGCATATGGCACAAAAGGAATCTTCGCGATCACGATCGAGCTGCCCAAAGGCGCCGCAAAGCGGTATTACCCGACCCTGTCGGAGGTCAACAAGTTCAACGCGCAGAACCTGAATGCGGTCCTGTGGTACCTCAAGCAGGCCGGTTGTCCGTACGCGGCCGCCGGCCTTGGCTCCAAGCACTGCGGTAATTCGTCGAACCAGCAGTATTACTCGCAGTCGGTTTTCGACCAGGACAACGTCCAGCCACAGCAGACCAACTGTTGGTGCGCGGTCGCATCGACCCGCGCGATGCTCGAATCGATCGACGCCTCAACGTCAGTTGCGCAGACAGATGTGAACGACTTCATGACGGCGCACGACAAGAACGACTGGACCAATCCGGCGTTCAGCGACTACATCCGATGTGCGAAGGGAAGCCCCAGTCCTTCATATGCACATGACTCGCGGGGCATGGCCTGGGCTCTGTGGAACTGGGCGACGCCCGATCAGAGCATGGGGTTTAACGATTACGCCGGTGGCAACCAGGGCAATATGGACTGGCGGATCATTTATTCCATCAGGGCCAACGGCTTTCCAGTGGGCGCCACTGTTGTGCACGGTGCGCACGAGGTCCTTGTCGTTGGCTATCAGACCGCGCTCGACCCATTCAACGAGAACGGCCAAGCGAACACCATCCTGGGCATGGACGTGTGGGATCCCTGGTACAACGCTGGCTTCGGCAACTGGACGGGCTGGCCGGCCGGCGGCTTTGCGCCCAATTCGTTCGTGACTCTCAGCGATTGGAACAACAAGTACTTCACGACCGACGTGAACGAAGGCCCCTATTACCAGGGCAAATACATCGTCGTCATGCAGAGCTCGGTCGCCCAGGAGCCCTCGGACACACCGGCGTTCAGCTACGGCGACGTCCAGTACGACCAGGCAAACCCCGTCCCGACGCCTTCGCCGACCGACTCACCTGCACCCTCCGATGCGCCGTCGAATGCGGCTGCTCAGACGGCTTCGTCCGTCTCAGCGGTCAATGCCTCGGTGAACTTCAGCCCGGCCGCTGCAGCCGCGACCATCGCCCAGGCGGTGGCCGACGGTCTGACGACGTACGGATTGCTGGGCAATCCTGACCTTGGCAATCTGCGGGCGGACTACACGCTCGGCACTGCCGTCCACGTCAATTCGTTGATCATGGGGATCCCCTCGTACGACCTCGCCGAGGTCCGCGTCAACGGCTCGGTGAAGGCGATCGCGCTGGTTGACGAGGTCAATGGCGGTTACCGGTTCGGTGAGCTACGTGCCACGACCGCAGACGTTCGGCTACCTACCGCCTCGCAGATGTCCTCTGGACTTGCAGCGAGCGGCTTGCACGGGACGCCGTCACTGTCGTGGACGTGGGCCGACGATCCGGCGGCGCCACCGCCGTTCGCCCCTTTCCTGACAGGGACGGACGCATTGGGCAGAACGGCATACATCACGCCTGCGGGAGTCGAGGCGCATCTCGACACGGTCAACGGAGTCACTCCGGCCACCCAGTAGAGTCTGGCCGTGCACGCGGTCGAAGGCACCTGATGCGCCAGCTTTATCTGGCGGCAACCGGCATGAATCGCGGCAAGACGACCGTGGCTCTCGGCCTGCTCGCCGCCCTGGCCGACCGCAAACTGGATATCGGCTTCACCAAGCCCGTCGGCCAGCGCTACGCGATCGTTGACGACCAGCCCGCGGACGAGGACGCGATCCTGATGCGCGCCGCGCTGGGCTTGCCGGATGCACTCTCGGTCATGAGCCCGGTGCACATCCCGCGTGGATTCACCAAGGCATACATCAAGGGAGAGGTCACACCGGACCTCGGTGCCCGGATCCGCCGAGCCCACTCAACCCTCGCCGGCGTCCACGATCTCCTGCTCATCGAGGGCACCGGTCACGCCGGCGTGGGCTCGGTAGTCGGGCTCTCGAATGCTCAGGTCGCCCGCATGCTCCACGCACCCGCCGCGATCGTGGCCGAGGCGGGAGTCGGGCGCCCGATTGACGAGATTGTGCTCAATCGCGCCCTGTTCGCCCGACACGGCGTGGAGGTGGTTGGCGCGATCATCAACAAGGTCAACGCGGAGGAACACCCTACTCTGCCCGAAGTTCTGCGCGACGGCCTCGCGCGCCACGGCATAGAGCTCCTGGGCCTGCTGCCGTACCGTCCGTTGTTGTCAAACCCGACTTTGGCGATGCTCGTCGATCAGATGAAGGGCGAGGTGCTCTCCCAAAGCGACGACCTGGATCGCGTCATCCAGCACGTCGCGATCGGCGCGATGCAGCCGAAGCATCTCATCGAGCGGGTTGGGCCCGGGTCACTGCTGATCGTGCCAGGGGACCGCACGGACGTGATCCATGCCGTCGTCGCGGCCAATCGCGCCGCGCGGGCACGGGGCGAACGCCGGCGAGTCTTCGCGCGGCGCCAACAGCTCTTCGGCAGGGCCGTCCTCGAGGACGGCTCAACAGAGCTTGCCGGACTCCTGCTGACCGGTGGCTACAGGCCGCGACCGCGCGACCTTGAAGCCATTCGTGGCGAGCGGCTCTTTGCGATGCTTGCCGACGCGGACACTTACGAGGCGGCCTCGCGCGTCCACGACCTGCTCGTCAAGACCCACCCCGCGGATCGCGACAAGATCGAGCTGACCCGCAAGCTGATCAGCGAGCACCTCGACATCGACCACATACTGTCGCGCTTCGCCGAGACGGGCGCGGGCGGGGGCGCGTCGAGCTCGCGCACCAAACTGGAGCCTCTGCCCGTCCGGACTGTTCGGAAGATCGGTTCCCGAATTCGGAGACTGCCGGGGAGGGCCTGACCATTCGCTTCGTCGGCGCGGCGCTCTTGGCCATCGTCATTGTCGCGTGCAGTGCAACGCCATCGCCGTCGCCCATGCCATCGGCCTCGCCGACGTTCGCTGCGGCAACGCCCTTCGCCTCCGCAAGTCCGACAAGCACGCCAACTCAAACTTCCACCTCTGTACCAACGTCTGCTCCGACTCCGAGCCAGGTCCCACCGCCCACTTCCTCGGCCGCCACGTGGATCAAGTTCCACACGACAAGGGGCATTCCCGCGTACGGGGTGAGCTGGTCCCCGGACGCGCGTCACATCCTCGTGCAGGCAGGCGACCCACACGGCGGATATCCCGTTTTGGGCACTGACCTCGTGGACGAAAGCGGAACGTCAGTCGACTGGTATCCGTTGCTTGGCTTTGCGTCGTGGCTAGACGACGAGCACTTCCTCCTTTGCTCGTCAAACGAGACTAGGCCGGGCTATGACTGGACGCCCGACAACCTTTGGCTAGCCGACACGAACGGTTCCGAACCGACGCAAGTGCAGATGCCCCGAGGTACGCAGTGCCCCGCGGCAAATGGGCACGGCGCCGCTGCTGGCGGTAAGTTCCTCGGAAAGAGAAACGGCATCGAACGCGACGAGTACTGGGTCTGGTCGGATGGCGTCACCTCGGACGTACGCAGCGGCTTCGCTTACAACTGGTCACCCGACGGGTCCAAGCTGGCCGTCGTCCATCCGTTCGAGCCAACGCGAGGCACGCTCGGTTCGAGGGAGATCCTGTCGTGGCCGGGCCTCGACACCCTCTGGAAAGAGGATCCACCGAACGGTGGCGCAAGCGTCGATTTCGACCCGACCGGTCAATTCATGGCGCTGCCCGGCGACGAGACGCTGGCTGACGGGACCGATCGCTTCTTCACGAGCATCGTCAATCTCACGACGGGCAAATCAGTCGAGGTTCCAGCCACCAATCGCTCGTCATATTTCTGGGCGAATGGCTACCTGACCACAGTCGCCGACTCTGTTCTCCGCTCGTATGACTCGACAGGCAACCTCGCCGCCGAGCGATCGGCGCCGGCTGGCTACCCGGTCGCCTCGGCCGACGGGTCGGCTGTCTTCTGGGTGCAAGCCTCCGGCGACGACCCGGCGACGAGCGTCAACATCCAAGCCGGTGGAACCTTGAGGACGGTCGACTATCCGGCTCCGATTTACTACGCGCCGATTTTGTCGAATGACGGGCGTGGGGTCGCTTTGAACAACAACGACGCGTTCTACCTGACCTGGCTCTGAGAATGATCCGTCTTGCGGTAGCGACTGCGTTGGTCTTCGTGGTCGTCGGCTGCGCTTCGCCCGTTTCGACCGAGTCACCGTCGCAGGTGTTGATCCAGACCACCCCTCCAACGGCGCCGCAGAATTCACTCGCGTTTCCATCGGCACTGCCGGCTGTATCCGCTGCGGCTACGACACCACCTGCCACCCTGACTGCGCCGAGTCCACCCGCGCCGTCGGCGCGTAACACGCCGGGACCGACCGTTCACCCGACGGCATCGCCATCACCAATAGCGTCGACTTCGGGATGGCTTCGGTTGAACGGCGACGGTGCCGCTTGGGCACCCGATGGACAACACTTCTTGGCGTCCTGGAATGGCGCCGGCATCGTGTACGACTCGACCGGATCTGCGGGCCATCATGCGCCATTGCACTGGCCAAGCTGGTTCGACGCGAGCCACGTCGCGGGCGTCGGCGACGCATCTGGCAGCGCTCTCGTGTACGACATCGACACCGGGTCACCTACCAGCGTCACCTTGCCAGCTCGCGCTGCCTACTCGGTGGCCAACGGCCATGGCGCCGTCGCATTCAGTTGGCCGATCGATGACGCGTGGCCCGATACCCACTACGACTACGCCGTTTGGGATGGCAGCTCGCTGACCAAGCCGCATGCCGGTTTTGCCCAGGCGTGGTCGCCCGACGGATCGTCTCTTGCCCTTTTCCACCAGTTCGACGGCGTTCGTGAGCCAAGTGGCTGGGTTTCTGTTGTCGCGTGGGCAGGTCTCGGCGATCGATTCAGCGATGCTCCGCCGTTTGCTGCGGGCGACGTCGCGTTCGATCCGTCGAGCCGCTACGCCGTCTACGACACGGACACGGCGCAGGACCCAGACTCGTACCTCACTCGAGTCGTCGATGTTCAAACCGGCTCCGTCGTCGATATCGACCGACACGACGCCTTCGGCGGATTCGCGTACTGGACATCGAACAGCAACGTCGCGGTCATCGACCATAGCTCGCTCGAGGTCTATCGACCCGATGGCACCCGCCTGTCGCGCACGACTGCCCCGTTCGATGTTGTCGCAGGCTCAGCGGATGGCTCCACGCAAGTGTTTTGGAGAGACGGAGACAACCCGTCCGATGAATTGGTCGTGATCAGAGGCGGTGCTCAAACGAAGCTTTATGCGCCTGGCGATGTCCAGGCGGTGTTTCCATCGCCTGACGGATCCAGGCTCGTCGTATCGACCGTTGCCGACGGAACGTACCTGCGTGCGCTTTAGTCCAGCGGCCGGCAGTCGATGAGGCGGGCCGAAGGGAACCTGACGGCGAGGCTGGCCAGGGCCGGCCGATTAAGCACTGTTAGCTCTTCAAGCGAATCGGCGTCGGCAATGGAGACGTAGTCGGGCTTACCGAGCGTCGCGGGCGCGACCGCCTCGAGCATGAGCGCGCGCAGTTTGTCGGCCGACCGTTCGCCGTCAGCGACAGCGGTTTCGGCAGCCTGCAACGCCTGGTGCAACGCCGGCGCTTGTGCGCGCTCCTCGATCGACAGGTAGCGATTGCGCGAGGAAAGCGCGAGGCCGTCTGGTTCGCGGACCGTTGGGCAGATCACGATCTCGATCGGCAGTCCAAGATCACGCGTCAGCCGTTTGATGACGACCGACTGCTGGCCGTCCTTCTGCCCAAAGTAGGCCCTGTGCGGGCCGACCATCGAAAAAAGCTTCGCGACGACGGTCGCTACTCCGCGAAAGTGACCCGGACGTGCAGCACCTTCCAGCACCTCGCCGAGCCGGCCAACATCGACAACGGTGGCGCCTCCCGGCGGATACATCTCTTCGATCGCAGGCAGATAAGCGACGTCGACTCCGATCGCTTCGAGCATTGACAGATCTGCTTCCTCCGTCCGCGGATAGCGTGTGTAGTCCTCGTTCGGTCCGAACTGGGTGGGGTTGACGAAGATGCTCGCAACGACCGACGCGTTGTTGTCGCGCGCTGCCTGGAGCAATGAGCCGTGACCCTCGTGAAGCGCTCCCAGGGTCGGCACGAAGCCGACGTGACCGGGAAGTACTCCGCGCGCCGCGCGTAGCTCGGCGCGCGTCCGGACGACTTTCAGAGGTCGCGGTCGAGTGGGATCGCGACGAGTGCGCGGTCTTCGCCCTCTGGCAGGTCCAGCGCGGAGCGGCCCAAAACCTCGTCGAGCGTGGGATCGCCCATCAACGTCGTCTGCTCGGGTCCCGGGAACGTCCCTGCCTCGACTTGGGCCGCGTATTCGCGAACGGCCTCGAGGATCGTGTCGTGCAGGTTGGCGAAGTTCTTCGCGTGGCGCGGGTGCCAGTCGGACCAGCCGAGCAAGTCCGTGATGACCTGGACTTCGCCCGAGCAATGCGGGCCTGCTCCGATGCCGATGGTGGGGATGGAGAGGCGCTCCGTCAAAGCCGCGGCCAGCTCGTCGGGAACGAGCTCGAGCACCACGGCGAAGGCGCCCGCTTCCTGGACTGCGAAAGCGTCAGCGATCATTTGTCGGGCCCGGTCTGCGGTCTTGCCCTGGACACGGACCTTGCCACCCATTGCGTGCTTCGATTGGGGCGTCCAGCCGATGTGCGCCATGACCGGGATGCCGGCCTTGACCACGGCCTCGATCTGGCGCGCACTGCGGACTCCGCCCTCCATCTTGACGGCCTGCGCGCCCGCCTCCTGCAGGAAGCGACCGGCGTTTTCGACCGCTTCGGCGGGCGTCGCATACGACAGGAATGGCATGTCGCCGACGACCAGCGCGTGCTGCGCACCACGGACAACGGCAGCCGTGTGGTGAAGCATCTGGTCGACCGTTACGCGGATCTCGCTGTCATAGCCGAGCAGCACGGTCGCCAGGGAGTCGCCCACCAGGATGAGCGGGATCCCCGCTTCATCGACCAGCTTGGCGGTCGGATAGTCGTAGGCAGTGAGCATCGCGAAACGCGTGCCATCGGCATAGAGCTTGTTGATGTCGGCGATGGTCAGGCGACTGGTCTTTGTGATTGCGCTCATGTCGCCGCCAATTCTGCACCTGCGCGGCCGCGGGCCGCGCGGGCGGCCACGACCCGATCCCAAAGGCGGTCCGCGACCTGGCGCTTGCTCATGAGCGGCCACTGCTCGTCTTCGCCGCCTGGGACGATCAGCGTTACGCGATTCGTATCCGTGCCAAAGCCGCTGCCTTGCTCCGCCACGTCATTGGCAACCAGCAGATCGACGCCCTTGCGCGTCGCTTTGTCGCGCGCCCGTTCGAGCGAACCGGTCTCGGCCGCAAATCCGACGATCACCGGCGGTCTGCCGGTTTGGCGCGCGACCTTAACGGTCTCGGCGAGAATGTCCGTTGTGGGCTCGAGCTCGAGCGTCAGGCCTGTGCCATCTCGAGCGATCTTCCCTGACGCCACCTCGCGCGGCCGAAAGTCCGCGACGGCCGCGGCCATGACGAGCGCGTCTGTCCCACGAGCCACGGCATCGAGGACGGCGGTTCTCATTTCGGCCGCGGTGGGCGCGTTTATCAGATCGGCTTCTTCGGGCAACGCCACCGAAGTCATCCCGTGAATGAGCGTCACCTGCGCGCCCCTGTCGAGGGCAGCTTCCGCGATGGCCGCACCCATCTTGCCCGTCGAGCGGTTGCCGATATAGCGCACTGGATCGATGGGTTCGGCCGTGCCGCCGGCGGTCACCACGACACGCCAGCCGGCCAGGTCATGGCTTGGCTCCGGGACAATGATGGGTGGTCGCAGGGCGACGTCTGGCTGTCGTATGGGCTTTCCGTCGAGCGCCCGACGCACCGCGTCGAGGATCTTCCCGGGCTCCGCCAGCCTGCCCCGGCCCATCGATCCGGACGCCAGGGGGCCGACCTCCGGCTCGACGATTGAGTAACCCCATCCTTCGAGGGTCTTGATGTTTGCCTGCGTCGCGGGATGCGCGTACATCTCGCCGTCCATCGCGGGCGCGACCACGACCGGCGCCGCGGTCGCAAGGCATGTGGCCGTGATCACGTCGCCGGCGAGCCCGGTCGCCATTGCGGATAGCCAGCGTGCCGTCGCCGGTGCGACAAGGATCAGGTCGGCGGTGTCCGCGGCCACAATGTGCGCTATTCGCTGGTCGGGTAGCAGCTCGAGCGGGTCGGTCATTGGTCGGCGCCGGGTCAGCGTCTGCAGCGTCAGGGGCCCAATGAACTTCTGTGCCGTATGCGACATCAGGACCTGCACTTCGGCGCCGGCAGCCGTCAGCGCTCGGGCAACCTCGGCCGATTTGTAAGCCGAGATCGAGCCCGTAACTCCAAGCAGAATCAAGCGGCCGCTGAGATCGCTCATGCGCTCGTCACGGCCGCTTGAGCGGCGTGGTACCGGTGCAGCAGTGCCAGACCGCGCAGAGTCAGCAGCGGATCGATGGCCGTGACGCCATGAATGGCCTTGGCCCAGCCATGTGCGGCGAGGCCTCCCGTCAGGATCAGTTTCGGAGGCGTCGCGGGCGGCATTTGAACACTGATCGCGCGCACAAGAAACTCGATCATCCCGACGTGGCCCAGAACAGTGCCACTTTGAATTGCCTCGACCGTGTTCGTGCCCAGCGCTCGGGGCGGCAGATCGAGCCGGACTCTGGGCAGCCGGGCAGTGCGTGCCGCAAGTGCATCGAGGCCGAGGCCTGGTCCCGGCGCGATCGCTCCACCAATGAATTTGCCGTCTGCGCTGACAACATCGAAAGTCGTGGCCGTGCCGACATCGACGACGATCGCCGGCGCGCCGTAGAGCTGTGCCGCAGCATAGGCATTCACCAGGCGGTCGTCGCCGGGGCCCGTGACGCCAGCCGCGAGCTGAATCGGAAGCGTTTCTTCGCCAGCCTCGAGCAGCTGAAAACTGCGTCGAGAGGCCAGTTCCCGAAGAGCCTGGCTCGCGGCTGGAACGACGCTGGCCGCGACGATTTCAACCGGCTCGTCCACGCCGACGCCAGCGCGTCCCAAAGCCTCGTCGACCACCATCTCGAGCTCGAACGCCTTGTCCGCCGTGGGCGTCGGCGCGCTGCCGGTCGACGTGATCTCGCCGCGCACGACGAACCCGTAGCCCGTATGCGTGTTGCCGATGTTCAGAGCAAGGATCACGCTTCGATCATACGCGGCGATGAAGGCCATTCAGTCCGACGAAGCTGCGATTCAGGCATACGCAGCAAGTCCGCCCTGCGCTAACATCGCGCGGTCCATGCGCCGGATCTTGAACCGACGCGCGACAATCGGCATGTGAGGAGGAGCGTGTCGCTCGAACCGGCTGCAAAATTCTTCGTGAATAGCGGCCTTGTCTCGAGTCCGACAGATATCTACAACCTCCTGCGCCCGCTTCTCAAGCAGACCGTCTCGTATCGCTATTTCCGCGCGCAGCAGATGGTCTCCAATGGCACCGGCTGGGTCGAACGCATCGTCGTCGATCGACCCGAGGTGTCGACCTTCTTCACCCCGCTCTCGATCTGTCTGAACATCGACTCATTCGAGCATCTCGAGTTCGAGACGCGTCCCGATCAACTGATCGTCTACACCCTGGTGCAGGGCGACGAGCGGATCGTGGTCGAGTTCGCTCCTGTTGGCCGGGGAGAGGCCGACGAGGTCGAACAGCAGCGACTCGAATTCCCCGACACGGCGGACTATGTCCAGATGGAGCTCAGCACGCTCGACAGCGGCGAGGGCTCCGATCAGGCCGCGGAGGGTTCCGAAGGGAGCTGAGCGGCCGTTGAATCGGCCGCCGCTTGAGAGGGTTCGGTTCGCGGCTGCCTGGCGAGCCGGGAGAGGGAGGTAGACGAGGGGATGGGAGGCATTGCTTCCTATTTCAAGTTTGGTGAGCGCGGGACTACGTTCGGCACGGAGATCCGCGGCGGCCTGACCACGTTCCTGGTCATGGCCTACATCATCTTCTTGAACGGCAACATCATCGCCGGGCCGCTCGGCCTCAATCCGGTGGCCGTTGCGGCGGGCACTGCATTGATCGCCGGGATCATGACCATCGCCATGGGCCTCGTGGGCAACTATCCGTTCGCCCTCGCCGCAGGCTTGGGCATCAACGCCATCGTTGCCTTCACGCTGACGGCGAAGGGACTCGATGGGGCTGGCGCGATGGGTGTCATCGTCCTCGAGGGCGTGGCGATCACGATCCTGGTCGTGATCGGTCTCCGAGAGGCGATCATGAACGCCGTACCGGTTGCGCTGAAGCGTGCGATCGGTGTCGGCATCGGACTTTTCATCCTGTTCATTGGCTTTGCCAATGGCGGACTCATCACCTCGGGCTGCGCGCCCGATTCAGCTCAGCTGGGCTTCTGCGATGGCACGCTGGTGACGTTCTCGTTCCCGGCGACGATGGGCCAGTTCGTGTTCATCATCGGCTTGATCATCACCTTCGCGCTCTACGCGCTCAAGGTACGTGCGGCACTGATCATCAGCATCATTGCCACGACGATCATTGCGATCGTCACTGGCGTCCAGTCGGTCGACCTCAGCAAGCTCGTGATCATCCCCAGCGCGGACTCGTTCTCGACGCTCGGGCTGGGCCTCCAGGATCCATTCCAGGTATTTGCCAAGCTCGGCTTCGTCACGGCCGTGCTGACCATCTTCGCGATCATGCTCAGTGACTTCTTCGACACGATGGGCACGGTCACAGGTATCGCATCCGAGGCCGGTCTCGCCGAGCCAGACGGCTCGGTCCCGGGTGTTGGCCGGGTCCTGTTCATCGACAGTCTCGCCGCCGTCGCCGGTGGCGCCGGCGGCGTTTCGTCCAACACGACTTATATCGAGTCGGCAGCGGGCGTCGCGGAAGGTGCGCGCACGGGCTTTGCGGCTGTCGTCACCGGCATCCTCTTCCTGCTGGCGATCTTCCTGTCGCCGATTGCGGGATTGGTGCCCTCGCAGGCGACCGCGCCAGCCCTCGTTCTCGTGGGCTATCTCATGTTCACCATCGTCAAGGACATCCCGGTGGCCTCGCTCGAAGACGGTCTGCCGGCTTTGCTGACGATCATCCTCATGCCGCTGACGTACGACATCACCGTGGGCATCGGTGCCGGGTTCATCAGCTGGGTGCTGCTCAAGGTCGTGCTGCGCAAGTGGGCTGAGATCCATCCGCTCATGTGGGCGGTCACAATCGGTTTCGTGATCTACTTCGCCAACGTCTGGATCCAGACGCTGATCAAGTAGCGGACACTTCGAACCGTTATGCCGGGCCCGGCTGCACCGGGCCCGGCAGTTTCATGTCAGACGCGTCCCGGCACTTTCGCCTATGTCGCGTAGCATTCCGCGCGGTGACGACCCTTGGACTTTGACCGAACCGAGCTGCCCAACGGGCCGCGCGTGATCTCTGCCCGCGTTCCGGGCTGTCGCTCCATGTCGGCCGCCGTGTACGTGCTGGCCGGGTCCCGTCTCGAGAATCGGCATCAGGCGGGCGTGGCGCACTTCATGGAACATGTCACGTTCAAGGGCACTCACGCATTCCCGACCACGCGCGCCGTGTCCGAAGCAATCGAGGGCTACGGCGGCAGCAGTAACGCGGCCACGGACCGCGAGTCGACGGTCTACTGGGCTCGCGTGCCGATGCGCGAAGCGGAGCGGGCGTTCAAGGTGCTCGCCGAGCTGACCGTCCGGCCACTGCTCCGCTCCACTGATATCTCCCGCGAGCGCGACATCATCGTCGAGGAGATTCGCTCGTATCGCGACGATCCCGGCCAGTACGTCTTCAATCTCTTCGACCGGGCCTTCTTCGGTGACACGGCGCTCGGCTGGGAGATAGCCGGCGACGAGGACAGCGTCCGTGGCCTGACCGACGACGACATCAGGACCTTCTGGACGCGCACGTACGAGCCATCAAACATGGTCATCGCCGCGGCTGGCGACATGGATCACGTCGAGCTCGTGGACAGGGTCCGCGAGCTGTTCGGCACTGGCGAGGCGGACGTTCCCGACTATTCCCCTGCGCCGAACACGCCGTGCGAGCGCTTCGTCGTCGAGGAGCGCGAGCTGGCCCAAGCGCACATCTGCCTCGGGCTGCCGGCGCTCGAGCGCGACCATCCCGATCAGTGGACGCTCGAGTTGCTCAATACCGTTCTTGGCGAGGGATCGAGCAGCCGTCTGTTCCAGGAGGTCCGCGAGGAGGCCGGGCTTGCCTATGACGTGCACTCGTTTCAGGTCGACTACGCCGACTGCGGCACGCTCCAGGTGTACGCGGGTGTCGACCCAGACGATCTCGACCAGACTCTCGACGCCGTACTCGACGAGCTCCGCCACATACGCGACGAGCGGGTGCCAACGGACGAGTTGGAGCGCGCCCGGGCATATGCGAGCGGCCGCCTCGAGCTTCGTCTCGAGGAGAGCCGCCATCTTTCCGCGTGGTTGGGCATCCAGGAAGCGCTCCACGATCGGGTTCTGACGCTCGATGAGGCCCTCACGGAGCTCAACAAGGTCACGCCTCAGGACGTCCAGGATCTGGCCCAGCGCCTGTTCCGTGACGATGCGCTATCCCTCGCGGTGATCTCGACTCCCGGCTCCACGTCGGGACTCGACAAAGCCTTGACCCTGTCGAAGTAGAACCACCTCAAGGAGACCTGACTGTTGGCCGAGCGAACCCTGATCCTGATCAAGCCGGACGGCGTGCAGCGCGCGTTGATCGGCAAGATCATCGACCGCTACGAACAGCGCGGCCTGCGCATCGCCGGCATGAAGATGCTCCGCGTACCGCGCGACCTTGCCGAGCAGCATTACGACGTGCATCGCGACAAGCCGTTCTTCGCCGGCCTGATCGAATTCATCACGTCGAGCCCGCTCGTTGCGATGTGCGTCGAGGGGCCAAACGCGATTGCCGTATGCCGCGAGGTCAATGGGGCTACCCGCCCGTCCCAGGCGGCGCCCGGTTCGATCCGTGGCGACATGGCGCTCGACACCGGGCACAACCTCGTCCATGGCTCCGATTCACCTGAGACCGCCGGCCGCGAGGTTGCCCTCTGGTTCAAGCCTGAGGAGCTGGTCGACTACGAGCGGGCCATCGACGCCTGGATCCTCGACTCCGACTGACTCGTCGCGGCCTGCGCCGGCCGATATTCGTCAGGCTGATACAGAGGCAGCAGACGCCGCCTTAAGGCCACGAGAGCCCGGTGCTTCTCATCGTGAGCGCGGTGTTGCGAGCGTCACGGCGCGCGACCGCGCACGCCCATGGAGACGTTGGGTCGCCGATGGCCGCCTTT
Source organism: Candidatus Limnocylindrales bacterium (assembly GCA_036558545.1). Taxonomy (GTDB): domain Bacteria; phylum Chloroflexota; class Limnocylindria; order Limnocylindrales; family CSP1-4; genus JALYGJ01. The sequence continues at coordinate 34,844 of DATBFJ010000048.1, forward strand.
TATCCGTCTGACGGATATGACGATCGACTAAGGCGTAGATGTCGCGGCCGGCGTGCCGCCGTCCGAGGACGGCACGTTGGGGTAAGTCGGTGTCTGCAGGATGCCCAGCGTGTTGATCGGCCAGTAACGCAACCACGCTCGGCCGATCACATCGACCTGGCAGATCTCACCAATCTGGTCCGAACGTGAGTCGGTCGAGTTCTCGCGGTTGTCGCCCATCACGAACAGCCGGTCTGGAGCGACCGTCCATGACGTCTGACCGCTGAGTGGCCGCGTCGGAGCACCATGGACGTATGGCTCGTCGATCCTGACGCCGTTGACGAAAACGTCGCCATTCTGGAGCGACACGGTGTCACCGGGCTCGCCGATGACACGCTTGATGTATGGCGTGGGCGGGGGATTGTCCGGGTCCTCGACCTGGTTCGTGCACGCGCCATCGCGGATGACCGGGTTGAAGACGACGATGTCGCCACGGGAGAAGGTGTCGAAGCGCGGCGTGAGCTTGTCAACCAGGACGTACTGATCCGGCAGCAGTGTCGTCTCCATCGACTGTTGTTCGACGCGATAGGGCTGAGCGACGAAGGTCTGGATGAGCCAGAAAATGACGATGGTCAGGATCAGCGTCTCGGCGATCTCGACGAGACAGCCCAATGGCTTTCGGCTCACAGGCGGAGGAGTGTAGTTGGCATCGCCGTCGTGGGCCTGGGTTGTTGGTACAGCGCCGTGATCTGGATCGTTGGGGCTCGTAAGCCCCGATGAATGGTGCGGCTCTGCTACACTCCCGCCGCTTTCAGCAGCGGCGCCATCGCCTTGAGCGGCGCCGTTTTCATGTCCGATCACGGACTCACCTCGCGGACAACGCACCGGGTGTCTTGCAACGCGCCCGTCACGGATAAGAGACCAGGGAGGGTCTTCGAAGAGTGGATCTGGCCGCCTCCATCCAATGGATCATCCCGATCGCCGGGCTGGCCGCAGTCGCTTTCGCAGGATATCTGGCACGCGACGTGCTGCGCCGTGACACCGGAACGGACGCGATGCGCGACGTGGCGAGCACGATCTTTGAGGGTGCCGTCGCTTTCATCCGCCGTCAGTACACCACGATTGGCCTTCTGGCTCTCGGCGGCGCCGTAATCATCGGCATCGTCATCTACCTGGTGGAGACGCCGGATGTGGCGGACGTGCCGTCGCTGGCGGGGCTGCCGATCGCGGTGATGACCGCCATCGCCTTCCTCGTGGGCGCCGCATGCTCGATGGCGTCGGGCATCATCGGCATGTACATCAGCGTCAGGTCGAACGTGCGCACCGCCGCGGCCGCGCGCCACAGCCTGGTCGGCGCTGTTCAGACCGCAATGCGCGGCGGCGCCGTCTCGGGCTTCCTCGTCGTTTCACTCAGCCTGCTCGGCGTGTGGGGCATCTTCACCGTCTATCACACGCTCGTCGGCAACGTGACCGTTGCCCAGGCGCCCTTCCTGATCGTCGGCTTCGGCTTCGGCGCCTCATTTGTCGCGCTCTTCGCCCAGCTCGGCGGTGGTATCTATACGAAGGCCGCCGACGTCGGTTCGGACCTCGTCGGCAAGGTCGAGGAGGGTATCCCGGAGGACGATCCTCGCAACGCAGGCGTGGTCGCGGACCTCGTCGGTGACAACGTCGGTGACTGCGCCGGCCGCGGGGCGGATCTGTTCGAGTCCACGGCTGCCGAGAACATCGGAGCGATGATCCTGGGCGTCGGCGTGTTCGCGATCGCCAGTGCAGCCGGATGGCCCAACCCCGAGGCATGGATCTTCTTTCCGCTCGTGGTCCGAGCGTTCGGCCTGCTCGCCACCATGGTCGCAATCTTCTTCGTCCGCGGCAGCGAGACGGAAGACCCGATGAACATGCTCAACCGCGGCTATTGGGTGACGACAATCCTGTCCGTAATAGGCCTGGGCATCGTCACGTCCGTGATGATGAACACGGGCACGGCCACCGGCTCGAACGGCATCCCGGCGTGGATCTGGTTCTTCCTTGCCGGCGTCGTGGGCCTCGCGACGAGCGTCGCCTTCGTGTACATCACCCAGTACTACACGGCAGGTGGCTGGCGTCCGGTCAAGGAGATCGCCGAAGCCTCCAAGACCGGCCCCGCCACGAACATCATCAGTGGCACGGCGGTTGGCTTCGAAACCACGGCCGTGACGGCAATCACGATCGGCATCGCGCTGTTTGCCAGCCACTGGCTGGGCCAGCAGGCACACCTCACGGACACCAACGGCAACGACGTGGGTGGCATCTTTGGCACGGCTGTGGCGACCATGGGCATGCTCATGACCACCGCCTACATCCTGGCCATGGACACGTTCGGTCCCATCACCGACAACGCCGGCGGCATTGCCGAGTTCAGCCGCTCGGAGGCGGGTGCGCGCGAGATCACTGATCGGCTTGACGCGGTAGGCAATACGACGAAGGCGCTCACGAAGGGCTACGCCATCGCGTCCGCGTCGCTCGCTGCTTTCCTGCTCTTCTCGGCGTACATCTCGAAGGTCAACCTCATCGAGACCAATCGCGGCGGCACGCTGCTGACCGCGGTCAACCTTTCCGAGGTGAGCGTCTTCATCGCCGCCCTGATCGGCGCGATGCTCGTCTACTTCTTCAGCTCGCTTGCCATCCGAGCGGTTGGCACGACCGCACAGTCGATCATCGTCGAGGTGCGCCGGCAGTTCCGCGAGATGCCCGGGATCATGGACTACACCCAGCGCCCCGACTACGCGCGTGTCGTCGATATCACCACCCGAGCGGCCCTGCGCCAGATGGTCCTGCCCGGCGTTGTCGCCGTGGCGACCCCGATCATCGTTGGTCTGCTACTGGGTGCTGAGGCTGTGGCCGGCCTGTTGATGGTCGGCACCATCGCCGGCGTCATGCTCGCGACCGTGCTGAACAACGGCGGTGGCGCCTGGGACAACGCCAAGAAGTACATCGAGTCAGGACATCTCAAGGACGCGGACGGCAACGTCATCGGCAAGGGCACGCCTGCCCACGCCGCGGCCGTCGTCGGCGACACGGTCGGCGATCCGTTCAAGGACACGGCCGGCCCGTCCCTGCACGTGCTGGTCAAGCTGCTTGCGACCATCACGCTGGTGCTTGCCCCGCTCTTCATCCGCTAATCCGGCAGCATCCGAACTCACAGGTAATCAGTTGGGCAGCGGCGTTCGCACGCCGCTAGCCTGACCTGCGCTCATGGATATCGTTTTTCAGGCGATAGTCATCGGGATCGTCCAGGGACTGACCGAGTTCCTGCCCGTCTCGTCATCCGCGCACCTGATCGTCATTCCGCCGCTGCTCGGCTGGGACGACCCGTTCATCAACAGCGCAACTTTCGACGTGATGCTTCACGCCGGCACTTTGCTGGCGCTGCTGATCTATTTCTGGCGCGACGTCCTGCGTCTGCTCGGTGCCTTCTTCGCGTCTCTGCGCGACCGGAGCATCGGAGACGATCACGACAGGCGGCTCGCCTGGCTGCTGCTCATAAGCACGATCCCGGCTGCGATTCTTGGCGCGGCATTCGAGAGCTTCTTCGACACGGCGTTCCGCCAGAACCTCATCTGGGTACCCGTGCTGCTGGTAATCGGGGCGATCGTGCTGTTCGTCGCCGAGCACCTCGCGCGGCACGTACGCAAGATATGGGAGCTGCGCTGGCTCGACGCGCTCCTGCTTGGCATTGCCCAGGCCTTTGCTCTGTTTCCCGGCATCTCGCGCTCCGGCATCACCATTGCCGGTGGTCTGTTGCTGGGCATGGAGCGCGAGGCGGCGGCCAGATTTGCGTTCCTCATGGGCATACCGGTCATTACCGGAGCCACGATCTGGAAACTGCGTGACCTGGCCGGCGCGACCCTGTCAGGTTCAGATGGCCTCGCGCTTGTTGCAGGTATGGTGGCGGCGGCCGTTTCGGGCGTGCTGGCAATTCGGTTCCTGCTGCGCTATCTGCAGGGACACACGACTGACATCTTCGTCGTATACCGAATCGCTTTTGCCGTGGTGGTTGCGATCCTGATATTGACGACGATGCACTGATCGTTCCGGCCATCGACAATCGGGGGAGACGATGGAAGTAATGAAGCGGCTGCGTCAGCAGCAGATCCGCGATCTGATCGGCACGCGGCCGATACGGACCCAGCACGAGCTCGCAGCGTCGCTGCGTGATCGAGGCTTTCGCGCGACGCAGGCGACGGTCAGCCGCGATGTGGCCGAGATGGGCCTGATCAAGGTCAGCCGCGAGGACGGCGAGCGTGCCTACGCACTGCCTGCGCGCGGCGGCCAGCAGGAAACGAGCGCCGACGAGCGCTTGGCGATGATCCTGCGCGACCTACCGATCAACATCAGACCGGCGGGCTTGATGTTGGTAATGCGCGCGACACCTGGCTCGGCACATGCCATCGCCGCGGCGCTGGATCGCACCGGCTGGCCTGAAGTCGCGGGCTCGATCGCCGGTGACGACACCGTCTTCGTCGCGTGCGCCGACCGCGCCGCGCTTGATCGGCTGCACAAGCGCCTCCAACGACTGGCCATGCCCAGCGTCTGACGTTGTGCACGCCGTCAACGCAGTACGTCCGTAGGGGAGCCCACCGGTATCCGGGTACTGGGCGGCTCTGGTGAGGCAGTGATGACTCCACGGCCGTGCCGTGCAGTGACCCCCGTACTCGGGCCCCATACAGGCGCCCTCCGATGTCCTATTCAGCGCTTTCCTCACGCCCTGAAATATGCGCCTTACCGCCGGTGTGACACGGACCCCGGCGGACGGGACGGTCTCATCCCCGCATCCCCGGTGAAGGAGCGGCCGCGGCAGCCGCTCCTTCACTGCGTTCAGGGCCAAATGGCGAGCGTTTGACGCTCAATAGGGCCGCGCCTACAATCCGCGGACTCCGGTCTACCTGAGCGCTTTCGGCGTGTGAGCGCGCGGATTTTTCCTAATCTTCAACGAGTTTTGATTGCCATGAACAACAAGCCTGCATACCTGTCCAAGGAAGGCCTCGAGCAGGTCCGCCACGAGCTCGATGAGTTGGTCAACGTGAAGCGGGCAGAGGTCGCTGCGCGCATCCACGAGGCCAAGGAACACGGCGACATAACAGAGAACGCCGAATACGAGGACGCGAAGAACGAGCAGGCATTCGTCGAGGGTCGAATCCAGACCCTGTCGGCGCTGGTCAAGAACGCCGTAGTCATCGAGGAGAACCACTCCGCGACGCACGTCCAGATCGGCAGCACCGTGTCACTGCAATCCGAGGACGGCAAGGAGAGCTTCCAGATCGTGGGCTCGGCAGAGGCCGCTCCGGCAGAGGGCAAGATCTCGAACGAGTCACCAGTCGGCCGTGCACTGCTCGGACGCAAGAAGGGTGACGAGGTCACCGTCAGCGTTCCCGCCGGTGACACGAAGTACAAGATCCTCTCGATTTCCTGAGACCAGCGCGTTGATGCCGGCAGCGACCCGGCCGGCGCAGGCCTACTGGGCCGACGAAATTGCCGGCCAGGTAAGCGGTCGGCAGGTCGTAAACGACTCCAAGACGCCGTCAGGCACCGTTCACATCGGCAGCCTGCGCGGCGTCGTGCTGCATGACGCGGTACGCCGCGCCGTGGCCCAGCACGGAACGGACGTCGAGTTCCGCTACGGCATCGAGGATCTCGACCCGATGGACGCGCAGTCTCTGCTGACGCCGGACGCGATTGAGCGGTACATGGGCGTTCCCCTGGCGCACGTTCCCGCGCCGGAGGGCTCGCCCCACCCGAATTACGCTCGACACTTCGCGACCCTCTTCCTCGAGACGTTCGCCGACCTGGGCATCCACCCGCACCTCTACTGGATGTCCGAGAATTACGCGTCCGGAGCGATGGACACGTACATGGAGCGCGCGCTCGACCGAGCCGACGTGATCCTCGAGATCTACCGCACGGTGAGCACGGTCAACCATCCGGCCGGCTGGCTGCCGATCAGCGTCATCTGCGAGAACTGCGGCCGGATTGGCACCACTGCCGCACGCGATTGGGACGGCAAGGAAGTCTCATACGAGTGCCGGACGGATTTGGTCGAGTGGGCGACAGGCTGCGGGTTCAAGGGCCGCGTTTCGCCGTTCGGCGGCCGGGCCAAGATGGTCTGGAACGTCGACTGGGCCGCGCGCTGGGGTCTGGTTGGCGCCACGATCGAAGGCTGCGGCAAGGACCTCGCCACGGCCGGCGGCTCGCGCGACCGCGCCGACGCGATCTCGCGGCGGGTCTTCGACCGCGAGCCGCCGCTCAACATCCCGTACGAGTTCCTGAACATCGGCGGAAAGAAGATGAGCACGTCCAAGGGTTCTGGGGCCGCGGCCCACGAGATGGCGGAGATCCTCCCGGCCGACCTGACGCGCTTCCTGTTCCTCCGCCACCGGCCGAACAAGGCGATCGACTTTGATCCCTCAGGCGACACGATCCCGCGCCTCTTCGACGAGTTCGACCGAATCGCGGATGCCGTTGCCGGCCGCGAACCACGCGGCGAGCTGCCACCGGATCCGGATCGCATCTACGCGCTGTCGCTCGCTGATGCCGAGGCCGATCCGAAGGTCGAGGCTTCGCGCTTCCGGCCGCCCTTCGCACACCTTGCCCTTCTGCTGCAGGTGCCGGGGCCGGACATCATGGATCGGCTCGCCGCAGAGAAGGGAAATCCTCTGGACGATGTCGAGCAGGACATTGCCCTGCAGCGCGTCGCTTCTGCGCAGAAATGGCTGGAGACACTGGCGCCCGAATCTGCGCGCTTGTCGGTTCATTTCGACGCGATGCCTGCCACGGCTGCCGAGCTGACGGACGCGCAGCGTGAATACCTCGCCGCTCTTGCGGACGAGGTGGAGAAGCAGAACGTCGTGGGCGGCGAGGCGTGGCAGGCTCTGATCTTCGACACCGCCCGCGCGCGCGAGATCAAGCCCGGTGACGCGTTCGGTTCGATCTACCGCGTCTTTCTCGGCCGAGCGAATGGCCCGCGCGCGGGCTGGCTGCTCGCGTCGCTTAACGCCGCATTTGTCGTGGCGAGACTGAGGGAGGCCTCGGCATGAGCGTAGGTCTGCAGCGGCTGCGCGACGACGCAAAGACGATTCGCGACGGCGCCACTGCCAAGGGCGAAGACCCGGCGCTCGTCGACAAGGCAATTGCGGCGGACGAGGAGCGCCGCCGGCTGCTTGGTGACGTCGACGGCTTACGAGCTCAGCGTAAGGAGATCTCCGCACAAGTCGGCGCCGCGATGAAAGCCGGCGGCGCCGGCGCGGACGAGCTCAAGGCACGGTCGACCGAGATCGGTACGCGCATCGAGGCCGGCGATGCGCGGCTTCGGGAGCTGGAGGCGCAGCTCGAGGACCTGCTGTTGCGCATCCCTCAGCCCCCGGACCCGGATGTGCCGGTCGGTGGCGAGGAGGACAGCGTCATCGTCCGCACCTGGGGCGAACCCGTGAGGTCGGAGGGTAAGAGGCCGCATTGGGAAGTGGCCGAGGCGCTCGGCATCTTTGATCTCGCGGCGGGCGCCAAGGTGGCCGGGAGTGGCTTCCCGATCTACGTCGGTGCCGGGAGCCGTCTCCAGAGGGTGCTGATCAACTTCTTCCTCGATCTGCACACTTCCGAGCACGGCTTCACGGAGGTCTGGCCGCCTGCCGTCATCAACGAGGACTCGGCGCGCGGCACCGGCCAGATCCCGGACAAGGAAGACCAGATGTACGTCGTCACGCGCGACGACCTGTACCTCGTCCCGACCGCGGAAGTGCCGGTGACGAACATGCACCGCGACGAGATCATCGAGGCCGCACAGCTGCCGATCCGGCTTGTCGCCTACTCGCCCTGCTTCCGACGCGAGGCCGGTGCCGCCGGCGCCAAGACGCGCGGCATCCTGCGTGTCCACCAGTTCGACAAGGTCGAGATGGTCTGCTTCGAAAAGCCGGCGGATTCGGAAGCCACTCTCGAATGGCTTACCCAGCGCGCTGAGATCGTGCTGCAGCGGCTCGGCCTGGCCTACCGGGTCAAGCTCATGGCCACGCGTGACATGGGCTTCGTGCAGGCGAAGAAATACGACATCGAGGTCTGGGCGCCGGGAGTGCAGGACTGGCTCGAGGTGTCGTCGGTGTCAAACTTCCGCGACTACCAGGCGCGGCGCATGAACATCCGTTGGCGGCCCGAGCCCGGGGCAAAGCCGGAGATCCTGCACACCCTCAACGGCTCCGGCCTGGCTCTGCCGCGAACCATGGCCGCGCTGCTCGAGGTCTATCAGCAGCCGGATGGGTCCGTAGCGCTGCCGGAGCTGATCGCGTCGCGCGTGGGTCCGCTTACGCCGAAACGCTGAGGCCTTCCTCCACGCGACCAGCGCCGACGTCCGCGTCGCGAACGCAGCGCTCGCAGATGATCAGCGGCTGCCACGAGTGGCGAGCGCGGTCACGTGTTCCGGCATCGACCGACCTGTGGCATAGGTCGCATCTGTAGAGATCCTTCGCAGCGATTCTGTCCATGGCGTCAGACTGCCCTGGGCGCACGTTTTCGGAGACGTGCCGTTGGTCGCATTAGGGACGCCGTTCGGCACGTCGCGGGTATGCTCTTTCAACCGGAGAGGTGGCCGAGTGGTTTATGGCGGCGGTCTTGAAAACCGTTGAGCGAAAGCTCCGTGGGTTCGAATCCCTCCCTCTCCGCCAGCTAGATCGGGCGGTCCGCCTGCCACGGCGCCTGCAGATGGGTGAGTGGTTCGTTGTCGGGTAGCACGTCGGGCACCATCGCGGCGTCAGCGGCGGCAACGTAACGCGGCTCCAGGCCAAGCTCCTTGAGCACGATGTTGCGACCCTGGGCGATGCCCGCCGCCTTGTAGAAGGCCACCAGCCGATTAAAGCCTTGGCGACCAAAGCCGCAGTCGGATGACAGCACCAGCTTGTCTGCGGGGATCACATCCAACGCCTTGCGGATACGACCGGCGACGACCTTCGGCAGGTCGGCCTGTAGTTGCCGATGCGAGACAACTCCCACCGCGACCTTCTTCGACAGGCTGTTGGCGTACGGCTTGAACAGGTCGATCTCGGCGAACTCGCGTTCGGTCATCTCGACGGTCCACACGTCACCCTTCAGGCGGTTCAGATAGGTGTCGATCGAGTTGGCGTAGGACTCTCCCGAATACACCTTCTGCATGTTCGGGTTGCCCCAGCAGGTGTGGATCCACAGCTCGACGTCGTCGAGCCCTTCGACCTCGTGGTTGAACGCCTCGACCATGAAGTCGAGCAGCTCTTTCTCCTCGGGATGGAAGCACGCGGTGAAATGGATCGTCGGCTCCTCGATCTGGATGACCTTGGCACCCGCGGCTGCGAGCTGACGAAGCTCCTTGTTCATGGCAGTGGCCATGTCCCAGATGAGCTGCTTCTTGTCCTGTCGGTCGTACTCGGACGTGTGCGAATCAAGGAAGATCGCCAACACCTGGGACGAGCAGGTCCCGAACTTGACCGGCTTGCCCGATGCCGCGCGGGCTTGCGCGATGCGCCACAGCTTGGCGTATTCGAGCGGGTTCTTGGGGTCCGCCTCGACCTTGCCCACGACGCGCGGCCAGCGCCAGGTGCTCTCGATCTCGTACATCAATGAGCCGGCAGGGAAGTTCAAAAGCGCGTCGCGCGAACTGCCGTATTGCAACTCCTCGTGCTCCAGGCCTTTCCAGCGCTGGAGCGGGTAGTGGTGCCACGACCTGCCGGCGAAGTCTTCGTCGAGGTGATAGTCGCCATTGGTCAGGATGTCGAGGCCGGCGCGTTCCTGGTCGGCAATGACCGTCGAGTGGGCGTCCAGGAACTGTTCCCGGAACTTTACGTCGAGCAGTGCCGTGTCGAGCGGCCGGCCCCACAGTCCCCCGTCGTACCAGCGCGGCCTCGGCCACGATCCGGTGACAGTTGCCGGGAGCATCAGATCCTTGGTCGCGGTAAACATGTGGCGTCCCTCTCAACGTGTCTGTCGCTTTGGGAGGAGGATAGGGCCGACTAGAGTGAGCGCATGACTCTTCGCTTCGTCGCCACGCGACCGAGCGCACTGCTGCCCATCGCCATGTCAATCGCGGGGATGGGTCTACTCGCTCTGGCGCTGACGACTGGCTTCGGCGTGTCCGTCAACGGCGACGAAGGCGCCGCGGCGCGACTGTGGCAGCTGTTGATGGCAGGGCAGATTCCGCTGATCGCGTACTTCGCGCTTCGTTGGGTCAGCGCGGCGCCGCGAGAGGGGTCAATCGTCCTTGCGGCGCAACTGGCCGCGGGGCTGGCCGCCGCAGCACCAGTGTTCTTGCTGCACCTTTAACGGAGAGACCAGCCGTGGAAATCGTCAAGAAACAGCCCAGCGCGAAAGGCACACCCGACCGATTCATCGGAGAAGTCTGGGTTGATCGTCTGGCGGGAGACGAGCCGAACTCGCACATCCGCGTGAACATCGTCCGCTTCGCCCCGGGAGCGCGTAATGCCTGGCATGCGCACGCCCTGGGTCAGACGCTTCACGTCACGGATGGCATCGGCCGGGTCCAGGCCCGGGGCAGTGAGATCCAGGAGGTCCGCGAAGGTGACACGATCTGGACAGCGCCCGGCGAGTGGCATTGGCACGGCGCGGCGCCCGATCACTACATGACTCACCTCGCCATGTGGGAGGCGCCTGGCGACGGCTCGGCGGAATCGGAGTGGGCCGAGCAGGTCGCCGACGAGGACTACCGCTAGCGCTCGTCCTTCTGGTTCTGGCGCCTGATCCGCCGCAGGATCAGGCTGTCGATGAGCACGATTGCCCCGCCAGCGACGAATCCAAGCGCGATAACGGCGGCAAGCCCTTCGGTCATCTCTCAACCATGATCGCTCACGCTTGGTCAGAGTTCCAGTACGCGCGGGTTAGACTGCGCCTGTAAAACTCACATTTGCATTTGTTTAGGCCGACCTCTACTATTCGCAACTCCAGCTAGACAAAGGGTGGGAAATGCTGAAGTTGCTTCGCGTTCGCGACTTCCGATTGCTGTGGTTGGGCGGACTGATCTCGATGACCGGCGACTGGGCGCTGATGGCTGGCGTGCCGTACGTGGTCTACCTCGAGACAGGATCGACTCTTGCCACTGCGGGAATGGTCCTGGCAGGACTTCTGCCGCAGATCCTGTTTTCGACCACCGCCGGTGTGTTCGCGGATCGCTGGGACCGACGCCGCCTGATGATCCTGGTGAACATCGCCCTCGCCATCGTGCTCCTGCCCTTGCTCGGCGTGGACACTATCGGTATCTGGATCGTCTACGCCGTGATCGTCGCGGCGACGGTCCTCGAGCAGCTCTTCACTCCCGCCGAAGTGGCCCTCCTGCCCCAGCTCGTCGGCGAGGAACACCTGGTCGAGGCCAACTCCCTGAGCAGTCTCAACCGCAACCTATCCAGGTTGATCGGACCGGGTCTCGGCGGCATTGCCGTCGCGCTGGCCGGCTTGCCGGGCGTTGTTGTGATCGACGCAGCGTCGTTCGTCGCGTCCGCGGCGCTCATCGCACTCATTCCGGCTCGCGCCTCGTTCAAGCCGACGTCTGCGGCCGCCCATCACGAGGCGGCCGCGGCGTCGGCATTGCGACGTCTGATTACCGAGCTGCGCGATGGCGTCGCACAGGCCACCACCAGCCCGCTGCTCATGGCAGTCCTTGCCTTCACATTGATCACGGCCATCGGGGAGGGTGTCCTGGGTGCCCTGTTCGTGCCGTGGGTGACGGACATCTTGCACGGCGACGACCTTGTCTACGCCGCCGTCCTGTCAACTCAAGCGATCGGTGGCTTGCTTGGCGCCGTGCTGGTCGGTCGTTACCTGCGCAATGTTGCGCCGGCCCGCATGCTCGGAGTCGGTGCCGTCCTCTTCGGCTTGATCGACCTGGTCCTGTTCACATATCCGGTGATCTCGCCGATCATCTGGCCTGCGCTCGTGGGCATGGTCATCGTCGGGGTTCCCGCCACGGCCATCGGCGTTGGTTTCACCACGATTCAGCAGACCGAAGTAGCCGATTCTCACCGCGGCCGTATCGTCGGGCTGTCGCTGACGCTTCAGGCAGTGGGTGCGTTTCTAGGCACGAGCATCGGCGGCCTTTTGGGCAACTCGATCGGGATCCTGCCGCTGATCGTCATCCAGGGCAGCGGCTACGCGATCAGCGGCCTGATCGTCCTGGCAGTCGCCCGCCGAGTACGGCGGTCCGCAGCGGTCCCAGAGCACGAGTCATCGATGGCACCGGCGGAGTCGCTCTAGCATCTCGACAATGAACAGTCCCGTCCATATACGCCGCGCGACCGACGTGGATGCACAGGAGGCCGCGGAAGTGTTCATTTCATCGCGTCGGACGGCACTTCCAACGGTCAATTTTCCGTACGCGGATGAGAGCGTTCGCGGCTACGTCCGTGACGTCCTCATCGGCAAAACAGAGGGCTGGGTCGCGGTGGAGGACGAGCGCATCGCCGCTGTCATGTCGCTGACGCCGGGATGGGTCGAGCAGCTCTACGTAGCCACGGAATTCCAGGGGCAGGGGATAGGACGTCAGTTGCTCGACCTGGCAAAGGCGCGCAGTGACGGCAATCTGCAGCTGTGGACTTTCCAGGTGAACGATCGCGCCAGGCGCTTCTACGAGCGCAACGGTTTCACGATTGCCGAGCTGACAGACGGCCAGGGTAACCAGGAACGCGAGCCCGACGTTCGCTACGTCTGGTCACGAGGGCAAGGCTGACCGCAGAAACCGCGCGGCATTCCCACCCAGGATCGCAACGATGCTCGTTTCGGAGAAACCTGCGGCCAGCATCGTGTCCGCCAGCGCCGGTAGTCCCTCGCAATCGATCAGCATCTTGAGCGCACCGTCCATGTCGCTGCCGATTGCAACGTGATCGTCGCCGGCCAATTCCAGCAGCCGACGGATCATGCGCGCCGCAGAGTTGAGCGAGGAACCGCCCAACAACTGCGTGGCCAGCACGATGCCGAAAAGGCCGCCGCGCGCGCCGACCTCACGCGCGATCTCAGGCGGAACATTGCGCGTCGCCTGCGAGTAACCGCGTAGCCGTGCGGGCCGTGCCCTGTCCTCGCGGATGGCAGCGTGGCTTAACACGAACGACCTGGTCAGCAGAGGCAGCGTCTGCGTGACGCCGGACACGGACATGTGGGCCAGGTCCACGATCACACCCTGGGCCTCGATCTCTGCGATCAGCTCGCGGCCGAAGCCACTCAGTCCGCCAGCCGTGCGGCCAGTTCCCGATCCGACGGCATCGTTGTCCATGACGTGCGCTGGAGCAAACATCCGAACGCCGCGCTTACTCAGTCGCTCGACGTTGGCCAGGTTTCCGTCGAGAACGTGCGCGCCCTGCACCCCGATCAGGACGCCGACCGAGCCGGCGGGGGCAAGGCAGCGATCGAGGTCGCCAACAGACCGAATGATCACGAGCTTGTCGTCTGAATCGGCACACCACCGTTCGATCCGGTCGATCAGCCAGTTGGCAATTGCCATTCGCGAGCCCATCACGGATGGCGGCATTCCGAGCGATCGGAAGTGCCAGCGCGAAAGCGAGCCGCTCACGTCCGGCCACGTCGTCGCGACTGTCAGGCCGACGACGCCGTACCCAACGTCGCGCGCCCGTGGCAGGTCGACGTGGCCCCGGCCGCCTTTAAGAAATGAATCTCGAAACAGGGCGCTGCCGACGAGCAGGTCGATCGGCCGTGCGCCTGCGACAAGTGTTCGTGCTCGGCTGCTCGCGGATAGTCGGCCGGGAAGGGCGGTCCGGTTGACCGCCCGGTCGACGAGTCGGGAGAGGAGGGGGGCCGTCAGTCCGTTGCCGCGGCGGCGGGCACTGCTGGCTGCTGGTCGCGCACCTCGTCCAAGCGCTTCTGTATGAAGTCCAGCGCGACGTCGCGACCAGTCCACAGGTTGAACGCCGCCGCCGTCTGGTGCACGAGCATCAGATCACCGTTCATCACCTCGGCGGCGCCCGCGGCCCTGGCGTCGCGCATCAGCTTCGTCTCACGCGGTTGATACATGAGGTCGAGCACCATCAGATCCGGCGGCAGCAGTTCACCCGGGATGGGCGACTGTGCGCCTGCATCGGACAGCGCCGAGGCATTCACCAGGATCTTCGTCTTCGCCAGCTCCGCCTCGATGACCGACTCGTGCCACGGCATGGCACGCAGCTCCATGTGCGAGGCGCTGCGGCCGAAGTGGCGGATCAGGCCCTCCGCGCGGTGCAGATGGCGATTGAAGATGATCACGCGCTGGAAGCCGTTTGTGATGAATGCATAGACCGCGGCGCGAGCACCCCCGCCCGCTCCAATGATCACGGCCTGCTTGGGCATCTTCTGCCGGCCAACCAGCGCGTCGAGCGCGACGCGAAACCCCACCACGTCGGTGTTGTGGCCCACCAGCCGCGTCGACTCGCGGGTGATCGTGTCGACCGCTCCAGTCGCCTGCGCCTCGTCGGTCAGCCGATCCATCATCGGCGCGATGCGCTCCTTGTATGGCACGGTGATGCTGGCGCCCAGGTACTCGTCGCCGCGCAGCTGGTCGATCGTCTCCGGCAGATTTATCAGCGGCACGTCGAGAGGCTCGTAGCGCGCATCCACGCCGGCATCGTCGAATGCGGCCTGCTGCAACTCGCCGCTGAGCGAGTGCGAGACCGGATGTCCGACGAGAACGACCTGCTTGGGCATGCGGAAAACACCTACCGATCGGGCCCGGTTGGCGGGCGGGTGGATGGGGTTCCGATGCTATCATCGGCAGCCCGGATTGGGAGAGGTCGCATAGAGGCCTAGTGCGGCGGTTTGCTAAACCGCTGAGTGGGGTAACCTGCTCCGAGGGTTCGAATCCCTCCCTCTCCGCCAGAGCGCCCGTAGCTCAGTGGATAGAGCGTTAGGTTGCGGACCTAAAGGTCGTGAGTTCGAGTCTCGCCGGGCGCGCCACATCTGACGGTTGAAGGGCCCATGGCGGGCCTTTCTTCGTTCCTGGCGCGAACGTGCAATCGTGCGCCGCCGCGCAGCCTATGGACGAGCAGGGAGCTTGACCGCCGAGCACGGTCATCCTTGGGGGATGACGCGCGCCAGGTTGCCTTCGGTACGGTTCGAACCGTGACCGCGACTGCGCGAACGAAAACGACTACGGCAGCACAACGTCGCGCAGCGGACGCCTTCAAAGCGACGCATGCCCTTGCCGACTACGAGGACGCCTGGAAGGTCGAGTCACAGGGCGCGGATGTCTGGACACCGAGGCCGTGGGTCCCGGCCGCGGTCCGCGACGAGGAAGGCCGTAAGGAACGGAAGCGCGTGACACGCGGCAGTCACGCTTTGTTCGAGCCTCAGAAGGGACGCGACCCGATCGCGATCCTCCAGGCCCAGGAGGCGGACCGGTTGCAGGCACTCGTGCCACTCCGCCACGGCCGCATGTCCGAGTCGCCTTTTGCCTACTACCGCGGCACGCCCGCAGTCATGGCCTACGACCTATCGACCACGCCGCGCACCGACATCATCGTCCAGGCCGGCGGCGATGCGCACTTGGGCAATTTCGGCATCTATGCCTCGCCCGAGCGGCACATCGTCTTCGATCAGAACGACTTTGACGAGACCTTCCCAGCACCATGGGAATGGGACGTCAAGAGGCTCGCCACGAGCGTGATCGTGGCGAGCCGGGCCAACAGCTTCAGCAAGACGGATGCCCGCGCCGCGGCCCTGGCGACCGTCCGCTCATATCGCCAGCGAGTCGCTCGATACGCCGGCATGCGCCTGATCGATGTCTGGTACTCGGGTCTCACAGAAGACGACATTCGCAAAGCCATGGCCGCGGAGTCCCCCAGCAAGTCGTGGGCAGCGACGGGGCAAGTGCGGCTGGAGGCATTCTTCAGCAAGGCGCGCGGACGAGATGCCTTGAAAGCCGCCAGCAAGATGACGCGGATAGTCAACGGTCACCTCGTGTTCAATGATGACCCGCCGGTGATCCAGCACGTTGAGCTGCCCGACGCTGCGAAGGTCCTCAACCACATCTTCGACGGCTACCGCGCCACCATGCCGGCCTCGTTGCGGGAGTTCCTCGAGCGCTATCGCTATTCGGACTTCGCTCTCAAGGTCGTGGGAGTGGGCAGTGTTGGAACACGCTGCTTCGTGATCGCCCTGCAGGGCCGTGATGAGAACGATCCGCTCATCCTGCAGGCAAAGGAAGCGACCGCGTCAGTGCTGGAGCCCTATGTCACGAGCAAGGGCCCGGACAATCACGGCCAAAGAGTTGTTCATGGCCAACGCCTGATGCAGGCGACCTCGGACATCTTCCTTGGTTGGTGCCGTGGCCCGGGCGGGCGCGACTACTACTTTCGCCAGTTGTGGGACATGAAGATGTCCGTGGACACCAGCCAGTTGCGGCCACCTGGCATGTCCTTCTACGGCGGTTTGTGCGCCTGGGCACTCGCGGCGGCTCATGCACGTACCGGCGACGCAATCGCCATCTCCGCGTACATGGGCTCGAGCGACACGTTCGACGGAGCGGTTGCCGACTTCGCCGAGACGTACGCCGACCAGAACGAAACGGACTACAGGGCCTTCCTCGAGGCGATCAAAGCGGGTCGGGTTGCGACGGAGATGGGCTGAACTCCCTACTGGAGCACATTGTTTGGATCGGAGGCGGCACCGATTCTGGCAAGACCACCATTGCCGACCGAATAGCCGAGCGCCACGGACTGGCCGTGTACCACCTCGACCACCACGAGCCCGATCACTTCAACAGAGCTGATCGCGAGCGTCATCCAGAGTTGTGGCGTGGCCATCCAGATCGGATGCAGCCCGACGAACGCTGGCTGAGCTATCCGGCCAGAGAGATGGCGCGCTTCGCAATCTCGTCCTGGAGCGAACGTTTCGATCTCGTCGTGGAAGATCTTGCTCAGCTCCCGGCCAAGCAGGGCGTCGTCGCCGAAGGCGTCGGTTTCTTTCCCGAGATCATTGCTCCGCATTTGCCCGACCCATCGCAGGGCGTCTGGCTCATCCCGTCGGAGGCGTTCAAGCGCGAGTCGGTGGTTCGCCGCGAGAAGCTCTCCACGGTCAAGGTCAGTGATCGGGCGCGCGCCGTGGAAAATCTCATCGCGCGCGATCTATTGATAAATGACCATATCCGTCGCGAAGCGGTGGCCCGCGGCCTCACGCTCCACGAGATCGACGGCTCGCGCGGCCTGGATGAGATGACCGCGATCGTTGAGCGCCAGTTCGAACGGTGGCTCTGACGGTGCGCGCTAGGCGCCGGCGGGCGCAGCTCCCTCCGCGTTGGTGGCGTCGCCTCCGCTCTCGGCGGGCATCTCATAAGCCGCTTTGAGCGGTTGCTCCTTCAAGAACAGAACGACGACCGCGGCCACGAGCGCTCCGGCAATGCCCAGCCACATCGTGGCGCCGACGGCGATCGAGAATGCCTCGTGGATGCCGGCGACGATGTTGTCGATGTAGGGCTGGACGAAGGACTGGAACTGCGGCGGCACCTGGGCCATGATCGCCGCACCCAGGTCGCCTGTTCCGGTCAAGTCGAGCGAGCCGCCCTGTGACTGGAACTGGTCGACGAGTTGCTGTGGCACGCCGGCGCTGACGAGCTGGCCGGGAATCTCCTCGATCAACCGGCTCGCGAAGATCGTGCCCGCGATCGTCAGACCAACCGTTCCGCCGATTTGCTGGAAGAACGTCAGGCTGCTCGACGCGGTGCCGATCTCCTGCGGCGGAACAGAGTTCTGGACGATCAGCGTGAAGACCGCGAACGACGGCCCAATGCCCAGCCCGGCAATCGCCATCCATATCCACAGCACCGGCCGATCCGTATCGGCGTGCAGGTTGGTCAGAAGAAACAAGCCCAGGGCCAGCGTGATCATCGCGCCGACGATCAGCAGCTTGTAGTGATGGGTCCGCGCGACGATCTGGCCAGAAACCGTGGCGCTGACGATCAGGGCGCCGAGTAGCGGCAGCAGGTTGTAGCCAGACTCGGTTGCGCTCGCTCCGGCCACGACCTGGAACCAGCGCGGCAGGAAGACGATCGCACCGAAGAAGCCGAACGCGGCCAGGAACATGGCCGTCACGGAGATGGTGAATGTCCGAATCCTGAACAGGTGCAGCGGGATGAGCGGGTCGGCGACGCGTCGCTCCCAGAGCAGGAAGAGGACACCGATCACCAGGCCAATTGCGATGAGGCCGCCCACCCACGGGTCCGTCCAGTCTGCGGTCTGACGGTTGGTCAAGCCGACCAGGAACGGTGCGATGGCCGCCGTGAACAAAGCTGCACCGACGTAGTCGATGGAGCGCGAGCCGTCCGCCGAGCGGAAGGTCGGTAGCAGACGCCAGATCATCAGCAGCGAGACCAGGCCGATCGGCACGTTGACCAGGAAGATCCAGTGCCAGCCAAGGTTGTCGGTGATGATGCCGCCCACCGCCGGACCAAGGATCGATGAGAGGCCGAACACGGCGCCGAAGTAGCCTGCGTACTTGCCGCGCTCGGCGGGGGAGTAGAGGTCGGCAAGGGTTGCGATGGCGACGGGGAAGATGGCGCCGGCGCCCAGGCCCTGCAAACCTCGGGCAGCAACGAACTGCCACATCTCCTGGCTCAGCGCGGCCAGCACCGACGCGACAATGAACAGGCTGATCGCGAACAGGATGATCGGTCGCCGTCCAAAGAGATCGGACAGCTTGCCGTATATCGGCCCGCTGATCGTCGACGTCAGCAGGTAGATCGTGATCGCCCAGGTGTAGAGCGAGTCGCCATGCAGGTCCGTGACGATGCGCGGCAGTGCAACGCCCACGATCGTTTGATCGAGTGCCACCAGGAACAGCGCCAGCAGCGTGGCGAAGAGGATTTCGAGCTTGGCTCGAGGACTCAGGTTTAGCCCCGGCACCTCGGCCAGTTGCGCAGCAGTCATGCCTTCCCTCACGGCCCCTCTTGATGAAGGTGCCGACTTTAACCGCTAGGCCTCGGGCTCGGGCAGAAAGCCTCCATTGCGCCCCGGAAGTCGCTCGTGGACCCACGTCGGAATGCTGGCCAGGGTCGAAACCACGAGCTTCTCGAAACGCTCGCGTTCGAGAGCCACGCATCCGATCAGGACGCTGAGGCTGCCCCACCACAGCACCGGCATCGCCAGCAGTGCCACGACGGGCATGAGCCACTTGCGATCAGTCCGTCCGGCATAGATGGCCAGGGCGGCGGCGAAGGGAAGTCGAAACCACAGGGGGATGGGGATGTGTCCCTCTGACGCTGTGCCGCCGGCCTCGCGTACGAGCAGGTCGACCCACGCGAGCCATAGATTGGGCGCGAGGATCAACGACACACCGACGATCGCGCCCGTGGTCGCGAACGCGATGGCGAGCTTGCGCCACTCGCTTCGAGCCGCGAACCAGAGCAGGCCAATTCCCGGCGTGACTTTGGTCAGCAGCGCGAAGGCCCACGTTCCGGGCCATCTGAATCCGGCGACTATTGCCAGCGCCAGAAGCAGGTGAATGTTGCCGCCCCAGATCTCGAAGAACGCAACCGGCAACGCGAAGACAAACAGGACCGGGCCGGTCAGCACGAGCAGCGTGATCATCAAGAGTCCGGACCAGAGTGCGAGGAACTCACCCCAACTCAGGATCAGCACGGGATTGAGGATCTGGATAAAGGCCGGCGAATAAAGGTATGCACCGAAATCGCCCGCGTCGCGGCCGTACGGAAAGACGCGCACCGCGCGCCAATAGGCGTGCGCGTCCTGACCCGCGCCCATGCTGCCGGTGTCGAAATGGCCGCTGCCGATGATCGTGAAAGCCAGGATCAGGCCGCCACCGATCGCCCCCAGGAGAATCAAGGACCGCCTGATTGTTGCGGCTCGCTGTTCGTACTTCACGGCTACTCGATAGTCCATGATCGCGCATTTCAGAATCGGCTTCCGACGTGGGGCCCGATGTACGATCGGTGCGTGAACTACGAGCTGTACATGAGCGCAGCGTTAAGCGAGGCGCGCACTGCCGTGGCCGCCGGCGAATTGCCCGATGGCGCCGTGGCCGTTCTCGACGAAGCGATGGTCGCGTCAGCCAGGAGCCAGGTAATGGCTACCGGCGATCCGACCGCCCATGCGGTCGTCGTCGTCGTTCGTGAAGCCGCGCGGAAGCTGAGCCGTACGGATCTCAGAGGGGTGGTCATCTTTACCGCCGTCGAGCCCTGCGCGATGTGCGTCGGCGCGCTGCTCGAGTCGAATGTCGATGGCCTCGTCTTCGCCTGCCCGGACGCCGCGAGCGGAGCAGCGGGCTCAGCCATACAACTGACCACGGGCAAGGGTTTGCCGCGCCGACTTGAAGTCGTCTCCGGAATATTGCAGCGCGAGGCGTCGGAGATCCGCGACGGCGCGCGCCCGCCGTTCCGGGCACCGGCCGCGCGCGCCTGACGTCCGGAACTTTCGTCTCCGGCTTAAGCCCGCGAGTGCTTGGTATCCTCTGCCCCGCGGAGAGGTGTCCGAGTGGTTGATGGTGCCGCTCTCGAAAAGCGGTGTGCGAAAGCACCGTGGGTTCGAATCCCACCCTCTCCGCCAGACGCGTCCTGTCTGCACGCTGACGACCAGCGCACCTCGGCGCTCACGTCTGAACTCTTTCGCGGAGAGGTCGCCTAGAGGCCTAGGGCGCGGCACTGGAAATGCCGTATGGGGCAACCCATCGAGGGTTCGAATCCCTCCCTCTCCGCCACCTTCAGGACCTAGTTCGCTGAGCGGAAGCTACCGCTACCAGGTAAACGAGTGAAGGGTCGACGCGACGTTGTGCGCCAGCCGATGCCTTCGCGAATGGGTTACACTTCGCAGCACGAACAGTCCGTTAAGCGTAGTTTCTGATTCCGCCGCATCGAACGTTGCGGAGAGTGTCGTCGACGTCGTGCCGCTGGTGATGCGCGCCATCCGGCTCGAGATGCGCGCCGCAGCATCGCCATCGATGACTGTCCCCCAACTCCGGGCGCTGCTGTTCGTCACCCGCAATCCAGATGTCAACCTTTCCGGGCTCGCCGAGCACCTCGGGATCGGTCTGACCGGAGCGTCGGGCCTGGTTGATCGCCTGGTCAGACAGAACATGCTGTCACGCGAGACGGATCCCAACGAGCGCCGCCGCATTCAGTTGACGGTCACCGCCGAGGGCAAGGCCCGACTCGACGAGGCCAACCGCTCGACCCGCGAAGCAGTGGCAGACCGTCTCGCCGATCTCGATCCAGCGGAAGCGGCGACGGTCGAACGAGCCATGGCCATCCTTCGCGCTCAGTTCACCACTCCGCTATGAACAGCTCGATTCAGACCCGCGACCTGACCAAGAACTTCGGTGACGTTCTGGCCGTCAACGCGCTCAGCCTGTCCGTCCAGACGGGCACCGTCTTCGGTTTGCTTGGACCAAATGGCGCGGGGAAGACAACCACCATTCGGATGCTGACGACGCTTCTGCCAATCACGTCCGGCGAGGCAAGCGTTGCCGGCTTCAGCGTGTCACGCGAGGCGGAGCAGGTCCGCCAGTCGATCGGCTACGTGCCGCAACTCCTTTCAACGGACGGAACCCTTACCGGCTACGAGAACTTGCTGGTCTCGGCGCGGCTGTATCACCTGCCGCGAGGGGAGCGCCGAGACCGCATCCACTCAGCGCTGGAGGATTTCGGCCTGTTCGATGCCCGGGATCGGCTCGTCCGAACCTACTCGGGAGGAATGATTCGCCGCCTCGAAATGGCAGCGGCGATGCTCCACCAACCGCGCGTCCTTTTTCTGGACGAGCCGACGCTGGGCCTCGATCCAATCGCTCGCGAGACTGTCTGGGACCACCTCCGCGAGCTCCAGGAATCGACCAACACGACCGTCCTGCTGACGACCCACTACATGGAAGAAGCCGACGAGTTGTGCGACCGAATTGCGGTGATGCACCAGGGCGTAATTGCCGGCGAAGGCACGCCGACGGAGCTCAAGGCGCAGATAGGTCCTGATGCAACGCTCGGCGACGTCTTCGCTCAGCTGGCCGGCGGAAGTCTCGAGACAGGAGGTGGCTATGGCGAAGTCGCTCGCGCCCGCCGCACAGCCCGCCGCGTGGGCTAACCCTTCCCGGCTGCTCAACTTCCTCGTCGACACCGCGGCGATCACCGACGCCGAGCTGCGCAAGGTCCGCCACGACCCGTACGAACTCATCCAGCGCGCCGTTCAGCCAGTTCTGTGGCTCGTCATTTTCGGCGAGGTCATGGCCGCAACAAGGGCCATACCTACCGGCAACCTCTCGTACATCGACTTTCTGGCGCCGGGCATCCTCGCCCAGAGTGCGTTGTTCTCGGCGATCTTCTACGGCATTACCGTGGTCTGGGAACGCGACCTGGGGATCGTCCAACGCTACCTCGTCAGCCCGGCGTCGCGGACCAGCCTCGTCGCGGGCAAGGCGTTGGCGGCCGGCTTACGCGCGCTGACCCAGGCCGGCATCGTCTACCTGTTCGCGGTGCTCATCGGCGTGCACGTCATCTTCGATGTCTTCCGCATCGCTGGAGTCGGGCTCGCTGTGATCCTCGGCTCCGCGGCCTTCGCGATGTTCTCGCTGTCAATCGCCAGCCTGATCAAGAACCGCGACAGGGTCATGGGCTTCGGCCAGCTGATGACGATGCCGCTCTTCTTCGCAAGTAGTGCCATCTATCCGATCGCATTCATGCCGGGCTGGCTCCAGGCGATCGCGCTCGTGAACCCGCTGACGTACATGGTCTCGGCGACCCGAGCATTGATGGTTCAGCCCGATCTGGACCTGAGCTCGCTCGCGGTGGACTTCGGCGTGCTATCGCTGTTCGTCGTGGTGCTCCTGCTGATCGCGGCGCGCCTCTATCCCAAGGTCGCGATCTAGCGCAGGGTAGACACTCGGCCTACCTGTAGAATCGTCGGGCCGTGCTAGGCGGGGAACTAGCGGTGCCCTGTACCTGCAATCCGCTCCAGCAGGGCTGAATTCCCACCCGAGGCCCGCGTTCGCGGATGCTGATGGGGAGATCGACGTTGAGGACCGGGTCCCGCGCAGCGGCGACGTGTGAACCTCGTCAGGTCCGGAAGGAAGCAGCGATAAACGCTGATCGCCGGGTGCCGCGGACAGGCCTGGTCTGAGTCGGTCACTTCGTTGGGCTCGCGGCCGTCTCCGGTCGAAGGCGGGTGCACGGCAAACGAAGTAGTTCGCCCGTGCATGCACGAGGACGAGGGCCGGCGAGTGCTAACGATGGCGGTGGGCCAGAGCGACGACGTTGATCCGCGGATCGCAGTCGCGCAGGCGATTGAGCAGTGCCGAGAGCAAATGGGAGACCGGAGCCCCAACGCCGGCATTCTCTTCTGTGCGGTCGATTCGTTTCAGCCGGTGCTCGTCAGTCGCGTGCGCGACGCCTTTCCGGGAATCAACCTCATCGGCGCGACGTCAGCGGCCGAGGTGTCATCCACGGCCGGTTACCTGGAAGACTCCGTGGCCCTGGCCCTTTTCGCCACAGACAACATCGCGGTCGGAGTTGGCCTTGCCACTGGGCTCGATCGGGAAATCTCCGCGAACACGCGAGCTGCTCTCGATGAGGCACTCGGCGGCATCACAACGCCCGTCAGGCTGTGCATCGTTCTGGCCGATCCGAACGTCGCCCAGCTTGTGGCCGAGACGCTCAACTCGATGCTGCCCGGCGCCCTCGTGGTGGGTGGCGGAGCAGGGCGTAACGAGCTGGGCGCGTCCGGAGCGCCGACCTACCAGTTCTGTAACGAGCGAATCGAGACATATTCGGCGGCGATCCTCGTGCTCGCAGGAGACCTTGCCGTATCGACCGCGGTGGGCACCGGATGGACTGTCCTGGGTCCCAGCGGCGTCGTCACTCGGAGCGCGTTCGGCGTGATCGAACGGATCGATGACCGCCCGGCGGCGGAGTTTCTGCGCGGCTACATCGATGTCAGCTCCGGATCAGCGCCAGGCAACCCGCTCGCCTTGCGCGACCCTGGTTCAGATGACTGGTATCTGCGCGTCGTTCTGCGCAGTGACTCCGAGGGAAGACTGTTCATACCGGGTGGCGTGTCAGTCGGCGCCACCGTTCAGCTGACCACGACCAACCCACAGCAGATGCTGGCGGCCACCGCGGACGCAGTTGACAGGGCGCGCGCAGCGTTTCCTGCAGACGCCGTGCCGGCGGCTGCGTTGATCTTTTCGTGCGCGGTGCGCAAGTACTTGCTCGGGACGCGCAGCGGTCACGAAGTGGCTGCGGCGCGCGCTGGCTTGCCAGCGGCACTACCGATTGCAGGTATGTATTGCATGGGCGAGATTGCGCCAACCGGCACTGCCGCGAACAGTCACTTTCTCAACGAGACATTCGTGACCTTGCTCATGGGCACGTGACGGACGAGCTGACCCGGGAGAACCAGCGCCTCGCGCGTCGAGTCGCGCGGCTCGAGATGAGCCTCACGCAGGTCGAGCAGATTCGCGACGGCAACGCCCAGCTGCTCAACCGGCTCATGGACGACCTCGACGTCGAGCGCCAGCGCTCGCGCGATCTGTTGCTCAACGTCCTTCCAGCCAGGATCGTCGCCAGGCTGGACGAGGGCGAGACGAACATCGCCGACCGTCACGACTTCGTCGCCGTTGTGATGACCGACCTGGTCGGATTCACGCCGAGCGCCGCGCAACTGACTGCCGCGGACCTGGTTGCGGAGCTGAATGATCTGTTCACGCGCTTCGACGCTGCCTGCGCGAGGCGCGGCGTCGAAAAGATCAAGACGATTGGTGACGCCTACATGGCCGTCGCGGGCCTCGACCGTGACGACAGCACCGCAAGCCGTGCGTCGGTGACGAGCGCGGCGAGCCTTGCCCTGGACATGTTCGAGGCTTTGGTGACGTCGGGCGCTCGCTGGCAGATGCGCATCGGCATCCACGCGGGACCTGTTGTCGCCGGCGTCATTGGCACGCGCAAGTTTGCGTACGACGTGTGGGGCGACACGGTCAACGTTGCCAGCCGCCTCGAGAGCACCTCGCAGCCCGGCCGCATCCAGGTATCCAAGGTCGTCGCGGACGCGCTCGAATCGGACTTCCTGCTCGAGCCACGTGGCAAGGTCGATCTCAAGGGCAAGGGACAAACGGCCACCTGGTTCCTCGTCGGCCACAGGTAAGAGACCGGCTCTAAACTGCCCTCAGTGGCCCAAGCACAGACACCCCCGACGCCTCACCAGGCGCTCTATCGGCGTTGGCGTTCGCAGACATTCGGCGACGTCATCGCCCAGGACGCCGTCATCGAGACGCTGCGCAATGCGGTTCGCCTAGATCGACTGAGCCACGGCCTTCTGTTCGTCGGGCCGCGCGGCACTGGCAAGACCAGCACCGCGCGGATCGTCGCCAAGGCCGTCAACTGCCCAAATGCCGTGGATGGCGAGCCGGACGACACGTGCCCAAACTGCGTTGCGATCCGAGAGGGCAGGGCGCTCGATGTCGTCGAGCTCGACGCGGCCAGCAACAACCGCGTCGATGACATGCGCGAGCTGCTGCCGCGTGTGTATACCGCACCGGCCGATCTGAAGCGCAAGGTCTTCATCATCGACGAGGTGCAGCGCATCAAGGAGGGCTGGGACGTGCTCCTCAAGACCCTCGAGGAGCCACCGCCGGACGTGCTGTTCATCTTCTGCACGACGGATCCCTCCGGTATTCGACCGGCCGTCGTCAGTAGACTCCAGCGCTTCACCTTCAGGCCGCTGCCGGAGACGCAGATCCGCGGGAAGTTGCGCCGCATTGCGCAGGCGGAGGGCCGCTCGGTCACCGACGAGGCCCTGGACCTGATCGCGCAGCGCGCCGCGGGCGGCATGCGTGATGCGGAGTCGATGCTCGACCAGATCATCTCGAGTGGCGCCGAAACGATCGATGCGGACGCTGTCCGAGACCTGCTCGGTCTTGCCGATCTCGAAACGGTCGACCGCTTCGTCGACGACCTTGCCAGTGGCGACGCGCTCGAGGGTATCCGCCTGCTCGACCAGCTCGACAGTGACGGTCGCGACCTGGTCGCCTTCGCCGACCAGGTGGTCGCTCGACTTCGCGTCCTTCTCGTCGAATCCCTTGCCCAGGGCAATCGCTCGGCCGATCGCTCCGCGCGCCTGGCGCGCGCCGCCCGACGACTCGCGGGCCTCGATATCAACCGTGGCGCCGCGGGCGGCTACCGACTCCAGCTCGAGCTGACACTTCTCGATCCGATGCCTGCAGCCGCCATCCCAGCGAGGGTTCCCACGGCCGCCGACCCTTCGCCCCAGCCCGGTCCGCCCCCGAAGTCAAAGCCGGGCGAACAGGCCGCGCCAAAGCCAAAACCTGAACCAAGGGCAATCCCGGTCGAGCCAGAGACGGAGCCAGCGCCTGCAGCCGCCGATTCCGCTGCTCCCGTCACGAGCGCCGACGATGCTCTCGCGACGCTGCTCGCCTCCTGGCCGTCAATCGTCGACCGCATCGGCAAGAATCCGGCCAACAAACCGATCATCGATGCGTGCCGACCGGTTGAAGTCAGTGGCGCAACCATCGTCCTTGGCTTCCCGGAGACGAAGGCGTTTCTGCGCGACGTCGCCGAGCGTAAACGAACCGTTCTTGAAACGGAGATCGGCCAGGTCCTTGGCCGTGCCGTGGCGGTGCGCTGTGTCGCTTCGAACGTGGAGCTGGTCACGAGTGCTCCGCAGGTCGACCTTGTCGAGCAGGCGCGTCGCGTGTTCGAGGACGATCTGGTCGATGTGGCGGAAGTCGAGTAACCGAGGAGGGTTCAGGTGTCTTACGGAAACATGCAGAAGATGCTCCAGCAGGCTCAGCAGATGCAGGCAGACATGGCCCGTGTCCAGGCTGAGCTGGGCAACGAGACCGTCGAAGGCACCGCCGGCGGAGGCGCGGTAACGGTCACCGTAACCGGTCACGGCGAGGTCAAAGCCGTCACTCTCAGCAAGGACGTCGTCGATCCGAACGACATCGAAATGCTCCAGGACCTGGTCACCGCCGCGGTCAACGATGGCATGGGCAAGGTCAAGCAGCTGACCGAGCAGCGCATGGCTGCGGTCACGGGCGGCCTCAACATTCCAGGTCTGCTGTAGGTCGTGTCCGCGCTCATTGAGCCTGTCGCGAGACTGATCGAGGCTCTCGCGCGACTACCGGGCATTGGGCCCAAGACGGCGCAACGGCTCACCTATCACATCCTTCGCGCGCCGGACAGCGAAGCGCGGCTGCTGGCAGCCGCGCTCATCGCGATTCGCGAAGAGGTCATGTACTGCGAATCGTGCTTCAACATCTCGACGGGACCGCTCTGCCCGATCTGTGCCGATTCCTCCCGGGACCAGATGCGCGTGTGCGTCGTCGAGGAGCCGCTCGACGTGCTGGCCATCGAACGCACCGGCGCATTCAAAGGTCGTTACCACGTCCTCCACGGCGCGATCTCGCCGATGGACGGCATTGGCCCCGATCGCCTGAAGGTGCGTGAACTCCTGGAAAAGGCAGCCGAGCGTTGCGAGGCGGGCGAGGCATACGAGGAGGTCGTTCTGGCCACCAACCCGACGCTCGAAGGAGAGGCCACGGCGATGTACCTCGCCGAGCGGCTACAGGATGACGTTGGCGCCATAACAAGGATCGCGCGCGGGATCCCAGTCGGCGGCGACCTCGAGTACGCGGACGAAGTCACGCTTGTCCGCGCCATGCAGGGCAGGCGCGCGTTCGAAGTGTCAGAGCGGTGAGTCGGTACTCGTGAGCAACCTCGTTGCCGAGATCCTGCTCAGGCTGATCAAGCCAGTCATCGCCGTCATCCTTGGCGCGATCGTCTACTCCGTCGCGACGCTGTTGGGTGAACCAGGGTCGGTCGCGCTGGCACTGCTGTCGTTTCTGTGCGGTGCGGCCTTCATCCTGCTCGTCCAGGAGGGGCCCATCTAGGTCCGAATCGGCTTGTGCACGTTTCAGCGTTCGTGCTATATTCATCCCTCGCGCCGCCGCCAGGCGGCCCGGGCTCCACCCAAAACCCGGAGCTCGGCATCCTTCGCCGTCACCTTGACGGCCCACTTGTGACCCTGTCACACTGTGCGGCTGCGCCATGGTGCCGGAAAGGGCACGGGCGCTGCACCTTAACAAGTGAAGAGTGGTAGGAAATCAGCTAGTGCGAGCGGGCAAACCCCGAACCATTTGAGCTGATCGCAAGATCAGTTCTTTGTCGGAGAGTTTGATCCTGGCTCAGGATTAACGCTGGCGGCGTGCATGAGACATGCAAGTCGAACGAACTTCTCGGGCTTGCTCGAGAAGTTAGTGGCGGACGGCTGAGTAACGCGTAGGTGACCTGCCCCGAAGTGGGGAATAACTGCCCGAAAGGGTGGCTAATACCGCATGTGATCGATCTTT
>DATBFJ010000049.1:0-52818 GCA_036558545.1 Candidatus Limnocylindrales bacterium
GCTGAAGCTGACGTCGACGTCGGCGACCGATGGCCCGATGAGTGCCGAGCGCAGCGCACCGGCATTGGGCGCGACCATCACGCCCACGCCGCCGGCGACGCTGAAGTTGGCCGCCGTGCCCGAGATGGTGTAGGCACCGCCCGTCGGCGCGCTGCCCCAGCCGTTGCTCGTGGTGCGGCCGAACGAGTCGTCGACGTAGACCGTCACGGCCGATGGCTCGTTGACCGTCCAGGTGAACGTGTCGGTGTCACCGAGCGTGCCGTCGGACACGCTCAGGGTGACGTTGTAGGTGCCCGCGCTGGTCGCGCTGAGCGTGCCACTGACGACACCGGTCGTGCTGTCGATGGCGATCCCGTCGGGCAGGTTGGTGGCACTGTAGGTCAGCGCATCGCCGTCGGGATCGGTGGCATTGGCATCGAAGTTGATGGCCGTGCCCTCGGTATCGGTGCGATCGCCGAAGTTGGTACTGAAGTGCGGCGGCTGGTTGGTGTTGGTCACCGTCCAGGTGAACGTGTCGGTGTCGCTCAGCGCGCCGTCGGAGACGCTCAGCGTGACGTTGTACGTGCCCGCGCTGCTGAAGTCGAACGTGCCAGACACGACACCGCTCGAGCTGTTGATGGTGATGCCGCTGGGCAGGTTGGTGGCGCTATAGGTCAGCGTGTTGCCATCCGGATCGCTGGCATCGGCATCGAAGCTGATCGGCGCACCCTCGGCATCGGTCCGATCGCCGAAGTCGGTGCTGAAGACCGGTGGCTGGTTGGGAGCGCCAGTGGTGACGGCAACATTGGCCGCCAACTCCGACGTTGTGTCATCAGGCCTTATCTGGAGGGCGGTGATGATCGTTCCCGCGGCAAGCTGGACGGGCATGCTCCACACGCCGTTGCCAGCAGTGGTTGTCGAGCCCAGATAAGCGATAGGCAGGCCAAACTGGCCGACCGGTCGGGACGCCTGGTAGAGCTCGACCGTCGTCCCGGAATATGCGGTTCCCGACACCATGGTCGTGGTCGCCGTCGTGAACAGCGGCGTGTTGAGCTGGGTGTTCGCCCCAGTATCGACGTCACCCGGATCGTTGGGATCTGGTCCGGCGCCTCCGCCACCGGCCGGGCCGTACAGGTCAATGGCCGGGCCATTTGTGTTCGTGATGATGTTCTTGGTGATCCGCGTGTTGTAGGCCGGAATCTGCGGGGTGCCGTTGTTATCCGCGTTCAGCAGCCCGAAGCCGCCGGCAGCGGCATTCGCAATTACGTTTGAATCGAAGATGTTGTGGTTAACGTTGCCGCGCGTGACCACGCCCCAGCGGCCCAACGGTGCTGCCTGGCCAAGCGGCGAAATGCCAATGGTGTTGTGCCGGACGATGTTGCCGACCGCGTATCGCGAATAGATCCCGACCTGAATGCCGTCCCAGGCGGATGCGATGTAATTGTCCTGGACGAGGTTGTTGTCCGAGCCGTCGTAGACGTTGATCGCGTTTCCGTTGTCGGCGGTCGAGAAGGTGAGACCAGACCGGAATGATGCGTTGTAGCTGCCGTCGCCGCGGAAGCCGATCCAATTACCGATGATCTGATTGTTGCGCAGCTCGTAGGTCGAGTTGTAGTCGTGGCTCGGGCCTGGGTCGAAGCCGTGCGACAGCTCGACGCCCTGGAGAGTCGTGGCGCCGAAGACGTTCCCTTCGTTGGTGCCACTGCCACCGACGAGGTTGTTCTTGGGCCCAAAGTTGTGGTCGATACCCGTCTGACACGTTGCCGTGGTGGTTCCATTCGGGCGCATGCAGAAGTCGTTGTTCTGAGTCATGTTGAAGTCCGTGCCCAACCCGACAAGGTCCTCGCCCACGCGGGAGTTGCCGATCACGTTGCGATCGGCAAGGGCAGGCGTACCGATCAGGTTGTGGTTGGCTCCGTAGTTCTGAAGGACGCCGGCGTCGCCCCCGGAAGGCTGAGGGCTGAGGTCCCTGTTGAAGCCGATGAAGTTGCCGATGATCTTGTTGTCGTGTGCGTCCGTACCGTCGAGGAAGATGCCGCGATAGGCGTTGTCGATCACCAGACCGCGGATCGTGTTGCCCGCGCTGGTGATGTAGAAGACCATGTGCTCAATACCGGTGCCAAACCCCTTGATCTCGACGCCCGGGACCGCGTTCGAACCTGACGTCGCCGTGTTGACTGAGCTCCCGGGCTGGGTGTAGCCATCGATCTCGAGCGTGCCGTTGCGCGAGCTGATATCCGGCAGCTGAGTCGACAGCTGGATGGTCACTGGAGCGACGCCAACGAGGGCGAACGTGATCCGGTCGTTGCCGTTCAGCCAGTCCGCCTCAGTCATCGCCGCTCGCAGCGTGCAACGTCCCAGGCTGTCTGCGCAGATGCCGTCGCCATTGGCAGCGTCCGGCGTATCTGCAGTGCTGTTAACCACGAATGTGTGGACGATCGGGTCGCCGATGGCGAGCGGCGCGGCCGAGGGACTGGTGCTGACAGAGTTGGCGGTGCTCGCGCCCTG
This sequence comes from Candidatus Limnocylindrales bacterium, assembly GCA_036558545.1. Classification (GTDB taxonomy): domain Bacteria; phylum Chloroflexota; class Limnocylindria; order Limnocylindrales; family CSP1-4; genus JALYGJ01. The sequence continues at coordinate 2,488 of DATBFJ010000049.1, forward strand.
AGCCGCTAGCTCGGTCTGGAGATCGACAACGTCCAAGCAGCCGTCGTTGTTGGCATCTTTGTTGCCGACTCCAGAGCCGCAGACCAGGCCACGCGCGTGGTTGGAATACCAGTCGCCGCGAACCGCGTCGACGTCTTCGCGATCAATTCGGCCCGGGCCGGCCAACTTTCGAGCGGGTTGGGCCGTGCGCGAAATAGAGCCGCTGCTCGCTCCAAATGGGGCCGCGATGACGCGCTTGGAATTTCCGACTGCGAGTGTCGTTTGGATCGGGCTGTTCGTCAGGACGATTCTCTGACCGTTCTGGTTCGCCGCAGCATCAATTGCGACCCTGACCGTGATCTGCGCGACGGTGGTCGTATACAGAGCGAGGTCGAGCGTCGTCGAACCGTGCACGGCGTGCAGCCCATACGCGCCGAACGCGTAGGCGGAACCCGTGTCCGTTGGTGCCAGGACCTGACCGCCGCCCCGGGGCGCCACGCCCACGAATTCGACCGCCTGGCGGTTCACAAAGAGCCGTCCCTCGACGGCCGCCACGTTGGCCGGGAGCTTCAGAGTCACTGCCGTTGTCACGCCGGGTTGCACCGTCGCGGGAGCCTGGAGCGTGGCAGTGGGCGCCGAATTGGCACCGAATGCCGGTAACGCGGACACCAGAAACAGGGTCATAAATCCGATGACCACAGAGGCACTTCGACGCAGCATGGCTCTCTTCGTTCCCCACATTCTTTGGCACGCACATCCCCTGACAGCCCGCCTTGCACGAGCCTCCCGGAGAGGACGCCATACTCGCCCCCCTAGTACTTTTGTCAATGCCCTGGCAGTACCTTTCGCGGCAAATCGCCTTTCGGGAGGCGGTTGCCGCGAAAATGAGGCTGCGCGCGTGACTGTCGGGAACTGTCTAGACTCGGCCGCGTGAAGAAGACGGCCCTCGTGACAGGCATCACCGGACAGGACGGCTCGTACCTTGCGGAGCTGTTGCTCGAACAGGGCTATCGCGTCGTAGGCATGACGCGACGATCGAGCACCGAAACTTTGGAGCGAATCGCCCATATTGTCGACCGTGTCGAAATTGTGCAGGGTGACCTTTTAGATCAGGCGTCCCTTGTCGAGGCGTTACGCGACATCAAGCCAGTCGAGGTCTACAACCTGGGCGCCCAGAGTTTTGTTCCGACTAGCTGGAACCAGCCGGTTCTTACCGGCGAAGTGACGGGGCTTGGAGTAACGCGACTGCTCGAGGCTATCCGTCAGGTCAATCCGGAAATTCGGTTTTATCAGGCCTCATCGTCAGAAATGTTTGGCAAAGTCCTCGAGACGCCGCAGACGGAAACGACTCCGTTCTATCCGCGCAGCCCTTATGGTGTGGCCAAGGTTTATGCCCATCACTTAACGGTTAACTACCGAGAGAGCTACAACATTTTTGCTGTTTCCGGTATTTGTTTTAATCACGAGTCTCCGCGGCGCGGAATGGAATTTGTAACTCGCAAAGTGACAGACGCGGCTGCGCGCATCAGCCTGGGCATGGCATCGGAGCTGCGGATGGGGAACCTCGATGCTAACCGCGATTGGGGTTTTGCTGGTGACTACGTACGCGCGATGTGGTTGATGCTCCAACAAGATACGGCGACTGACTACGTGATCGCCAGTGGTGTAACGCACACGGTCCGTGACCTCTGCGATATCGCATTCAAGGCGGTTGGCCTGGACTACGAGGAGCATGTAGTTACTGACCCAGCGTTTATCCGCCCTGCGGAAGTCGATCGACTGCTTGGCGACGCGACCCGGGCCGAGCGCGATCTGGGCTGGCGGCCAGAGGTTTCGTTTGAACAGCTCGTGGCGATGATGGTCGAGTCCGATCTCAGCCGACTCAAATCCAACCTTAATCGGTAGCAGGGTCGCGCGCGGCCCGTTGTAGGCCCAGCCGCCGCTGGACTTGCCGGCTGCCACACAAGCGCAAACTGTGCTTGTTGACTTCGGGCACCGTTCAATAACGTGATTTAGTACGTTGGCCTTGACTCTGTAGACAGAAAGTACTACGTTCGTCCCTCGTTTGACCGCACTGCCCGCGGTGGGGGCGGACGACCAATAACAACTGCTAGTGGTACCCAGCACTGGCAGCGCTACCCAGCAATTGGTCGACGATCCGGCGGGCGGAAGAGGGAGGAGTTCGCCTGCCCGTGTTCAAGTCACTGACGGTTAGCGCTGTCATTCCTGCCCTCAATGAGGCGCCCAATCTGCCTCACGTCTTGCCCATGATTCCGACGTGGGTCGACGAGGTAATCATCGTCGACGGCAATTCCACTGACGGGACCGCGGAAGTCGCACGCCAGATCCTGCCAGATGTCCGGATCGTTGAGCAGCAGGCCCGCGGCAAGGGTGCTGCGCTCAGGACGGGCCTCCAGGCTGCGCGCGGGGACATCGTGGTGATGCTCGACGCGGACGGCTCGACCGATCCGCACGAAATCGAAGCGTTCGTCAACGCCCTGGTTAACGGTGCGGACTTTGCCAAAGGCTCTCGATTTCTGGCTGGCGGCGGCACCAGTGACATGACGTTCCATCGAAAGCTTGGGAACCGCGCCTTCGTGCAAATGGTCCGAGTGCTGTTCGGTGGGCGGTACACGGATCTTTGCTACGGCTACAACGCGCTGTGGCGACGCAATGTTGAAGAATTGGCACTGGACTGCAACGGTTTCGAGATCGAGACGCTGATTAATATTCGCGTCCTGAAAGCGCGATTGCGTGTCGCCGAAGTGCCTAGTTTCGAACACCCGCGAATACACGGGAACTCTAATTTGAACGCATTTCGAGACGGTTGGCGCGTGTTGAACACGATTCTCCGTGAAGCTGTAAACGGGCGTCCGCAACCGGTACATTCGACAGAGCCAATGAGCGTTCAGACAATGAACCTCGTCGCCGTACCAATCGAGCCGGATGTTGCATTCTCAATGCCAAGTCTTGAATTGCCGGAGATTCACGAAGACTTCGCGACGGTCGAAACGGCGTAAGACGCTGGACGCGACCCGTCACTAAACCCGCAAGGACGCCAGCCAGCGCATAACTGGGACTGCCGCGGCAAAGTCCTCGGCAAGGATCGAGGGCAGGTCCGCCGCAAAGACCTCGGCGTTGGTCATCTCCCGACCAAAGGTGATGTCCTTCAGCTTGAGCAGGTTGGCGTGCGGGTGGTCGGCCGGGTAGCCGCTGGGGACACGCTTGTACTCATCGCCGTGCACCGGCTCGAAGCGCGCAAGAAACACCGGGTCCTCGAGTGCACCGAGCGCCGTGTCGGGGTCTTCGTCGACGGCCTTACGGAACGCCGCGAGACGAGCCGGCTCAGGGTGCCACATGCCACCGCCCATGTAGCTTCCCTCCGGCGACATATGAAAATATCCGCCGCCCCCGTGGCGCTCTGACTGGCCTTCGCTGGTCGCAGCGCCGTCGCCGACCCACGGAAAGCTTGCCGCGACGTTGGTCTTATAGGGCGTCTTGTCCTTCGAGAAACGTGTGTCGCGATAGATACGGAACGGCGAGGACTTCGCGTCTGCCCGCAGCGGCACGCCGCGTTTGGCCAGCTCATCGCCAAGGTCGGTGCAGAGGGCCTCGAGCGGCTCCTTGAGTAGACGCTCGTAATCGGCCTTGTGCGCCTGGAACCAGGGCCGCTCGTTGTTGAACGCAAGGTCGACGAGGAACTGCAGGGCGTCCGGCGAAAAGCCGGCGAACGAACCGGTCACTGGCTGACTTTACGCCGACGAACGGCATCCTCCGCGGCACGCGCCTCTACCTCGAATCGATTGTCTCGATAGCGATCCTTGCCGAGCCGCTTTTCACGCGCCGACTCGCGCATATACGCGACGATGTAGCCAACGAAGCCGTAGCGTTGCCATTGCTGGACGTGAGTCAGCTCGTGGGCCAGTTCTGCCTCGTCAAGCGGCCGCCAGGCAAGAATCCAGCGATCTATCGTGATCGCCAGCCATCCCGGCAGGATGAAGCGCTGTCCTATTGACTTGAAGAGCGGCTGAACGATCAGTCGATAGCTGGGCTGTGAACCGGATTGCATCTGAGCCCTTTATAGCAATCGCGACCGACCGGGTTACTTGGCCGCATGCTCCTGATAGGCCGCGCGCGCTCGCTAGACTCGCGCGATGCCACCACGCTTCCAGGCGCCACGCGGCACCCGCGACCTGTTGCCCGCTGAGGCGGCCACGTTTCGCGCGCTCGAGGACAACGCGCGTCGCCTCGCCGCGCTGTATGGCTATCAGCCGATCGAGACGCCCATGTTCGAGGACAGCGGCGTCTTCGAGCGCGGCGTTGGGGAGGTCACGGACATCGTCGAGAAGGAGCTGTTCCGGATCCGCACTCCTGGGGGCGATCAGGACCGCTGGGCGCTGAGGCCGGAGCCCACGGCGGGCATCTGCCGCGCCTACGTCGAGCACGGAATGCACACGCTGCCGCAGCCTGTGAAGCTGACGATGTTCGGGCCGATGTTCCGCTACGACCGACCCCAAGCGGGCCGTTACCGCCAGTTCTGGCAGTACGACGTCGAGGCGATCGGCGATGCGGGACCCGCGATCGATGCCGAGATCATCCAACTGGCCTGGCGCTTCCTCACCGAAGCAGGTGTAGAGAACCTGGAGCTGCACCTCAACTCGATTGGTGATGCCAACTGCCGGCCGCGCTACCTGCACGCTTTCGTCGAATACATGAGCCGGTTCGTGACCGAGCTGCCCGAGCTGGATCGTCATCGCCTCGAAGCGAACCCGCTCAGGGTTCTCGACACCAAGGCGGCTCCGACGCTTGCGCGCATCGCGGACGCCCCCAGGCTTGCCGACTTCCTGTGCGACGCGTGCAAGGAACACTGGGAAGGCCTGCTCGAACACCTTGCGAGCCTCGGCGTTCCGGTAACTCCCGCACCGCTCCTCGTCCGCGGTCTCGACTACTACACGCGCACGGCGTTCGAGTTCTACCAACGCGGCGGACACGGACAGCAATCGGCGCTGGGCGGGGGAGGGCGCTACGACGGCCTGATCGAGCTCTTTGGTGCCAAGCCGACGCCGGGCATTGGATTTGGCCTGGGCGTTGACCGCATCGCATTGCTGGCGAGCGGAGAGGCCGGCAAGAGTGAGGGCAACGCGGCACATCCCGTGGCGATCGTGGTCGGAGCCGACCCGGCCGCGACGGCTGCGCGACTCAAGCTCGCGACGGAGCTGCGCGCCGCCGGCGTGCCGGCGTCCGCGGATCTTGGGCAACGGACGCTCTCACGCCAGCTGGAGCGGGCGGCGCGCGAGGGCGCGCATTTCGCCGTGGTGGTCGGGGACGAGCTGACTCAGGGCGAAGTCCAGCTGCGTGACCTCGAAGCCGGCACGCAGAAGCTGACCAAGGTCACCGACCTTCCGCGGGAACTGCAGCGCGCCCACGGCAGCCATCGCCACGGATAGACGCAAAAAAAGGGCGCGGCTCGCACCGCGCCCCGAGTTGGATCGACCGGATCTACTGCGCGCGGATGACCTTCACTACCAGGTCACCCTCGCCCTGAATGCACTCCACGAAGAGCTTGTCGCCGATCTTGACATTGGCCGGATCCGGGAACGTGTGGCCAAAGTCGAAGTCGAACGTGCCGTCGTTCAGGCCCTCGGCGGCGGCCCCCACGCGGTGGCCGTTGCGAAAGAGCTCGACGAAGACGCCGTTGTACGAACCGTTCAGCTCGCATGCGCCGGAAACGTGGTCGTTGGCTGCCGTTGCCGTCGCCGTGATCGTCGGGACCGTGAAGCTGGCATCGCCTGCGATATCTGAGATCGCAAAGTCGCCTGGCTGGACATTGACCTTGTGATTTGAGTCGCTGCGCAGCGTGCCGCTGAATGAGCCGTCACCGGCCGCCGTGGTCATGACCATGCCCTTCTGGGCGTGCGAGGCATCTTCCAGCAGGACGCTCGGCTGCGTGTCCGGGACACCGAAGCCCGACACTCGGGCCTGGCCCAGGAAGATGCGGAAGTAAGGCGTGGTCGCCCAGCGATAGACGATGTCGCCATAACTGTCATGCCATTTGGCGTCCATCGTGAAACCGCCGAAGAGATTGAACGGGACGTGCACAGACCACCTGTGGTTCGAGCCGACCGTCACCGTCTTGGTGTACTGACATGGCTCGAACTGGCCGTATGGACTGCCGCCGCACTCGATGCGCAACGTTCCCTGGGGAGCCCGACCGCTCATGGTGTCCGTCTCGCGGTCGATCTCGGCGGTGACATTGGGAACGACCAGTTTGTGTGTCTTTGAGCCCTTCGTGACCTTGAGCACATCACCAACCTGCACTACGTTGCCGGTAGAGCAGTACAGCGGATCGCCGGCCGTGCCCGTCGGGATCGACGTTGTCTCCTTGATCGCGCCCATGGAATCCTTCCAGACGAGATTGAGAGTCTGGTTGGCCGGAGCCGTGATGAACATGCACGGCCCTTCGAGACGCGGCACATTGATCGCCAGTGGCGACGGATTTGCCGCGGCCGCGGTCGCGGGCAGGGCCAGGCTGACGATGGCGCCCAGGCCAGCCAAAAGCGGTACGAGTCGTGAAATGGTGCGCAATTGAGTCATGAACAGCCTCCGTGTCGCGGCGGTCTTTGAGGGCCGCGGTCATTTCGAGCATTAGAGCGCCATTTGCACATTCGCGACTCCGTCCAATCACCTAGCCGGATACGGAAAGCCTCTGGGTGCCGCAGATCGCCTTGGAAACGCGCGTTGTGTGGCGCAACACGCCCGAGCTCGGTCAAAGCGCTCTCTCGGATACGATCCGTTCATGACGGGCGAGGGAGCAGGATCCACAGGCGAGGTGTCATTGGCCACGGCCTATCGCACGCACACGTGCGGCGAGCTGCGCGCGTCCGACGTTGGTAGAGCGGTCGCGCTGTCGGGCTGGGTCAACCGCCGGCGCGACATGGGTCAGCTGATCTTCATCGACTTGCGTGATCGCCACGGCCTGACCCAGGTAGTCATCGATGCGGCAGAGTCACCTGAGGCCCACGACATGGCCACGGCCGTGCGGAACGAGTTCGTCCTCCGCGTCGAGGGTGTGGTCGCGAAGCGCCTGGCCGGAACAGAGAACGCGAAGCTCGCGACCGGCGACATCGAGGTCCGCGCAAAGTCGGTGACCGTGCTCTCGTCGGCCAAAACACCGCCATTTCCGATCAACGAGACGGATAACGCCGACGAGACCCTCCGGCTCAAGTATCGCTACCTGGATCTGCGCCGCGAGCAGATCAACCACCGCCTCGTGCTGCGATCGAAGCTGCTCAAGGCGTTGTCGGAGGTTCACCACGCGAACGGCTTCGTCGAGGTCGAGACGCCGATCCTGATCAAGTCGACGCCGGAGGGCGCGCGCGACTTCATCGTCCCCTCGCGGCTTCAACCCGGCAATATCTACGCGCTTCCGCAATCGCCGCAGCAGCTCAAGCAGCTGCTCATGGTCGCGGGCTTCGACCGCTACTACCAGATTGCGCACTGCATGCGCGACGAGGACATGCGCGCCGACCGAGGCCCTGAGTTCACCCAGCTGGACATCGAGATGAGCTTCGTCTCGCAGGAGGACGTCATGTCCTTCGTCGAACGAATGATCATCGAGGTTTCGCGACAGGTCGTTCCGGATCGCCCGATCCGTGCCGTTCCCTTCCCGCGCTTCGCCTATCGCGAGGCGATCGATCGCTACGGCTCCGACAAGCCCGACATCCGCTTTGGCATGGAGCTGCACGATCTGGGCGAAGTCGTGGCCGGCAGTGATTTCGGTGTTTTCAACTCCGTGCTGGCGGATGGCGGCCGGGTAGTTGGAATGGCGGCGCCGGGCCTCGGTGGCGCGAGCCGGAGCGAAATTGCGGATCTGACCGAGATTGCCAAGCGCGCTGGTGCGAAGGGTCTCGTACACCTTTCCGTGGGCGACGAAGGCATCACCTCGCCTGTGCTCAAGTTCATTGGCGAATCGCGCGCGCAGCAGATCGCCGAGACGGTCGGCGCGGGCCCTGGCGATCTGGTGCTGATCGTGGCCGATGCGGACATCCACGCCCAGGAGGCACTCGGTGATGTCCGCGTCGAGCTTGGCCACCGGCTGAACCTGATTGAAGACCCAAACGAGCTGTCTTATCTGTGGGTCTACAGCTTCCCGATGTACAAGTGGGACGCCGACAACAACCGCTGGGATGCCACGCACAACCCATTCAGCGGCGTCAATCCCGAGGACGAGTCGCTGCTCGTCACGACGTCAGGCGATCCGGCCAAGCCGTCGCCCGGCGACCCCGCCGGTCAGGCACGCGCGCTGCAGCACGACATCGTGTTGAACGGCTGGGAGCTTGGCGGTGGATCGATCAGAATTCACCGCCATGACCTTCTGGCGCGCTCCTTCGCTCTGCAGGGTCACGGGCAAGAGGCGGCCCAGGCGAAGTTCGGAGCGGTGCTCGACGCGTTCGAGTACGGCGCTCCGCCACACGGCGGCATCGCCCTGGGCATCGACCGATGGATCGCCCTGCTGACCAACCAGGAGAACATCCGCGAGGTCCAGGCATTCCCCAAGACAGGCTCGGGCACCGACCTGATGCTCGGCGCGCCCTCGCCCGTGGAGATCCCCCAGCTGACCGAACTCGGATTGGCCCTCGCCCCGCCCAGAACGAAGTCGGAGCCAAAACCCGCGTCCTAGGGGCTCGATTCCGGCCAAGCCCGGCGCCAGCTTGCACCGCTTCCTACCCGCTGATTCCCGCCACGTTCCCGTCAGCTGGATCGCCGTGGCGAGTTGGATGTGCGTCAACCGGAGCTCGTGGCGAATGATCTTGACGAGGGCTGCCAGGCGCTCGTCGTCCGCGTGCACGGCGCGAGTGTCGGCATGAGTGCTTAGCTGCGACTTATGTGATTAGTCGCCAGGGTCGGTAGCTTGGGAATAGGGGGCCAGGGAGGGTCCTTCGAGGGGCGCGTCGTCGGGCATCTCGGCCGCCGCTGAACCCCATTCGGGAGCTGGCCCATTGACGGGCTCGGGCGGCCCATCGTAAGGCGGCAAGCTCTCGAGCGAAGCGGTGATGTCATTGGCAGTGCCCGGATCTCCCGTGTCGATCGGCACGACCTCGACCCCGGTTGCCGCAAGCTCTGCGAGCAGTTCGTCAGGCATGCACGAGGTGGGCAGGACAGCAAACGCGTCAAGCGCAGAGATCGGGATCATCGTCGGCCAACCCAATTCGTCCCGATAGCGCGGCCGAAGGGCAGCGTCACGATGGCCTCCAAATGCCTCGATCATCGATGTGACCGTCTCGGCATCGACCCAGGTCATCCGACCCGGCCAGATGAGTGCCGCCTCCGTCTCAGTGACACGCTCGCGGGCGACGGTAATACCACGGACAATTTGGCCGACTGGGCCGGCTTCGTCCGGCGCTGGCTCGGCCAGGATCGCTGGCGAGCCAGCCAGCGCCGCCGCAACTGAACCCTCTGGGTCAGCACACACGACGACGATCGGCGTCGCGCCGCCGGACCATGCCGACTCGACAATTCGACGCGCAGCACTCCGGCCGGCGGCGTCGGCAAGAGCCCCATCGGCACCTCTGGCGAACAGGATCACGGCCGCAACGGTCATTCCGCCCATCCTATGCGAGAATTGGCACTCCCCATGACGACTCCCGCGCCCGTATCTGCCGCTGCCCGTCCACGCGGCGTCGGCACAGCCGACGCCGCCACGGCCAATGCCGCCACGCGCGATGACCTGCGCAATCTCGCGATCGTCGCTCACGTCGACCACGGCAAGACGACGCTGGTCGACGCCATGCTCCGCCAATCCGGCGTGTTCCGTGCCAACGAGCAGATCGTCGACAGAGTCATGGATTCGATGGACCTGGAGCGCGAGAAGGGGATCACCATTCTCGCGAAGCAAACGACTGTCGAGTACCACCCGAACGGCGACGCAACGAATTCGATACGACTGAACATCGTCGATACACCTGGCCACGCCGACTTTGGCGGCGAGGTCGAGCGAACGCTGTTGATGGTCGACGCAATCCTGCTGCTCGTGGATGCCGCTGAGGGACCTCTGCCGCAGACCCGCTACGTGCTGCAGAAAGCTCTTGCGCGTGATCTGCCGGTTGTCGTCGCGATCAACAAGATCGACCGTGGCGACGCGCGTCCTGCGGAGGTCCTCGACGCCATCTACGAGCTGTTCATCGACCTCAACGCGAGTGCCGAGCAACTCGATTTCCCGGTGCTCTACACGAACGCCAAGCTGGGGACGGCGACAACAGATCTCGCTTCACCGGGCACCGATCTGCGGCCGCTGTTCGAACAGCTCGTCGCCACGACCCCAGCGCCGGTTTACAACACAGACATTCCGCTCCAGGTGCTCGTCACCAATCTCTCAGCGAACGACTACGTGGGGCGCATGGCCGTCGGCCGGATCTGGAACGGGAGGCTGCGCATGGGCCAGCGCATTGCCGTGGTCCGCGAAGATGCCGACAACCCGGACGGCACGGTCGAGCCGGGCCGGACGACCATCCTCGCTGGCAACGTCACCAGCCTGACAACCGCCAAGGGCATCGAGCGAGTCGAGATCGACGAGGCCGGCCCGGGCGAGATCGTCGCGGTTGCGGGCATTCCGGACGTGACCATCGGAGACACGATCACCGACCCCGCGGATCCGCGGCCATTGCCGCGCCTCGAGGTCGACGAACCGACACTGCGCATGACATTTGGCGTCAACACATCGCCGCTGTCAGGCCGCGACGGCAAGTTCGTCACCAGCCGGCAAATCAAGGATCGTCTCGACCGCGAGGTCCTGGGCAATGTCAGCATCGAAGTGCGGCCCACTCAGACGCCAGACACATTCGAGGTCCGCGGCCGGGGTGAGCTCCAGCTGGCAGTGCTCATCGAGCAGATGCGCCGTGAGGGTTTCGAGCTCCAGGTGTCGCGGCCGGAAGTGCTCCTGCGCGACGTGAACGGCGAGACGCACGAGCCGTACGAGCACATCACGGTCGACATTCCCCCCGAGTTCATTGGGCCGGTCAGCCAGAGCCTGGCCGAACGGAAGGCGAGGATCGAGCTGATGTCGACTGACGCCGACGGTCGAACTCGCCTGGAGGCGATCATCCCCACTCGCGGGCTGGTGGGTTATCGGGGTCAGCTGTTGACTGAAACTCGGGGTACCGCGTTGCTGCACCAGATCGGTGCAGGCTACGGGCCCTGGGCAGGGGAGGTCACCCACCGGACGAGCGGTGTCCTCGTATCAGATCGGCTGGGAGAGTCCAACTCGTATGGCCTGTTCAACCTTCAGGAACGGGCGACGATGTTCGTCGGTTCCGGCGAGCAGGTCTACGAGGGCATGATCGTCGGCGAGAACTCGCGCCCGACCGATATGGATGTCAACCCAACAAAGGAAAAGAAGCTGACCAACATCCGCACGCACTCGCACGATGAGGCGCTGCGTCTGACGCCGCCGCCGCCGCTGACTCTCGAGAGTGCGATCGAGTTCATCGCCGAGGACGAGTTGGTCGAGGTCACACCCAATAACCTGAGGCTGCGCAAGCGCATCCTGTCCATGCACGACCGTCGCCGCGAGGCCGGTCGCAAATTCGACGAGCTCCGGAAGAGCGAGGACAACTCCAGCCAATAGGCCGAACGGCCGGTTGAATCAGTCGGTTTAGGTACCCTTCAGGGCAGTCAAGCTCGCGTAACTTCCGCGATGTCGTCGCCGTCATACCGATGGCTCGTTAGCTGCCCCACCCTAGAGGCAACGTCACATCAAACTCCTGGCCAGCCTGCTCGTTGGTGCCCTATCGCTGCTTGCACTGGTCGTAGTTCCGACGCTGGCCGCGGAAAGCTTGACGGATAACCCGACCAAACCCGACGAGATCGTGATCACAGTCGACGACCTTGGCGCGATCGACGACCGCATTCTCGAGCGATTGCCCAACATCCGCGCGCTGTTCCTCCAGGACGGTCTCCAGTTCAACGACGCTTACTCAGAGACGCCCTTGTGCTGCCCCGGCCGTGCCTCTTTTCTGACCGGCCAGCACACGGCACATCACGGAGTGACGCGCAACGACGCCCGCCTTCTCAACCCGAACAACACGATCGCGACCGCGCTGCATGCCGATGGCTACTACACCCTGTTCGATGGCAAATACCTGAACGGCGCAGCCCAGCTTGCGGACCACACGCCACCTGGCTGGGACCACGTCACGATGCTCAATGACTGGTCGGCAAACTACTCGAGTAGCTGGTGGGTCGACGACGTTCCCACGACTGCGGGCTACTACGACCGGTATATCGACCAGACATCGACGGCTCTGCTCGCCGCGGCACCGGCGAACAAGCCCGTCTTCATGTGGGTGACGCCGCACGCGCCTCACAAGTCTGCCGAGTCCACGCAGGACTGGGAACCGGACATCGAGCCGCGCTATGTCAATGACCCTCGTTGCGACGGCATCAAGCCATGGAGGCCGCCGAACTATCTCTTTGCCGGTCAGCCGAACGGCTATCCCCTCGACGATATCTGTCGGTCCATGCTCACCGTCGACGACATCGTCGGCGACCTGGAGCGCGTCGCATCGGATCAGGGGCGCAACCCGATCTGGGTTCTGACATCGGACAACGGCATGGCCTGGGGTTCGAACGGCTATCTGCTCAAGAACGTGCCCGCCGCAGACCGACTGCCGCTCTTCATGACCGGGCCGGGCATCGTGCACGGCCGCACAAGTGCGCTGGTCTCGAACATCGATTTTGGCCCGACGCTTGCCGACCTCGCCGGCACGACCATGCCCAAGGCAGATGGCAAGAGCTTCGTGGCGGCGCTGGACGGCAGTGGTGGTGGGCGCAAGGCGATGCTCGAGGATCATCCCGTCGGCGGTCCAACCGGCGAGGGAGACATAGCCACAGGGCCGTGGTGGGGAGTCAGAACTCCACATTGGCACCTCGTCGTTTGGAACGACGTGCACCTCTACGACACTGAGGCTGATCCGTGGGAGATGACTGACGTCGCGCAGCAGCACATGGATGTGGTCAAGCAGCTGGCGAGCATCTTCCATCGATCGATCACCCTGCCATCGCCACCGCCATCACCATCGGTATCGCCGCCACCAACTTCCAGCTTGCCACCGACTCCGAGCAGCAGCCCCAGCCCCACGGCCACAATTGCACCTTCCGCAACGCCCTTCGCGAGCAGTCCCGAACCGACCGCCGAGGCCTCGCCAAGTGCCACCATGAGTTCAAAGGCCAGTCCGAGTCCGTCCGCTGCAGCGGTCGTGACGACCGGCGGAACCGGATCCAGCCGCAACACGAGTGTGGACATCGGACCTGCTGCGCTCACTGCGGCTTTGGCGGGTCTTGTGATCTTGCTCGTCTTGTTCATTTCTCCGCGAATGCGGCCGCGCCGGAGCTGACCGGCGCGGGCCTGCGCCACGTAACATGGCGCTGATGGCCATCTATCTCGACCACGCCGCGACCACGCCGCTCAGGCGCGAAGCGCTCGAGGCGATGATGCCGCTGCTGACGGACGACTTCGGCAATCCCTCGTCGGTCCACTCGTATGGACGGCGAGCGCGCGCTGCCCTGGACGAGGCACGTGACTCGCTCGCGCACAACCTGAACGCGGAGCCGCGCGAGCTCGTCTTCACGGCCGGTGGCACGGAGGCGATCAACCTTGCGCTGAAGGGCGCCGCGTGGTCGGGCAAGGCTCGTGGGCACCGGCTCGTTACCAGTGCGGTCGAGCATCACGCCGTATTGAACTCGATGCACCATCTCGAGAAGTTCGGCTTTGAGCTCGTTGTGCTGCCGGTTGATCGCTACGGCCGGATCGATCCCGACGAACTCGACGGCGCGATCAACGACCGCACCATCCTTGTGTCGTTGATGCTCGCCAACAACGAGGTCGGCACGATCCAGCCGGTCAGTGAGCTGATCAGGCGAATCCGCGGCCATCGCAACGTGGTCATCCACGTCGACGCTGTGCAGGCTGCGCCGTACATGGCCATCGACGTGCGTCAGCTCGATGTCGACCTCCTGTCGATCGCGGCACATAAGTTCGAGGGTCCCAAGGGCACCGGCGCCCTGTACGTCCGACACGGCACCATCCTGTTGCCGCAGACGCACGGTGGGTCGCAGGAGCGCTTCCGTCGGGCGGGGACGGAGAACGTCGCAGGAGCAGTGGGCATGGCCACCGCTCTCGACCTGGCCATTGCCGAGCGTAACGAGGTTGTGCCACGCGTTGCTTCGCAGCGCGATCGGCTGCGTGAAGCGGTACTGGCCGCCTCCGACGTCGAGCTGACGGGCCATCCTCGCAAGCGCCTGCCCGGCCATCTTTCGGTCATCGTCGGCGAGACGGACGGCGAAGCGCTCGTACGCGCGCTCGACCTCGAGGGCATCGCGGTGTCGACCGGTTCGGCTTGCACAACCGGCTCGACCGACCCATCGCATGTCCTGACGGCACTCGGATATCCCGACGATGAGGCACGTGGGTCGCTGCGCATCACCCTGGGCCGGACGACGACGGACGCTGACATCGAGCACGCCTCGCGGACCATTCCCGACGTGATTGCGCGGATGCGCAGCGCTTCAAGCGAGATCGCCCGAGATCCATTGGGCACACGCGTCGACGCATGAGCGGACGCGTTCTGGTCGCCATGAGCGGCGGTGTCGACTCGTCCGTTGCGGCGGCGCTGCTCGCCGAGTCGGGCGTCGAGACCGTTGGAGTTTGGCTGCGTCTGCACGACGTTGCCGACTCGTACAGCGAGTTCAAGAAGAGCTGCTGCTCACTGGACGCTGCCGACGACGCGCGTCGCGTGGCGGGACAGCTCGGCATCCCGTTCTATGTGCTCAACCTCGAGCGCGAGTTCGACGCCGGTGTGATCCGTCCGTTCCTCAACGATTACCTCGAAGGCCGGACGCCCAGCCCGTGCATCAACTGCAACTCGTACGTCAAGTTCGGCGCGCTGCTCGGCCGGGCGTTGCGCCAGTTCGAGTGCGCTGCGGTCGCAACCGGCCACTATGCGCGCGTCGATGCGCACGAAGATGCGGATGCTTGGGGCGGCCGGCGCTACCGACTCCTGACGGGTCTCGACCCGGAGAAGGACCAGAGCTACTTCCTGTACGGGCTGCGCCAGGACCAGCTTGCACGAACGATCTTTCCGCTGGGCGAGCTGACCAAGCCGGAGGTTCGTGACGTCGCGCGACGACACGGCCTGGCCACCGCCGAAAAGCCGGAGTCGCAAGAGATCTGTTTCGTTCCCGGTGGTGACTACCGGACGGCGTTGCGGACGCGGGCGGGCTGGACTGAGCAGGCCGGAGCGCTGGTCGATGCAGACGGGTCGGTCGTGGGAGCACACAGGGGTGCCGCGGCCTACACCGTCGGACAGCGCCAGGGCCTTGGCGTGGCCCTGGGTGAGCCGCGTTACGTGAGCTCCATTGATGCCGGCACAAACATCGTCACGCTCGGCCGGCGCGAGGATCTGTATCGCCGCGAGTTCCAGCTCGAAAACGCGTCATTTGTCGCAGGCCGCGCGCCGGCCGAAACGTTCGCGACCCACGTACGCATACGGCACCGCGCGGCGCCGGTGCCCGGGACGGTCTCGCGAACAGGTGAAGGTCGTTGGTCGGTGCGTCTGGATGAGCCTGCATGGGCACCGGCGCCGGGTCAGGCGGCTGTTTTCTACGACGCCGACGAGGTCATTGGCGGGGGTCGCATCGCGTCCGGCTCTGCCGCCGGGTGACGCGCGAGGTGGAGATCGGCCCGGCCCCTGTCCTCGCGTTGATCGTCGGCCTGTTTCACACCGGGCTGTACCTGTTCATTCGCGGCTCGGGGGGAATCCGGGTCCCATTCGTCGCTGTCGCCGCGATCCTTGGTTCGTTCGCCGGCCAGGCACTCGCGCTGCGCCTGGGTGACCCCGTGCCGAT
The DNA here is from genome assembly GCA_036558545.1 of Candidatus Limnocylindrales bacterium. Classification (GTDB taxonomy): domain Bacteria; phylum Chloroflexota; class Limnocylindria; order Limnocylindrales; family CSP1-4; genus JALYGJ01. Next base: position 18,367 of record DATBFJ010000049.1, read on the forward strand.
CGGTGACTTTGGACTCGTCTGGTCCTCGCTGCTTGCGTGGGTCGGCATCATCCTGATAGTTGCCGCGAGCACGCTGTCACCATCGCGAGGTAGTCCGGGCAGATGAGCAACGACACGGCCAACACCATTGTCGTCGCGGCTGCCGTCGCCGCGCTGGTAGCTGTCGCCATCGCGGCCTTCATCGCCGCCTTGGCCCTGTGGCGCGTCGGGCGCGACGTGCGACGGGTCAGTGCCTCCCTTGACGAAGTCACCGACGCGCTCCGCGACGAGCTGCCACCAACTTTGAAGGAGCTGCGTCAGGCGGCGGCAAACCTGAACCGGGTCTCGGACGAGCTGGGTCCGAGGTTGCTGCGCGTCGACCTGCTGCTCGACGAGGCAGAGGCGACGATCCAGTCCGTGCGTGCAACAGCCGAGACGGCCGAGGACATCGTCCGCGGCCCGGCCGCCGCTATGGACCGGGCAAAGCGCGCGGCCGGCGCGGCCGGCCGCGCGCTCGCGAGTGGCGCGGACCGGATCAGGCGAGGTGTCGAAGGCCGAATGAGCCGTGGCGACGACGATCGCACCGACGATGAGCCCGAGCAGGAGTCCGTCGTCGCCGCCAAAAGGGACGTCGACGAGACCTAGACCGAACCCACTCCCTGGAGTTCGTCGCGCGCCTCATTGGCTTCGCGCTTGATGCCCATCTCGTCGAAGAGCGCGATCGCCTCGCGCAGCTTCGTATCGCCCTGCTCGTTGCGGCCGATCTTCTTGAGTGCGTTGCCCCAGTCACGTAGAGCGCGTGCCTTGTATGGCCGACCGCCCATATCCTCGAACTCGGCGACGGCGTGTTCAAAGTCCGCAAGCATCTGCGCAACATCGATCTCCGCGACCGCCTTGCGCGCTTCAGTTTCCCCGCGCTTCCAGTACACCGTTGCCTCGGCCCAGCGGTCGCCAAAGGAGCGTGCCTCCTCGATCGCCTGATCGAAGGTCATCGCGCCCGAGTCGAGATCACCGAGATGGGTGGCGTTGAGGCGGGCAAGCGCGGCGATGGTCGGCCTGAACTGGCGCTGCTCGAGCGTGTCGGCGACCTCCGTGCTCCGGTCGAGGGCAATCTTGGCGCCGCCGAAGTTGCCCTTGCGCAGGTAGGCATCGCCAAGGACGAAGTTGCTTGCGACGATGCACGCGCTCGCGCCTGCCTCCTCGGCCATGGTCGTGCATTCCATCGCTATCGGGATCGCCTTATCAAGGTCGCCGCGAGCAGAGTTGACCCACGACGTTCCGATCAATGTGTCGAGCTTGGCGATGATGTCGCCTTTGTCGGCGAGGTTGCGCGCGCGTTCCAGGATCTCGTCGGCCTTGTCGAATTCGCCGATACGCGCGTAGCCGATGCCGAGTGCCATGAGGGCGAATGACGAGCCGACGAAGTCGTGCTTCTTCTCCAGTTGCGGTGCCGTCTTCTCGAGCAGCGCGATGCCCCCATGCAGGTCGCCCGTGAACACGCGGAACAAGCCGACGATCGATTCAGGCAGCGCTGCGATCAATGGATCGTCCAGCTCCGCGGCGATCTCCGAGACGCGTTCCAGCGACGAACGCAGTCGCTCGTTCTCCTCCGGGCTGACGCCGCGGAACTGCTCGAGCAGCGAGATAGTGAGGTGGAGATCTGCCTCGAGTCGTAAATCGCCGAGGGCCCGAGCGTCCGCGACGAGCGGTTCGACCGCGGCCAGGCCTTCCTCTTCGGGCAGGAATGTGAAACCCGCGCGCGCGCGTCCGAGCTGGATTTTGATGCGCAATTTGCGCAGGTCGGCCGATTCGTCCTCAGTCCGCTCGGGAAGCAGGGCGGCAGCTCGCGTGTAAAGGTCGTATGCCTCGACGATCGCGTTGCGGTCGATCGCGAACTGGCCAGCTTCGTACAGGTAGTGAACCGCCTTCTGTGAGTCGCCCGCCTGCTCGAAATGAAGCGCCAGGACGGCCGCCATGTCGCCCAGTCGATCGGGGTAGAGATCCTCGAGCGCCGTTCCGACGACGTGATGCAGAGCGCGGCGCTCCTGTTTAAGCAAGGATTCGTACGCGGTGTCCTGCAAGAGGGCGTGGCGGAAGAGATATTCCAGCTCGGGTTGAAGCGAGGCGACGCGAATCAGCCCGCGTGCCTCAAGGGTGTCCAGCTGAAGGTCGGTTGCCATCTAGTTCGGTCCTTCGGTGGACGACAGTACACGCTCGAGAACGCGAACTGGAAACTGGCGTCCGATTACCGACGCGACGCGCAGGCTGCGCTTGGCCGCGTCCGGGAGTTGATCTATCCGCGCCAGCAGCAGACCGTGGAGCGTTTCCGGGATATCGATCGAGGCGATCGTCTCGTTGGCCATCCACCGATCTCCGGCACGAACAATCGCGCCACGGCCGATGAGCATGCGCACGACTTCCTCGACGAAGAACGGGTTGCCTTCTGAACGTGTGAGGATCGCGGAGCGCACCGCGTCGGGCAGCGATTCGATCTCGAGAAGATTGGCCACCAGCTCGCGGCTGGCTTCGTCGGTCAGTGGCTGCAATCGAACCTCAATTGCGGCGTCGCCCAGGGCGAACCGGGTTTGGGCGACGAGACGCCAGCCCGGGGCGTCCGTCTCGGCACGGCCGGCGAACAGCTGCAGAACTGGTAAGAGCGTGAGCAGCGGCAGCAGCCCGACGACGACCTCGACCGATGCCGGATCGGCCCAATGGATGTCCTCGCACACAAGTACGACGGGCCCATGCTCGGTGTACTGGCGGACGACGCGCGCAAGTGCCGCCACGTAGCGGCCTTGCAACACGGCAGGGTCGATCTGCACCCGATCGAGTTCGGGCTGTGTCAGTGGCATAGCCAAGAGGTGGGCGAAATAGGGCGCAACGTCCGCCGCGTCGTCGCCCAGAAGTGCGCGAAGTCGGTCGTCCAGGGCTGCACGGGGCAGGACGTCGAGTCCTGTCTGGGGCAGGTCGAGCATCGATCGGACGAGGTCAAAGACGAGGTGATAAGGGCTCGTTCGGCCGTAGCTGACGCAGCGGCCCTCGATCCATTTCGCCTGCGCAGGGTCGTCGGATGCGCCTATCGATGTCTTGAACTCGGCCATCAGGCGCGACTTACCTATGCCCGGCTCGCCCAGGACCACCGCGACCCGACCGCGGCCCGCGCGGACGATCTGGAAGGCGTCCTTGAGCAGCTGGAGCTCCGCGGCACGGCCGACGAGCGGGCTCGACAGTCCGACCTGCTCGAGGCCACGGCTGCTTATTCGTTCAGCCCGGACGCCGAGCACGCGATACAGCTGTACGGGTTCGGTCTTGCCCTTGAGCTCGACTCCCCCGAGATCTTCAAAGTCGAATGTGCCGGTTATGAAGCGCCGGGTCATGGCCGTAACGAGAACCTGTCCGGGTTGGGCCGCGGTCTGGACGCGGGCAGCAACGTTCACCGCATCTCCAAGAGCGGTGTACTCGTAGCGCAAGTCAGAGCCCACGTTGCCCACGATCACCGGGCCGGAATTGATGCCCGCTCGGATGCGGAAGTCGATGCCGTGCGAGACCTTGAGCTGTTCGGCGAACTCCATGACCTTGTCGACCATCTCCAGGGCCGCGCGCACGGCTCTCTCCGGGTCGTCCTCGTGCGCGACCGGCGCGCCGAAGAAGGCAAGCATCGCATCGCCCTGGAGCTGCGCGATCGTGCCCTCGAAATGGAAGACGGCCGTGGACATCAGGTCGAAGGCTTCGTTGATGATCTGCGTCCAGTCCTCGGGGTCCATCTGCTCCGCGAGCGTGGTGGAGCCGACGACGTCGGCGAAGAGCGCGGTAACGGGCTTGCGCTCGCCGGTCAGCTTGGCGCTGCGCATCTTCTCGACCAGCGGCGCCGGAGCCGCCGCAGACAGGCGCGCGCGGCGATCGTCGGCAGCCGAATCGGCGCCCAGCGACTGTCCGCAGTTCATGCAAAACCGCGCGTCCGCCGGGACGGGAGCCTCGCAGCGCGGGCACGTCAGCCCAACAGACTCGACCGACATCTCCGGGCAATCTTACCGACCCGAATATCCGCTTCCCGGCGGGCGTACATTCACGCCTGCGATGGCGGCCCCGGTCAAGAAGTCCTTCACCACACCGGACGAGCGAATCGACCTGCCGGGCATCATCGCCGACATCGTCGATGTTGGCGACTCGACCATCACCAAAAGCGTCTTCGACCCGGGCATGCACTGCCCACAGATCAGTCTCGAAGGCAAGCCCAAGTGCCTTGCCCACCACTCCGGCTATTGCGTCGAGGGTGGTTTGCACGTTCAGATGGATGACGGCTCGACCCTTGACGTTGCACCGAACGACGTGTTCGACATTCCGCCCGGGCACGACGGCATGTCGGTTGGTCCGCAACCCTTCCTTGCGATCTACTGGGCGGGGGCACGGACGTGGATGGCCGATCGCGCCGGCGAACGAGTGCTGATGACGCTGCTTTTCACGGATGTCGTCGATTCGACGGTTCGCGCGTTGGAGCTGGGCGACAAGGCCTGGCGCGAGCTGCTCGCCGTGCACTATCGGACTGTGCGCAACGTTCTGGATCGTTACCGGGGTCGTGAGATCAAGACCGCCGGCGATGGTTTCATCTGCGGATTCGACAGCGCCGGCAGAGCCATCGAAGCGGCTGTGGCGATTCGTGACCGGGCCCTCGCCGATGGTCTCTCGATTCGGGCCGGCGTCCACTCAGGGGAGGTGGAGCTGGTGGGTGACGATATCGCTGGCGTAGCCGTCCACGAGGCAGCCAGGGTGGCGGCCGCTGCCGGAGCGGACGAGATCCTCGTCTCCGAGGCCACGCGCCTGCTGGCCACCGGCGTTCCCTATGCCTTCGAGGCGCGTGGCCCCTTCGAGCTAAAAGGCCTGCCCGGCCCGCGCACCCTCTACGCCGTCACGCGTAACTCTGGACAAAGTAGCAACTAAGCCGTCGCAAACTGCGTCGGGTCACCATCTCGTCGGTGACAACCCGCGAAAGTCGCAGGCAACGTGGCCGTAGACATGGCGATCAGCTACTCCGCGGTTTGGTTACGCAGCTGCGGAACGAACGACTAGTCGCCGGTCTCAGTCAACGGGCGGTCGGGAGCCAAGTCGGAATGTCACAGGGCGAGCTGAGTCGTCTCGAACGCTTCGACTTCCCGAATATTGCTTTTGTGCGGCTGGCCGAGATCGCCGCGGTGCTGGGCCTCGAGTTATCGGCAGGTCTCCATAGGAACGGTGATGCCGTTCGCGACGTGGGTCACCAGGCGACTATCCGACGATTTCTGGCCAATGTTCATTCGGCCTTCGTCTGCACCCGTGAGGTTCCGCTACCTAACGTCGGCGATCGTCGTTCGTGGGACATCCTGTTGCGGCTTGGGTCAGTGCTGATCGGTGTAGAGGCTGAAACACGCATTCGCGACATTCAAGCGCTCGTGCGTCACGTTCGCGAGCGCGAGCGCGATGGCGGTGTTGATCACGTGTTCGTTCTGCTCGCCGACACGGTCCACAACCGTCAGTTGGTCGCACAGCTTCGAGAGGCGCTCGGGCCTCGATTTGCGGCGAATCCGCGAGACGTTCTTAGTGCCCTTCGTGCTGGTCGTCCTGTCGCCGGGTCGGCCGTTCTTCTCGTCTGATCTGTCTGACCGCTGAATAGAAGGTTGAGGAAGGAGATCGAGTCGAAGTCCGCCTTTGACGTGCGCCGAAATAGGCCGATTCCAGCCTGCGCGACGGTGTCAAGGGCCGATTGCTGGCGAGTCGCGCCTCTCGATCAGGCGACTAACCTTCCATTCAATCGTGTGACAGTTCAAGGCCTTGGCAGAGGGTTTCGCCTACTCTTAGGCCATGCCAGATGAGTCGCTCCGCGTCGAGGATGCGGGCATTCCGAGCATGCCCGCCGCGGAGATCCGCCAGCACTTTTTGGACTTTTTCGCCGAGCGCGGCCATACGGTCGTGCCCAGCGCGAGTCTCGTGCCGGCCGGTGACCAGACGCTGTTGTTTACCAACTCTGGCATGGTCCAGTTCAAGGAGGTCCTGACCGGCGCGGAGACACGAAGCTACAAGCGCGCCGTCGACGTCCAGCGCTGTCTCAGGGTCGCCGGCAAGCACAACGACTTCGAGGAAGTCGGCCGCACTCCACGGCACCACACGTTCTTCGAGATGCTGGGCAATTGGAGCTTCGGCGACTACTTCAAGCGCGAGGCGATCCACTGGGCGATCGAGCTGCTGACCCAGGTCTACAAGATCCCGTTCGAGCGGATCGGTGCCACGACGTACACCTACGACGACGAAGCGTGGAGCATCTGGCGCAACGAGATCGGGATGCCAGAGGAACGCATGGCGCGCTGGGGGGACGTCGACAAGGGCGACGATCACAACTTCTGGCGCATGGCCGACACGGGCCCGTGCGGCCCCTGCAGCGAGCTCCATTTCGATCGCGGCGCTCATCTGAGTGAGGGACCGCACTGCGTTCCCGACCACTCGGAGACCTGCCCGCGCTGGCTCGAGATCTGGAACCTCGTGTTCATGGAGTTCGACCAGCAGCCGACGGGGCGGACGCCGCTGCCGTTCAAGAGCGTCGACACGGGCATGGGCTTCGAACGTCTCACGAGCGTGATGCAGGGCGTCCTGACCAACTACGACACGGACCTGTTCACGCCCATCCATGAATGGATGCGCAGCCTGCTGGGCCACGACCCGGAGACGTTCCAGGCTGAACGCTTCAGCTACCAGGTCATCGCCGACCACATCCGGGCGATGACATTCCTGGTGCCTGACGGGGTCCGGCCGACGAACGATGGTCGCGGCTACATCTTTCGCAAGCTGCTCAGGAGAGCCGTTCGACACGGACGCCTGCTCGGCCGCCAGGAGCCGTTTCTCGCCGATCTATCTGGCGTGGTCGTCGACACCATGAAGGTAGCTTATCCGTACCTCGAGGAGTGGCGCCCACAGATCTACAGTGTCATCGCCGCGGAGGAACGCCAGTTCGCGCGCACCCTCGACGCCGGTGTTGTCCAGTTCGAGGAGGCGCTCATTCCGCTGACCGACGCCGAGCGAGTGGTCGGCAGGCGCGAGGAGGAGCTCAGCGACGACGCTCCGGTTCTGCCCGGAGACGTCGCCTTCCGGCTGCACGACACGTATGGCTTTCCGATCGACCTGACCGTCGAGCTCGCTGCCGAGTACGGAGTAAGAGTCGACCGCGAGGGCTTTGAGAATGCCCTGTCCGAGCAGCGCGAGCGGTCACGCGGAGGACGTAAGGCCGATTTGGCCGGTCAGGCGGAGGTGCAACAGCTCTACGCCCAGGTCGCCGCGAGCGCTGGCGATACCAAGTTTCTCGGCTACGAGACGACCCACGCCGACGGCAAGGTCGTGGCCATCCTGCGCGACGGGATCGAATACGAGACCCTGGAGGCCGTAGAGGAGGCGGAGCTGCGCGCGCCAGCCCAGGCACAGGCGGAGATAGTCCTAGACCAAACGCCGTTCTACGCCGAAGGCGGCGGGCAGGTGGGCGACCGCGGCACGTTGAGGGCGCAGGACGGTTCGGTCGTGTTCGAAGTGGAGGACACGCAGAAGCCTGTGGCCGGCGGCCTGATAGTTCATCGCGGCCGGCTGCGCGGCAAGCTCAGGGTCGGCGATAGCGTGACGGCGGAAGTCGACGGCGAGCGACGCGCGCGGACGATGCGCAACCACACGGGCACGCACCTGCTGCACCGCGCGCTGCGCAACACGATCGGCGATCAGGCCCGCCAGGCAGGGTCCCTGGTCACGCCCGACTACCTGCGCTTCGACTATCACGGCGATCGCCCGCTGACTGACGACGAGAAGCACACGATCGAGGCCGAGGTCCGTCGCGTCGTTCGTGACAACCGCGCTGTCACGCCCCGATACATGTCAATGGCCGAGGCGATCAAGGAAGGTGCCGACGCTTTCTTCGACGAGAAATACGGCGAGCAGGTGCGCGTCGTCTTCGTCGATGGCTACAGCCGCGAGCTGTGCGGTGGCACGCACGCGACCGCGACAGGGCAAATTGGCGGTTTCGTGATTACCGGCGAGCGGTCCGTGGGCAGTGGCATGCGCCGCATCGAGGCGCTCACGGGCGATGCCGCGGACGACCATTTCAACTCGCGCCTCGCGCTGCTCGGCCAGGCGACTGAGGCTGCCGGCGCCCGCACCGAGGACGCGCTGCCCGATCGAATTCGCGATCTGCAGGAGCGCAACAAGGATCTCGAACGGCGCCTGCGGTCGGGCGGCGGCAGCCGCCAGCCGACGGATCTCGCGCGCAGCGCGCTGCCCGTCGATGGAACCAAGTTCGTGTCCTACTCCGCGGAGTTCGACTCCATGAAGGACCTGCAAAGCTTCGCGCGCGCGCTGCGCGCCGAGCTGGGTGACGGCGTCATCGCTCTCGGCCTCGAGAGTGACGAGCCGCAGCTCTTCGTCACGGTGAGCGACGACCTCGTGACGCGTGGCGTATCCGCCGGCGCGCTCGTCAGCCACGGCGCACCCGTGTTCGACGGCCGTGGCGGTGGACGACCGGAGATGGCACAGGCGCGGGGAACGCGCCGGGATCGGCTGCCGAGCGCGCTCACCGCGATCCGCGAAGGACTGGAACAGATGCTGCGCGACGAGTCTCGATCGGGGGACGGCTCAACAGCCGCAGGTAACGGCACCGCCTAGGGTGGCTTTCTGGCGCCGCTTTCTCCAACGCGCGGACGGAGACAAGCTCGCCGCCTGTACCGCGCTGGACGTGGGCACCGAGTTCGCGAAAGCGCTCGTGTTCGAAATCGGTGACGACGCGACGGCAACCGTGCGTGGAGTCGGCCGCAAGCGCCAGGGCCTGACACATATGCAGTCGGGCACAGTCGCGGATATCACCGCGGTCGTCGACAACTGCCAGATCGCGCTCCAGGAAGCCGAAGAAATGGCGGGCTTCCGCTCGCGCCAGGTGATCATTGGCATCGCCGGAGAGCTCGTCAAAGGCTTCACGACGAGCGTCAGCCAGGAGCGCAAGAAGCCAGATCAGCAGCTGACCGCACGCGAGCTCGACTCGCTCATCGAGACCGTCCAGAGGGACGCGCTGCGCGAAGCCGAACGAACTGTGACGTGGGAGACGGGCCTGCCCAACGTGGACATCCGCCTCGTCCATGCGGCAGTGACGGGCGCTTCGATCGATGGCTATACGGTCACCAACCCGATCGGCTTCCACGGCCGGCACGTGCGCATCAGCGTGTTCAACGCGTTTGCGCCGCTGATCCATCTGGGTGCGCTGCAGACCGTGGCAAGCATGCTCGATCTGGAGCTGGTGGCGATCGTGGCTGAGCCGTACGCCGTGGCTCAATGCATGGACGACCAGCAGGTGCGTCAGGCGGGCGCACTGTTCGTCGATGTAGGTGGCGGAACAACGGACATCGCGCTGGTGCGCCAGGGCGGCATCGAGGGAACGCGCATGTTCGCCCTGGGTGGGCGCGCGTTTACCAAGTCGCTGGCCGATCGCCTGGAACTGCCGTTCGCGCGCGCTGAGGAAACGAAGGTCGATTACGCCAAGGGCGCGCCCGTCGAGCACAAGAAGGAGATCGGCGAGATCATCGGCGAGGATGTCGCGGTATGGCAGGCTGGCGTGGAACTGGTGCTCGAGGAGTTCGCCAGGTCGGGCATGCTTCCGGGCAGGATCTACCTCTGTGGGGGAGGGGCTCGCTTGCCACAAATCGGCGCCGCTCTACGCGACCCCACATTGACAAGGCACCTTTCCTTCGCACGACCTCCGCAGGTCGACGCGATCAAGGTCAGCCAGGTTGCCAAGGTCAGCGATGCCACCGGCCTGTTGATCGATGAACAGGACATCACGCCAATGGCGCTGGCCAACCAGGCTCTGCAGATGACGGCACCCGAGTCACCGCTCGACTCCGCGCTGCGACGGGTCCTGCGCGCGATGAAGGTCTGAGTTGGCCACGATCTACGTCGAGGCCGACGACGAGATAACCACGGCAATCGGGCGCATCCGCGCCGCGACCGACAGCGACGCCATACTGGTGGTCCCGGCAGGCTCGCGGATCGCGACGTCGCGTATCAACTTCAAGCTGCTGGCGCGCGAGGCGGCCGAGCGACGCATGAACGTGGTGGCCGTTAGTGACGAGCCGCAGGTCCGCGCGCTCGCCATCTCAGCCGGGGTCCCCGCTTACGACTCGATACCGACTGCCGAGCAGGCGCTGACGACCTTTCGCGAGCAGGACCGCAAGCTCAACGAGCGCATTCACCGCACGATGCCGCGCGCACATCCGAGCGCCGAAGAAATACCCACGCAGACGCACGTACTGCCGCCCTCGCTGGTCGCCCGAGCGGCGGCAGCGCCTGTCGACACATCGGTGCTACCTGTCGCCGTCGCGACTGAGGGACGGCGGCCGCGCAAGAAGCGCCGTATCCCGGTCGCCCCGCTATTCGTCCTTGGTCTCGTGGTGCTGTTGCTTGCCGGCGTTGCTTACGGCGCGTATGTCTTCCTGCCGACTGCCTCGGTCACGCTGCGTCCGCTGACAGCGCCGGTGCAGACGCAGCCGTTCGCGGTAACTGCCGACCCGAATGTTGCGGTCGTGGATCCAGAGGCAGGCGTCATTCCTGCTCAGACTTTGACGGTGCCGGTGCACGTCGAGGGGATGTTCAACGCGACTGGAATCGACGCTCACGATGTGCGGGCCGGCGGCACGGTCACTTTCAAGAGCGAGAACACGGTCAACGCGGTATCGATACCCAAGGACACGACCGTCTCGACACAGGACGGAGTCGACTTCGTCACCCTCGACGACGTCGTCGTCGCCAAGGCTTCCTTCTCAACCGGACCCACGACGGCCGATGTCGACGTCCGCGCCGTCAAGGGTGGCGCGGGCGGCAATGTCGCCGCCGGTGCGATCAACGTCTTGCCGGCCGCGCTTTCGCAGCAGGTCATCTCCGTGAACAACGCCAGCGCGACGACGGGTGGCAAGCACGTCGAGGATCAGGTCGTGAGCCAGCAGGACTACGACTCTGCGCTGGCCTCTTTGAGCGGCCAGCTGTCCACCGAGTTGCAGACTGCCCTGACCAACCCGAGCAACGTGCCGCGAGGCCTCGTCGCGTTTCCCGAGACGGCGCAGTTCAGCGCCGGGCAGCCGGATCAGCCTTCGACGGCGATTGTCGGCCTGGTCGAGCCCAGCTTCAGCCTGGCACTCGATACAACGGCCGACGTCACGGCCGTCAACGAGTCGCAGATTGACGAGGTCGCCGCGGCGCGTCTGACGGACGAGCTGCAGAGCGGGCAGCAGCTTGTCGGCAACGGAGTCAACGCGACGCACGACGCGGGCACGGTCGTCGGCACTACCGTGGTTTACAACGTCCAGGCCAGTGGCCTCGGCTTCAAGAACCCGGATCCACGGTCAGTGGCCAATGCGATCAGGGGCGAGTCGCTCGCCGATGCGCGCACAGCCCTTGCCGCTCTCGGCAGCGCAGACATCTCGATCTGGCCAGATTTTGTCGACCACCTGCCCGACCAGACGGCGCGCATCAGCATCATCATCGTGTCGCCATCGCCGGTCCCCACGATGGTCCCGCCTCCGGTGCCAACTTCCAGTCCCAGCCAGTCCGCCGCGCCGACCGCGCCGCCGACCATCGCGCCACTGCCCAGCGCCGCGCCAGCGGCGACATGACCCGGCTTCTCGGAGTAGATCTCGGGACGGAGCGCATCGGACTGGCTCTTGGCGACACCGTCACGGGAAAGGTCGTTCCGCTTACGACGATCCGGCGCAGCGACGTCGGGCACGATGCACGCAGCGTCGCGAAATTCGCCGACGAGCAACGCATCGACGAATTGGTCGTGGGTCTGCCGCTCAACATGGATGGCAGCGAGGGCTCTCAAGCGACTCAGACACGCTCCTGGGCTGAGGCCATCGCGGCTCGGACGGGACTGACGCTCAACTGGCGTGACGAGCGTCTGACGACGGAAGACGCGATAGAGCGTATCGGGGCGCCACCGCGCGGCAAATCCGGCGGGCCACCCTCAACCAAGACCCGGCGGGCGTACCGGGCGCGGCTCGATCGCGAGGCCGCCGCGGCAATCGTGCAGGCGGAGGTGAACGCGCGCCGCAACATGGCCGAAACTGACACGGTGCAGGTCGAGCCGTGAGCGACCGCCCGAGCAACCCGAAGGGCGGGGGACAGCGCCAGAGTCCGCGCCGCGATCCCAATGAGATCGCGGCGCACGTGCGCAACCGCGACCGAACGGAGATAAACAATCACGTCCGCAACTACGACCGCACGTCCGTCGATCAGCATCTCAAGGAGCGCGAGCGCAACGCAGCGGCGCGCGAGCGCACTCTCGCAGAAGCTCAGACACGTTCGAAGGCACGCGCACAGGGCGAAGCCCCCAGTTATCTGCCACAGAAGAAGCCACGCAGTCGCAACCGCTGGGCGATCATCCTGGCATCGGCGGTCACGGTGCTGCTCGTGGCGGCTGTCGTCGTGCCGCCGCTTGCCCAGGGCTTCTTCAGGTCTCTGGCGGACGCGAACCCGGACCTGATGCGCATCGGCCTGATCTCCGACGCTGTGGCGTCGACGATGGGCGAGCGGCCCGATACGCCGGCCGGCACGGATCCAACGATGGTCAAGTTCGACATCGCGCCCGGCGAATCAAGCTCCGATATCGCGCAGGATCTCGTGAACCGCGGGCTGCTGACGGATCGCCTCGCCTTCACGTACGTGCTGGTCACCGATGGCGGGATCAACAACCTGCAGGCGGGCAGCCACATGCTCAATCGGACGATGACTCCGCGCGAGATCGCGACAGCACTGCAAGGTCAGCCGGCCGTCACCGGCGACACCGTCCAGGTCGCCTTGCGCGAAGGCCTGCGCATGGAACAGGTCATCGCCTACCTGCAGACCCTGCCCTTCACGAACTTCGACGCGGAGGAGTTCTACACGCTCGCAGCCGACCCTTCCGACGCACTGAAGCAGAAGTTCCCGTGGCTCGATGTCATCCCGGCCGGCCAGAGCGTCGAGGGCTTCCTGGGCTCCGGCGTCTACGACATTCCGTTGAACGCAGACGCACAGACCATCCTCGAGACCCTCCTCCAGGGCTGGCAGGACAGTGGCAACTATCAGGTCATGGAGCAGGCCCAATCGCAAGGCAAGGACTTCTACCAGACGCTGATTCTTGCGAGTATCGTCGAGCGCGAGGCCATTCACGACTCGGACAAGCCTCTTGTCGCGGGTGTCTACCAGAACCGGATCGACGGCCTGGGCGGCGTCCGCACGCTCAACTCGGACCCGGTCCTGATCTACGCAAAGGACACGATGAACCTGCGTGATCTGCACATCACGCAGTGGCCCGACTACGTTTTCTGGACCTACGACGGCATCACCTCTGCCGCCGATTTCGAGGTCGATCCCGATCTTGAGAGCTATCAGGTTTGGCACTCGCGCGGTTTGCCGATCGGACCAATCGCGTCGCCGGGCGTCGCCTCACTGCAAGCCGCTCTCAACCCAAACACACAGGACGGTTACCTCTATTTCCTTGGCAAGAACGACGGATCTGGTGATCTAGTCTTTGCCAGAACGTACGCCGAGCACCTGCAGAACATCCAGCTCTACCTGGGTGGTTCGCCGGGGCCAACGCAAGAGCCGTCGTTCGGTGTCCCAGACGAAGAGTCCACGGAGACAGCACCTTGATTGAGACGTTCGCCACTCGCAGCGAGCCCACGCAAGCCGATTACGAGCGCTGGCGTGCGGCTGACCGACTGGCGCGCCCGCACCGACTCGAAGCTTTTCGCGAGCGCCTGGTCCGGGAGGGCGTCGGCGCCTATTTCGGCATCCGTCGCGAGAACGTCCGTTACCTGGCCGGGCTGGAGCTGGGCGACGGCGAGGAGAAAGTCGCTGGCTACAGTGGCCACTTCCTGGTATCCGCGGCCGAAGTCGTCGTGATGGCCGACTCGCGCTACACGGTCCAGGTCCGAGATCAATGCCCGGATGCGCGGATCGAGCGCGTGTACAACGACCTCTACGGGCGCTGGCCTGAGCTGCTCGCGAGCATCGGATCGCCCAAGCGCGTGGGCGTCGAGGCGGCGATCGTCAGCCACGCGATGTGGCACAAACTGGCAGAAGCGGCGCCCGGCGTCGAGCTCGTGCCCGCGGACGGTTGGGTCGAGTCGTTACGCCAGGTCAAGGAACCGGCAGAACTCGAGCGTGTGGCTGCCTCGAGCGCCGTTGCCGACCTGGCGCTGGAGCGGCTATTGCCATCGATCAGGCCTGGCATGACCGAGCACGAGGTCGCACTGCAGCTCGAATTCGAGATGCGCACCCACGGCGCCGAGGCACTGGCCTTCGACGTCGCTGTTTTGGCCGGGCCCAACGCGGCACTGCCCCATGGCTCGCCCGGGCCTAAGCCGATCGAGTCAGGTCAAGTCCTGCTGTTCGACTTTGGCGCGCAGGTCTGTGGCTACCGCTCGGACATGACCCGAACGTTGTTCGTGGGCGAGCCGGGCAAGCACGACCTGAAGATCTACGAGATCGTCGCCCGGGCTCAGCAAGAGGCAATCGACGCTCTGGCTCACGCCATCGCTGAGGACACCCGTCCAACCGGCAAGTCGATCCATATGGTTGCCAAAGAGGTCATCGACGCGGCCGGCTACGGCGACCATTTCGGGCACGGCCTCGGTCACGGCATCGGCCTGGCAACGCATGAGCTGCCATCACTTGGGTTGTCGGCCGGCGACATGCCGCTGCCGTCGCCGACCGTCTTCTCGGTCGAACCTGGGATCTACCTCGAGGACGTCATGGGCGTCCGGATCGAGGACCTCATGATCTTCGACGCCGAGGCGCGCAGCCTCGAACGCATCACTCTCTTTCCGCGAGAGGTCACCGTCATCGGCTGACCTGCGCCCGCGCGATTAGTCGGCCGATAGCTGTTCATCGGTTAGCATCCCGAGCGATGATTTCGACAGGAGACCTTAAGAAAGGGGTCGTCATCGAGCTCGACGGAGAGCTCTGGCAGATCCTCGATTACCACCACATCAAAATGGGCCGGGGCTCTGCCCAGGTCCGCATAAAGCTGCGCAACATCAAGCGCGGCCAGACCGTGGAGCGAAGCTTTCAGGCCGGCGACAAGTGGCCCCGGGCGTACCTCGACACTCGCAACGTCCAGTTCCTCTACTCGGACGGCAACGACTACCACTTCATGGACACGGACTCATACGAGCAATTCTCGATGACGGCCGAGCAGCTGGGTGACAACGCCCGCTACCTGACCGACGGCATGGTTCTCCAGCGAACCTCGCACGAAGGGGACACGATCGACGTGGAGCTGCCGGTGACGGTCGACCAGAAGGTCGTGGAGACCGAGCCCGGTTTCGCGGGCGACACGACGGGTGGTGCCAAGAAGCCGGCGACCACCGAGACGGGTCTCGTCGTTCAGGTGCCGCTCTTCGTCGGCGTGGGCGACACGATCCGCATCGACACCCGGACGGGCGAGTACCAGACGCGCGTCTAGCGCTCGACGATGGTTGAGGCGTTTCGCTTTCGATCCAGGATCGACGCGGCGTCCGGCGGCGGCGCAGCGGCCAGGATCCCGGACGAGCTCGTCGCGCCACTGGGCGGCCGCAGGCAGATGCGCATGCTCGCGACACTGAACGGCGTCGAGTTCAAGACAAGCACGATGCCGTACCGCGGCGGGTTCTTCGTCGGCATTCACAAGGCGATTCGCGAGCAGGCGGGTGTGGCGATCGGCGATGAGGTCGATCTTTCGCTGACACCCGACCAAGCACCGCGTGAGTTCGATATGGCACCTGAGCTCGATGCGGCCCTCGCTGCCGACTCGCGGCTTCGAGAAGGATTCGACGCGATGTCCTACACGCGGCGCAAGGAGATGTCCGAGTCGATCCGCACTGCGGTCAAGCCAGAGACCCGCGCCGCCCGCCTCGCAAAGGCACTCGCAACCCTGCACGCCGGCTAAGGCCGTGACGGAGCCAATGCGGCCTATCGAGTCGTCGCAACCGGGGTCGCGCGGCGCGAACCTGCCGATCCTGAGCGTCGGCGAGGTCACCCAGCTCGTGAAGGGCGCGCTGCGGGCTGCGCCAAGGCTGCGCGACGTGTGGGTCGAGGGCGAGGTCGGCCAGGTCAGCATCAGCGCCGCTGGGCACTGCTATTTCACGCTCAAGGACGATCGCGCTCAAATCAAGTGCGTGATATTTCGCGACGATCGGCTGATGATGCCATTCGAGGCGCGCACCGGGCTTCGGCTCGTAGCTCAGGGAAATATCGACGTCTTCGACTCTCAGGGCGTGTATCAGCTTTACGTGCGGACCCTCCAGCCGAGTGGGTTCGGCGATCTGGCGCTCCAGTTCGAGGCGCTCAAGGCGAAGCTCCAGGCCGAAGGGCTGTTCGAAACGAGTCGCAAGCGCAAACTGCCGGCTTATCCGCAGATCATCGGTGTCGTCACGTCGCTCAACGGCGCCGTGCTGCACGACATCCGCCGCGTCCTGGCGCGGCGCTGGCCGATGGCACGCGTCGTGGTCTCGGCATGCCAGGTGCAGGGCCAGGGCGCGGCGGCAACGATCGTGGCAGCTCTTCGACGCGTGGCGCGCTGGACAGACGAGACCACCGGCCGGGCCACCGACGTGGTGATCCTCGCGCGCGGCGGAGGCTCGCTCGAAGACCTGTGGCCGTTCAACGACGAGAGCGTCGTCCGCGCAGTGGCGGCGCACCCATGCCCGATCGTGGTCGGCGTCGGTCACGAGACGGACGTCACGCTGGCCGAATTCGCCGCGGACGTCAGAGCCGCGACGCCGTCTGTGGCCGCTGAGCTGATCGTTCCGGCGCGGACCGACGAGCAGGCCCGACTTGACACGTATGCCGCACGCCTGGGCCAGGCGACCGGACGCGCACTATTCGATCGACGACAGGTCCTGAACAACGAGAGACGCGCCCTCGAGGCGAATCATCCGCAGGCGCAGCTGGCGGCCGAAAGGGAACGCATCGGCAACCTCGTCGACCGTGCCGCGCGCGTGGTAGGTCGCCGACTCGAAATCGAACGTGCGACGCTGCTGCGCAACGGCGAAGTGTTGCCTTCGATAGTTGCAACGCAGGTTGGCATCGCTCGCGCGGAGCTCAGCCGCCAGTCGGCTGCGCTGTCAGCGCTCAGTCCGTACGCGACGCTCGAACGCGGCTACTCGATCGTCCGCGCCCCGGACGGCAGCGTCCTGCGTGATGCTTCCAGGGTTGAAAGGGGCGACGAGATCTCGGTCAGGTTGCAGCGCGGAGAGCTCGGCGCGCGCGTCGAATCGGTGCGAGACTCGGGCCAATGACCGAGTCAACAACCACGGCCACACCTGGATCGGACGCCGAGCGGCAGCGCATCGCGGCGCTGCCATTCGACAAGGCCCTGGCTGAGTTCAAGCAAGTGGTCGAAAGACTCGAGGCTGGCAACCTGCCGCTGGAGGATTCGATCGCCTTGTTCGAGCAGGGAGTGCTGCTCCAGCGGCGCTGCGAGCGAATGTTGAGCGAGGCAGAACTGCGCTTTCAGCGCCTTGTCGAGCAAGCCGGCGGCAAGGTCCGCGCGCTCGATCTGTCGCTGGGCGAGTCAGAAGAGGCCTAGCCCTCTAAAATTTCGCCGTCCACGAACGCACAACACGGACCACCGCGCATTCGTCCCTCTGGCGGAAACCACACTCGGAGCATCTCTTGTCGATACTGGCGAGCCTCAACGGACCGCGCGACCTTCGTACGCTCGATGATGAGCAACTCCAGGAACTGTGCGCGGACATCCGCGGCACGATCATCGGCACGGTTGCCAAGACCGGAGGTCACCTGGGCAGTTCGCTCGGCGTCGTGGAGCTCACGGTCGCGCTGCACCGGCTGCTCGACAGCCCCACGGACAAGATCGTCTGGGATACAGGCCACCAGGCCTATGCCCACAAGCTGCTGACCGGCCGGCTCAACGATTTCGGAACGCTGCGCCAATTAGGTGGCGTGGGCGGCTTCCCGCGACGGAGCGAAAGCCCGCACGACATGTTCGACGGCGGTCACGCCGGCACGGGCCTGTCCATTGCCGAGGGGCTTGCCCTCGCGCGCGAGCAGCGTGGCAGCACAGAGAAGATCGCCGTCGTCGTCGGCGACGCTGCGCTGATGAGCGGGATGGCCCTCGAGGCACTCAACGATATAGGTCACCGCCGAACGCAACTGCTGATCGTGCTCAACGACAACGAGATGAGCATCTCGCCGACAGTCGGGGCATTCAGCACATACCTCAGCCGCATCAAGCTGTCGCGCACGTGGCGCGGATCCAAGCGTGTCTACGAGGACTCCGTCGAGCGCATTCCCGTACTCGGCCCGGGCCTCGTGTACTGGTCGCGTCGACTGCGCAAGTCCGTAGTTAACTTCGCCCAGCCGGGACAGCTGTTCGAGGATCTCGGGATCACCTACGTGGGGCCCGTCCCGGGTCACAACCTGGCCGCGCTGCAGAACGTTTTCCGTCGTGCGCTGCGCAACGTCGAAGGCCCGGTCATCGTCCACGTCCGGACGCAGAAGGGCAGGGGTTACCAGCCGGCGGTCAACGACCAGGTCAGCTTCCACGGCGCGGCGCTGCCGCCCATGACCGTGGTGCCCGGCGTCGGCAGCGGCGCACCATCGGCTCAGTCGCTCAAGGGCGGAGACGGAGACGCGACGCCCTCGATGGCACAGGCCGTCGAGGCGCGTAAGAAGCCGCCGAATTACACGTCCGTCATATCTGCCGAGCTGATCGAGCTGGCCAAGGAAGACAAGCGCATCGTCGCCATCACCGCGGGCATGCCCACGGGCACGGGGCTGGCCAAGTTCCAGGCCGCCTACCCGAAGCGCATGTACGACGTTGGTATCGCCGAACAGCACGCGCTCACTCTCGCGACCGGTCTTGCGATCGGCGGCATGCGGCCCTTTGTGGCCATCTATTCGACCTTCCTGCAGCGAGCATTCGACCAGACCGTTCACGACGTGTGCCAGAACGACCAACCGGTCGTGATCGGCGTAGATCGAGCGGGTCTGGTGGGCGAGGATGGAACGAGCCATCAGGGCATGTTCACGATCCCTGCTCAGCGCCAGCTGCCCAACCTGATCGTCGCCTCACCGAAAGACGAGCAGGAGGCGCGCCGACTGCTCCACACCGCGTTTGGCCAGGACCACCCGTTTGCCCTGCATTACCCGCGTGACTCCGGGTTCGACCTTCCTGCCGTGGCGCCCGATCCGATCCCGGTCGGCCAGGCAGAGGTCCTTCGCGAAGGCAACGAGATCCTGGTCGTGGGTTTCGGGCCGATCGTGATGCGCGGCATCGAGATGGCCGATCGTCTGGCCGCCGAGGGCTGGTCGGTGGGCGTCATCAATGCGCGCTATGCCAAGCCGCTCGACCTCGAGTTGATCAAACGCCACGCGCGGAACAAGAAACTGATCGTGACGCTCGAAGAGAGTGTCGTAACGGGCGGTTTCGGCTCAGGGGTTCTGGAGGCGCTTGCACAGGCCGGGCTGGACGACGTCGCGCTCCGCGTGCCGGTAAGAATCGTCGGACTGCCTGCCGACCGCTTCGTCGACCACGGCGCCGTGAACGACCTGCGTCGCCACCTGCGCATCGATACGGATGGAATCACTCAGCAGGTGCGCGAGGCCATCGGCGAGCTGAGCATCGCGCCGAGCGCGCCCGCAGCACCGTCGTCAGTCGAGGCTCGGAGCGCCTGAACCCAGGAAACCGGACGCGTCGCGTCCGACTCGACGACCTGGTCGTCGCGCGCGGACTCGCCCCGGACCGCGATATGGCCGGACGTCTCGTGCTGGCCGGCAAGGTTCGCGTGGGCGTGGGCGACGGCGCGCGCAGCAACATGAAGCCCGGCGAGCTGGTAAGCGAGACGAGCACGTTGACGCTTGCCCAGCGCGCGCCGTACGTCTCGCGCGGCGGCGAGAAGCTCGCCGCCGCGCTCGATGCGTTCCAGATCCAAGTCGAAGGCCAGATCTGCCTCGATGTCGGAGCTTCGACGGGCGGCTTTACGGATGTCCTGTTACGCCGCGGTGCGGCGCGCGTCTATGCTCTCGACGTGGGCCACGGACAGCTCGCCGATGCGCTGCGCACCGATCCGCGGGTCGTCTCCATGGAGCGGACCCACGCGGCTCGACTCGCGCCGGGCGCCAAAGATTACGTGGCGCTCCCAGAAGCGCCAGGCTTGGCCGTGATCGACGTCTCATTCATCTCGTTGACACGTGTGCTGCCCGGAGTCAAAGCCGCGCTGAGTGCCAGCGGCGAAGCCGTGCCGCTGGTCAAACCGCAATTCGAGGCTGATCCGGCCGACGCGCCGAGGGGGGTGGTGCGCGATCCAGCAGTGCGCCGCGCTGCGGTCGATCGCATTGCCACTTTCGCAGCGAGCATCGGCTTCACGGTCCGCGGTGAAGTCGAGTCTCCGCTGCGCGGCCCGGCCGGCAACGTCGAGTTTCTGCTTCACCTGGCGCTGATGCCATGAAGCGATTTGGTCTCGCCTTCAATCCGACCAAGCCTGCGGCGATCGAGCTCGCCGAGCGTGCCGCGAAGTGGTGCCAGCACAATGGTGCCGAGACGTGGGCCGCCGAATCAGGCGAGACGGAAACGCTCGTCACCCATCTCGCGAACACTGATTGCCTCATCGTCCTGGGTGGTGACGGCACGTTTCTGCGCGCCGCCCGTGCCCTGGCTCGCGTCGACGTTCCTGTGCTCGGGGTCAACTCGGGTCGGGTCGGCTTCCTCTCCAAGATCGATCCGCAGTCTCTCGAGGCGACGCTCGCCGAGCTGTTGCGCGACGACTACAAGATCGAGCACCGGATGATGCTCGAGGCAACCCTCATCAAGGCTGCCCACGGCGCTCCTGCGGACAGGGGCGGCACTTTCGTGGCGCTCAATGACGCCGCCGTCGTGCGCGGCGGCGAAGCCCGCGTGCTGCGAATGGAGGTGCTCGTCGATGACTCGCACCTCGCGACCTACATCGCGGACGGGGTGGTCATCGCCACGCCCACCGGATCCACCGCGTACTCGTTCAGTGCCGGAGGGCCGATCCTCGACCCCACGGCTCGGAATCTGGTGGTGACTCCGATTGCTGCCTACCTGGCGTCCGTTCGCTCGGTGGTCGTCAGCCCCGCGCACAAGGTCCGTGTCCGGATAATCGACGGCCCCACCGGCCTGGTAAGCATCGACGGCCGTGAGGACTACCCCGTTGAACCGGGCGACGAGGTCGAGGCACGTGCCCTCCAAAGGCCAATGCGCTTCATCGAGCCGAGTCACGCGGTCCCGTTCTGGGAGCTGCTGCGCCAGAAGGCGGAACTGCTTCCCGCGTGACCCGCGCGGCCGTCAGAATCGGCTGATGCTCCGCGAGCTTGCCGTCCGCGACCTTGCGCTCATCGAGCGTGTCCGTGTCGCGCTGGAGCCGGGACTGACGATCATTACCGGCGAGACTGGCGCGGGCAAATCACTGCTGATCGACGCGGTCGGGCTCGTGATGGGCGCGCGCAGCGACACAAGTCTTGTGCGCCACGGCGCGGCGGCAGCGCGCGTCGAAGCGTTGTTCGACGTCGACGCGGCGCCAGAGCCGCTCATCTGTGTCCGCGAGGTGTCTGCGGAAGGCCGCAGCGTCGCGCGCATCGACGATGAAACGGTGACGGCGGCGCGACTCGCCCAGGTTGTCGGGCCGCTGATCGAGATTCACGGCCAGCACGAGCAACAACGACTCCTGTCGGCGGCCTGGCAGCGCGACATGCTTGACGCATTCGGCGGCCACGAGGAGCTGCGCAAGACGGTCGCTACTCTCGTCGACGACCTGCGCGCCAACGAAGCGGCCCTGCGCGAGCTGGCGATCGACCCTGCCGAACTCGAACGGAGACTCGAGCTGGCCGAACACGCCGCAGACGAGATCGAGTCTGCGGCACCTCGCGAAGGCGAAGTCGATGAGCTGCGCGCCCGACTCGCGGTCGCGGGCAATGCCCAGCGCATCGTTGCCCTGCTCGCTGAGACGCACGACTTGCTCGCTTCCGATGGCCGATCGGCGCGCGACAGCGTTGCCACGGCCGTTCGCGCCGCCACGGAGCTGGCGCGGCTCGATCCGGAGATGAACGGTCTTGCCGAGCGGATCGCCGGCATCGAGGCCGAACTCGACGACGTCGCCCTGGAGCTGCGCCGCAGACAGGAGTCAGTGGCCGATGCCGCGACGGACAGCGCGCTGCTCGAGTCGCGACTCGGGGTTCTCTACGGCCTGATGCGCAAATACGGAGACGGCGAAGAGTCGCTCGTGGCTTACGGCGAGGCGGCGCGCGCCGAGGTGCAACGCCTGCGGAGCATCGATGAGCAGCGCGAGCTGCGATCGATCGAAGCGCAACGGCTGTTCGACGCTGCGCGTGCCGCAGCCTCCGAGTTGACCAAAGCCCGCCGGTCAGCCGCTCAGCAGCTCGATGCTGCGGTCAGCGATTTTCTGTCCGACTTGGGGTTCCCTCGAGACGCATTCGCGGTCCAGCTGCACCAGGCAGAGCTCGACGCGTCCGGTGTCGACCGGATCGAGTTTGTATTTCGACCGAACCCGGGCGAACCTGCGCGTCCGCTCGCACGCATCGCCTCCGGCGGCGAGATGTCGCGCGTCGCACTCGCACTCAAGACCGCCCTGGCAGCTGCCGACGACACGCCAACGCTGATCTTCGACGAGGTGGATGCCGGCATCGGTGGGCGCTCGGCCGATCCGGTCGGTCGGCTGTTGTGGCGCCTTGCGCGCGAGCATCAGGTCGTGTGCGTGACCCATCTGCCGCAGATCGCGGCGTATGCAGATCAACATCTGCGTATCGAGAAGACCGAGACAGACGGCCGTACCGCGACGCAGATCGAGGCGCTCGACGAGACGTCGCGCAGGAGGGAGCTTGCGCACATGCTCGGTGGCGCATCTGGGGCAGAAGCCGCGCTCGCCGCCGCTGACGCACTGCTGGCGACGGCGGCGAGCGTCCGCAATGCCGTGCCGACCAAAGCATGACCACGGAGATGGACGTTACGCTCAGGGCTGCCATCGACGCGTACCTCGATTTCCTGCGAGTCGAGCGCGGGCTCTCTCCCGCAACGATCGCGGCGTACTCGACCGACCTAAACTCCTTCGCGAAGTTCGCCGCGAGCCGCGGTGACGCCTGGCGTCATGACGCTCAGACAGCGATCGACTACCTCGCCGCGCTATCGCGCCCGCCGCGCGTCATGCGCCCCGCGACGCACCGCCGCAAGGCCGCCGCGGTTCGTGCGTTCTACCGTTTCTGTTTTGCCGAGGACTTGATCGAGCGTGACGTCGCCAGCCTGCTCGACCTGCCGCGCGCAACGCGCGTCCTGCCAGACACGCTCGCCGTAGACGATGTCGAGGCGCTCCTTGGCGCACCAAGCAACGAATCGCCGATCGGCATCCGCGATCGTGCACTGCTCGAGCTGCTGTACGCCTGTGGGCTGCGCGTCAGCGAGGCGCTCAATCTTGACCTCGAGGACATATCCCTCGATGAGGCAACTGTCCGGGTCATAGGTAAGGGTGACCGCGAGCGCAGGCTGCCCGTGGGCGACATCGCAGTCGCCGCCGTGAATCGGTATCTCGACGACGTGCGGCCCGAGTTCATTGCATCAGTGCCCAAACGCGCGCTGCGCCGCGGCGGTCCGTTGTTTGTCAACCAGCGTGGCGAGCGACTGAGCCGGATGCAAGCCTGGCGCACGATTCGCCACGCCGCGCTCGTAGGGGGCGTGACCGGACACGTCACACCGCATACCCTGCGCCACAGCTTCGCCACCCACCTCTTGGAGGGCGGCGCCGACCTGCGCGTCGTGCAGGAATTGCTCGGACACGCGAGCATCACGACGACGCAGCTGTACACGCACCTGACCGGGGAACGAATCAAGCAGGTCTACGCGCGAGCGCACCCACGCGCATAGGCAGGAGGACGAGGGAATGACGCGCTACGCCGACAGCCTTCTGACAGAAGGCGAACAGGTCGTATATCGCTCCAGGCAGCACTGGCTGTCGCTGCTCATCCGTGGCCGGAGTGCCCTGGGCATCGTAATTCTCGCCGTGATCATCCTGGTAGCGCTCGCCTTTATCAAGGCCAACGGGTTGCTCGAGACTGGTGGAGTCAGCCTGGTGGCGCTCCTGGTCATCGTCGGGGTCGTGATCCTCGCCTACCGCTGGTGGCAGTGGTCCAACCAGGACTACATCATCACCAACCGCCGGCTGCTCAAGGTCACGGGCATCCTCAACAAGCACTCGGCCGATAGCTCGCTGGAGAAAATCAACGACGCGGTGCTCGACCAACCGGTGCTGGGCCGGATGCTCAACTACGGGGACCTCTCGATCCTGACCGCCGCCGAGGAAGCGGTTGATATCTATCACATGCTCAAGGACCCCAAAAAGTTCAAGAAGATCATGCTGACCCAGAAGCACAACCTGGAAACTGGGTTCATGTATCCCGCGGCGATGCCGCCGACGCCGCCCCTTCGTGCCGAGAGCCCAGCTCAGCCCGTTGCCGCAGCTGTTGCCTCCGCGCCGGCGAGTTCCCCGGCCGCTGCCGCCGTGCCCAATCCTCAGGCACCGCCGCCTCCCGCGGCCGACATGGCTCCTCCGCCGTTGCCGAGCGACCCTGCGCCCGCGGCCGCCGAGGCCGCCGCAGAAGTCGGACCGCCGCCGGCGCAGGCCAGCGACCCGTCGCTCAGTGTCACCGAGACGCTGTCCCAGCTCGCCGATCTGCGCGATAAGGGCGCGATCACGCCCGAGGAATATGAGTCGAAGAAGCAGGAGCTTCTCGGTCGTCTGTGACCGCTCTCGATCTTGCCCAGGATGCTGCCGTACTGGCGATATTCCTGCTCGTTGCCTTCCCGGTTCATGAGTTCAGCCACGCATGGACCGCGTTCCGCCTGGGGGATTCGACCGCCCGCTGGCAAGGCCGTCTCACGCTCAACCCGATCGTCCACTTCGACCCGATCGGCGGTTCGCTACTTGCAATCAGCATCGTGCTGGCCGGCTTCGGCATAGGTTGGGCCAAGCCGACACCGGTCAATCCGTACAACCTGCGGTACGGCCGCAAAGGCGAGGCCCTGGTCGCGGTCGCAGGACCCATCTCCAACCTGGTCATGGCCGCAATCGTCGCCATACCGCTGCGCATCATCGCTTCGAACCCGTCCATGCTCGAGACGGTCCGCTCGAGCGATATCAGCGTCTTCGTGCTGAACGTCGCTTATCTGTTCGTCCAGATAGATGTGCTGCTGATGATCTTCAACCTGCTGCCGATTCCACCGCTCGACGGCTGGCGCGCGCTTCTCGGACTGGTCGACGCCCGGACGGCATATAACCTCAAGCCGTTCGAGCAGTACGGCTTCGTGGTGCTGATCCTGATCATCTTCATCGCGCCGACGTTCATTGGACAGCTAGCGCAGACGATCACGACGTTTCTAGTCGGAGCCTGACGTGGGCTGGTGGGCGGCCAAGATCAAACGTTGCGGACGCTATTTCTTCGGCCGCGTCGGCAAGGACGAGCGCAAGGACGTCGCAGCATGGCTGACGCCGGCCCAGCTGACATTGTTCGACTCGATGCACAGGGCCGATCAACGCCACGGACTTGATGTCGTTGCAGCCCTGCGCGCCGACGGACAGACGAATACCGACCTTCTCCTGGCTGGGCTGCTGCACGACTGTGGCAAGGGCCGCAGACTTCATGTCTGGCACAGAGTCGGCTGGTCGCTGGCGGAGCGCTACGGTCCGCGCGTCGAACGCTCATTTCTGCGCCTGCCGGGCTTTCGGCAGGCCTTTGATGTGATCGCGGCGCACGCGGCTCGATCGGCGGAGCTCGCCAGCGCGGCCGGCTGCTCGACGGTGACGGCCGGTCTGATCCGCCACCAGGCTGAACCTCTTGACGAGGTACTTGGTCAGGCTCTGCTGCTGGCGGACCAGGCAAATTGAGCGTCGCAACGGCTGTTGAGATCCGCTTCGCGGAGGCACGCCGGCCGGAGGACGCGACTCACGTCCGGCTCGACACTTTCGACGGGCCGCTGGCGCTGCTACTCGCCTTGATCGAGCAGCGCCAGCTCGATGTGCTGACGGTTCGTCTGGGCGACCTTGCGGGCGCGTATTTCGAGGCACTCGCGAGCATCGAGCGCGGCCGATTGCCGCTGCTCAGCTCGTTCGTAAGCGTCTGCTCGCAGCTGATCCTGATCAAGTCACGCGCCCTGCTGCCGCGTGCACCTGAGGCGGCCGCCATCGACGGCTCGCAGAACGAGTCCGATCCCGAGGAGGAGCTACGCAGGCGGCTGATCGAGTACCGGATGTTCCGCGACGCTGGCCGGGCGATGGGCATCCTGTTGAGCTCAGGTAAGCCGCTGTTCCACAGGGAGCCGGCGACCGCCCTCGCTGCAGGCAAAGCCGGCGCGCGACCAGATGAGGGTGCGCCACTCGATCCACTGACCTTGGCGGACGCGCTGCTCGTTTCGATCAAGCTCGTGCCGCCGGCGCCACCACCCGCCGAGATCGTCACGCGCACGATCACCCTCGACGAACGCGCCCAGGTCATCCGATCCGCGCTCCGCCGAGCGCCGCAGATCGTCCTGCAGGAACTGCTCAGCGACGTGACGGACCGCATCGTGGTCGCGGTCACGTTCCTGGCCCTGCTCGAGTTGAGCAAAGGTCGCGAAGTGCTGATCGAGCAGGACGAGCCGTGGGGTCCCATCCGCGTCACTCCGCGCGAGATGACAGATGAGTCGATAGAGGATTCGGCCGATGGATGACGTCGTCGCGATCCCGGTCGTGCCCGATGACGTGGCTCAAGCCCCGGGTTCACTTACCGTCGCGCAGCTTGAGGCCCTGCTGTTCGTAGCGGAACGGCCGTTGAAGCGACGTGAGATTGCCGCGCTCGCCGGCGTCAGCAGAGAAGAGGTCGACGCGCTGCTGGGCGATCTTGAGGTCGCACTTGGCGAGCGCGGCCTGCGGCTTGTCGCCGCGGGCGACGAGGTCCAGCTGGTCACCGCACCGGATGCTGGTTCGCTGATCGCGCGCTACACCGGTGTCGAGGGTGCCAAGCTGTCGCCCGCGGCTCTCGAGACGCTGGCCATAGTTGCCTATCGCCAGCCAGTGACGCGCGGCATGATCGAGCGCATCCGCGGCGTTGACTCGGACTACGTTCTCAGGACGCTGCTTCACCGCCGCCTCGTCGTCGAGCAGGGCCGCGCCGACACGCCCGGCCGGCCGATCCTCTTCGGCACGGGCTTCGATTTCCTTGAGCGTTTCGGCTTGACCTCGCTCGACGACCTGCCGCCGCTCGACGCCGAGGCGGCGGAGCGGCTCGTTGAGTGAGCAGGTTCGCATTCACAAGGCGCTGGCCGACGCCGGCGTCGCGTCGCGACGCAAGGCAGAGCAGTTCGTCATCGACGGCCGCGTGACCGTGAATGGGGCCCCGGCCGGGGTCGGACAACTCGTCGATCCCGCGCGCGACGTGCTGGCCGTCGACGGCAAAGTCGTCGCGAGCGCTGCCAGGCGGCTTTACCTGGCTTTGGCCAAGCCGGCCGGTGTGACCAGCACGGTGAGCGACCGACATGCCGAGCGAACAGTGATCGACATGGTTCCGCGCGAGCTTCGAGCGCGGGCTCAGCGGCTCTATCCAGTGGGCCGGTTGGACAAGGACTCCGAGGGCCTCATCCTGCTGACCAACGATGGCGATTGGGCCCAGCGCATGCTCCACCCGCGACACGGTATGGAGCGTGAGTACGCCGTTGGAATCGATGGCCCGCTGGATGGTCGGCAGCGCGAAATCCTCGAGCGCGGCGTCCAGTTCGAGGAGGGCATGGCCCGGATTGCAGGTCTGCGCCCAGCAACGTCGGCGGATGTGCGAATCGTGGGCCAGCTGGTTGGTCGGCACGCAAGCGAGCTGACCTGGTACCGCGTGACGCTCGAGCAGGGCTTGAAGCGCCAGATCCGGCGCATGTTCACCGCCGCCGGCGTGCCGGTTCGCCGCCTCGTGCGATTGCGCTTTGGCACGGTGCGCATGCAGCACATGCGTTTGGGTGATGTTCGCGAGCTGACGGCCGCGGAGAAGCAGCAGCTTGAGGCACTCTCCGGTGGTGACGCTGAGCCTTCGAAGCAGAAGGCACTGATCGTCAGCATCGACGGGCCGGGCGGCAGTGGCAAGAGCAGCGTCGGCATGCGAGCGGCGGGCCGGTTGGGCTACCGCTTCTGCGATACGGGCGTGCTGTATCGCGGCCTGACCTGGCTGGCAATGGAGCGCGGCGCGAACCTGGACGAACCGGCAAGTCTCGTGCCACTCGTCGCCGAGATACATCTCGAGCCAGATTCGCAAGGCCGCTACGTTCGCATGGTCGTGGACGGCGCCGAGGTAACTGATCGCCTGCACACGGCGGCGGTCGACAGCGAAGTCAGCCGCGTATCGCAACACGCCGCGGTCCGCGCCGAGTTGTTGCACAAGCAGCGCGCACTGGCCAAAGCCGGCCGGATCATCATGGCCGGCCGCGACATTGGCACGGTCGTCCTTCCGGATGCGGATGTGAAGCTGTACCTGAACGTCTCGGTTGAGGAGCGCGCGCGGCGACGTGCCGTGGAGCGCGGTCTGGCAGGTGACGCGCGCGCCGTCGCCCAGATCGAGGATGAGCTACGTCGGCGTGACGGCATCGACAGCTCACGCGAGGTCGCGCCTTTGCGTCAGCCTGAGGGGGCAACCGTCATCGAGACGGACGGCAACAGCTTCGAACAGACCGTCGATCGCGTTGTTGCCGTGGTCCGCGCGGCCGAGAAGCAGTGAGCCAAAGAGCGCCATTGCTTGCCCGCGGTGCCGCGTTTCTGGCACGTTTGATGCTGAAATCGTCGGCGCGCGTCAGTGCACAGGGACTCGACAAGCTGCCCAAGGAAGGGCCGTTGATCATCGTCGCCAACCACATCTCCAACGCCGACCCGCCACTCGTCTTCGGCTGGCTGACCCCGGCGCTCGGCAGGCAGATGCACATCCTGGCCAAGGAGGCACTGTTCGTCGGACCCGTCGGCTGGTTCCTGAGCCATAACGGCGTGACCCCGGTCAAGGCCGGTGGCAGCGACATCGAGGCTTATCGCACAGCGAAGGCCGTACTCGACCGGGGCGAGGTCCTGTGCATCTTCCCCGAAGGCACGCGCAGTCAGACAGGAGTCATGCAGGAGCCCAAGCCCGGCGTGGCGATGCTGGCGACACGCTCGGCGGTCCCGATCGTGGCTGTCGGCATCAGCGGCAGCGACGCGTTTCTTGGCCGTGGCAAACGCCTGCCCCGCTTCGGATCGCGCATCACCATCCGAGCGGGTCAGCCATTCACGCTCCAGCTCGACCCAAGCCTGCCTCGTCGCGCGGCGCTGGCCGCCGCATCGGACGAGCTGATGCGCCATATCGCCGATCTTGTCGACACGCGTCACCAGGGCAGGTTTGCACCCGCCGACGTATGAAAAAATCGCACCAGGTGGAAACGAGGGAGGACACGCTCACATGACGATGCCCGAGGGCTCAGGTCCGCCGCCGGGTGGCGGCTTCACGAACGCGCCCCCGCCGGACGCGCAGTACACACCGCCACCGACGCCAACGGCGCCACCGGGGCCGCCTTCGTACTCTCAGCCCGCGCCGCCCCCGGCAAAGCGAAGCCGCTCAGGCCTGTATGCCCTGGTCGTGCTGGTCGTCCTGATCGTGCTCGTCGTTGGTGGTTTGGCGTTCTTCCGTGACCGCATCAGCGGCGGTGTCACGGAGCTGCAGGTTGGCGACTGCATCGACGAGCCGTCCAGTGCATCGTCCGTTACCGACGTTCAGCATCAGCCGTGCACAGAGCCGCACGACGGCGAAGTCTTCGCCAACCTGACCTACCCGGGCGCGGACGGCGCGCCGTATCCGATTCTCACCAGCGACTTCGAAGACTTTGTAAGCACGAACTGCCTGCCCCTGGCGGAGTCGTACACGGGGAGGACCCAGGAGGAAATCGACGCTGCCGGGCTGTCTTACGCGTTCTTCTATCCGACTTCGGACAGCTGGACCCAGAACAACGACCGCGGTGTCACCTGCTACATCGAGAATGCCGACGGCACCAAACTAGTAGGTTCGGTGAAGGTGGCAGCTCCACCAAGCCCGTAGCTCCAACACCGGCCGCAAACGCGGCCGGTGCCATACTTGACCGTGGATGGGAACTGTCGAGGAGGTCCGAATCGCGCGACGGACCGGGTTCTGTTACGGCGTGCGCGAAGCGATCGACTACGCGCGGCTCGCCGCAGCGCAGGGTAAGCAGACCCATACCCTTGGTCAGGTCGTGCACAACGAGGGCGTCATTGCCCAGCTCGAAGGCCAGGGCATCCAGACCGTTGACACGCTCGACGACGTCGACACGGGCGCTGCTGTTGTCATCAGGGCCCATGGCGTCACGCCCGAGGTAATGGCGCGTGCGGAACAGCGTGGGCTCGAAGTCATCGACGGCACCTGCACGTGGGTGATCCAGGAGCAGAAAGAGCTCCAGAGGCTCGTCGACGACGGCTACACGATCGTGTTGCTCGGAACTCCAAAGCACCCCGAGGTAGTCGGCTTGCTCGGATTCGCACCCGACGCGATCGTCGTCGACGAGGAAGAGGACTGGGAGCGCATCCCACGGACCAAGCGAATGGCGCTGATCAGCCAGAGCACCCAGCCGCCGTGGAAGTTCGAGAAGCTTGCGGCATACCTCGTCAGTCGATCGCATGAGCTCAAGATCGTCAACACCGTCTGCCCGGTCACGATCAGGCGCCAGCAGGACACGATGGACCTCGCGGCGCAAGTCGACATGATGGTCGTCGTCGGCGGCCGGAACAGTGCCAATACGAAGGAACTTACGCGCCTGTGCCAGATCGCGGGCAAGGCGGTGATCCAGATCGAGAGCGAGCACGATCTCGACGATGCGACGTCATTCGACGGCGCGCGCCTCGTTGGCGTGACCGGCGGCACCAGCACGCCGATCGAGGACCTCGAGAAGGTTGCTCAGCGGGTGTTCGAGCTTGCTGGCACGGACGCGACGCGCGCAGACTCGGCAAACCTCGCGCGCCAGGCGCTGACCGCTGTCGCCGAGCCGGCATATCGCAGCAGCTCGCTCGACCCGCACGGACGACCGCGCCGTCCCGTAGCGTCCGGCGCGGCGTAGCTGATGGCGCGACGCGGTCGCCGTCCGACGTCGGGCCGGAACAGGGACCTTCCCACGGACGGATTGTCTGTCGTTGCCTTCGTTGGGCGGCCCAATGTCGGGAAGAGCACGCTCTTCAACCGGGTCGTCGGTGAACGTATCGCGATCGTCGAGGACCGCGCGCGCACGACCCGCGATCGTCTTTACGACATTTCGGAGTGGAACGGCCGCCGATTCATCGTCATCGACACCGGTGGTCTTGAACAGCGTCCCGGCGATCCGATCGAAGAGGGCGTCCAGGAACAGGCACGACTGGCGATCCAGGAAGCCGACGTGGTCGTCTTCGTCGTCGACGCCGAGGCGGGGCTTACGCCGGCAGACCACGAAGCGGCCGATGTCCTGCGCGCCGCTCGTTCGCCCGTCATCGTCGCCGCCAACAAGGCTGACAACCAAAAGCGCGAGCTCGAGGCCGCGGAGTTCCACAGCCTTGGCTGGAGCGAGACGCTGCCCATCAGCGCGTTGCACGGCCGTGGAGTTGCCGATCTGCTTGACGTCGTGGTGTGGGCATTGCCGCCGGAGTCGGCGACGGAGCTCGAACGGAAACGCGCGGAGAAGGAGCTCGACGCCCTGGACCAGGTGGGCACCGACTCACCGCTTGGAGCCGACGAGGAAGCCGCGTTCGCCCTCGACGATCGACCAGCGCGAATTGCGATCATCGGCCGTCCGAACGTGGGCAAGAGCTCGCTGCTCAACGCGCTGCTCGGCGAGCAACGAGCAATCGTCTCTGACATCCCCGGCACGACGCGCGACGCGATCGATACGTCCGTCGAATGGGCCGGGCGAACGGTCCGCCTGGTCGACACAGCCGGAATCAAGCGCCGGGGCAAGGTCGCGTCCGGCCCAGCTGCCGAGCGATTTGCCACTCTGCGCGCGCTGAAGGCCGTTTCGCGCGCCGATGTCGCGGTCCTCGTTCTGGACGCAACCGAAGGGCTGACCGCGCAGGATGCTCACGTCGCGGGCTACGCGGTCGAGGAGGGGATCGGCCTCGTTGTCGCGATCAACAAGTGGGACATCGTCGAGGACAAGACTCAGCACACGTTTGACGAGTACGTTGCAGATCTTCGTCGTGAGGCCCCATTCCTGGCCTTCGCACCGATCGTTTCGATCAGCGCCCGGACCGGTCAACGCGTCGAGCGAGTCATCGAGGCGGCGCTTGAGATCGCCGCGGAACGCCGCCGTCGCGTCCCCACCGCCGCGTTGAACGCGTGGCTGCGCGACGTCACCCAACGCCGCCCGGCGTCGAGCGTCCGTGGCAAGCAGCCTCGCTTCTTTTACGCGACGCAGGTGCAGATTGAGCCGCCAACCTTCGTCCTCTTCGCCAATGGCGCTGAGCTCATCCACTTCAGCTACAAGCGCTATCTCGAGAACCGGTTGCGTGAAGCGTTCGGCTTTGCCGGGACACCTTTGCGCCTGATCATCCGCGAGCGTGCGCGCGAGGAAATTGAGCGGAAGCGGCCCAATATCAAATCTGGTTTCAAGGGTGGCAAAGGTGCAAAGGCTCGCTCGCAACGGGCCAGGGCCTCGGCGGCCACGAAGCGGAGCTGATCGTGGAACGCAACGCGCGTCGCGCTGTCGTTGGTGCCGGCACCTGGGGCACCACGCTCGCCCTGCACATGGCGAAACGCGGTCCGGTCATCCTTCTCGCCCGCGACGAGGACCAGGCAAAGACGCTGACCGACGAGCATCGCAACGCTCGCTACGTGCCGGACATCACCTTTCCGGTCGAGAT
Organism: Candidatus Limnocylindrales bacterium; assembly: GCA_036558545.1. Taxonomy (GTDB): domain Bacteria; phylum Chloroflexota; class Limnocylindria; order Limnocylindrales; family CSP1-4; genus JALYGJ01. The sequence goes on from DATBFJ010000049.1 coordinate 51,261, forward strand.
CGAAATCAGCTCGGATCCTGGGCAACTGAAGTCGGCCGACGAGCTGGTCGTCTTTGCTGTCCCGGCCGGCGCGATGCGCCAAACCGCGGCCCGGGTCGCGCCGGCCATCCACGACAACGCCGTGTTGTTGTCCGTGGCCAAAGGCATCGAGCACGAGTCGCTTGCCCGAATGACCCAGGTGCTCGAGCAGGAAATCCCAGGCGCGAAGGGGCGTGCCGCCGCGATGTCGGGCCCCAATCTCGCGCTGGAGATTGCCCGCGGCCTGCCGGCTAGCAGCGTCATCGCCGCCGAGGACGAGTCGGTCAGTCTCAATGCCTCGGAGATGATCGGCAGCCGGTCGTTTCGGCTCTATCGCAACCGTGACGTCATCGGCGTCGAGCTGTGCGGCGCCCTGAAGAACATCGTCGCGATTGCCGCGGGCGCCGCAGAGCAGCTTGGCTTTGGCGATAACGGCAAGGCCGGCCTGATCACCCGTGGTCTGGCCGAGATCACGCGGCTGGGCATTGCCGCCGGCGCAAACCCGCTTACCTTCGCCGGCCTCGCCGGCCTGGGCGACGTCATGACGACGTGCTACTCGAAGCTGTCGCGCAACCACACGCTGGGTGTCGAACTGGCGAAGGGTCGGCGCTGGCCAGACATCGAGGGAACGCTGGCCGGCGTTGCGGAAGGTGCCTACACGGTCACCTCGGCGCTCCAGTTGGCTCGCCAGCTCGGGGTCGAAATGCCGATCGCCCAGGAGGTTTACAACGCGCTGTTCGAGGGCAAGAGTGTCCAGCGCTGCCTGATCGACCTGCTGTCTCGAGAGCAGAAGGACGAGCTCGCCGGGTTCGGCGAATGGATCCTCAATGGCGCCGTGTCGCGCTGAGATGGTTCGGTAAGGGGCGCTTGACCCCACCAGCCCGTACAAGCAGGTACTTAACGGCATCGGGGTAGGTACACCGGGGCCACACGATTTAGCTCAGGGTCATCTGGCTTTGTTCGCTTGGACGTGCCATCGTTGGCACATAAGCAAATCGGTTGGGCAGCAGCCGGACCAAGCCAAGTGAGGACCCTGAGAAGTGGCGCCGTGATCCCTCTGCCGTGGGGAGTGCCACTCAAGTTCTGAAACTACGGGGTCCCAGCTTCGCTCCGTCGGGTCGCGCGTCCTGAGGCTAGGACCGCCGGCGTCGAAGTGGGCTCCGGTTGCTGCCAACCGAACCTTTTGTCACTTTCTCCGTTCGCTAACTGCCCCGGGTCCACTGACTGGGGTCAGTCGACCCGCTGGTAGACTCAGGCGCGTCGGGGCGTAGCGCAGTCTGGTAGCGCACTTGAATGGGGTTCAAGAGGTCGAAGGTTCGAATCCTTTCGCCCCGACCACCGATCTGACCAGAGAAGCGTCTTGGGCTCACCGCGCTTGGGGTCTGTGCCAACTGCGGACCTCTTGCATCAGGCCTCACTTCCACTCTGAGTCACGCGCCGCTCGGAAGCTTCCCGGGCCTCGACGAATGTTGGCTGCTTGACGAGCGCGGACGGCCCGCCAACCAAGCAACAGCCAGCACGCGATGGCGCCGGCGGAGAG
>DATBFJ010000050.1:0-2175 GCA_036558545.1 Candidatus Limnocylindrales bacterium
GAGATCAGCTGCATGTAAGCGCGGAGATTGTCCGGCTTCGGGATCGCTCTGAATCGCTCTTCGGTTTGCCGTTCGGTCTCCGCGTGGGCGGTCGTGAAGCCCCGAATCGCGCCTGCCGTCTGCGACCGAGCCGATGAGGTGGCGATGAAAAAGAAGAGGAAAACGAGGGTCCGGGACACTGTGCGGGTCATAAGCGTCAAACTATAACGAATGAAAACGCGGGGTGCTAATGGTGCTGAAGGTGCTAGCGGTGCTAGCGGTGCTAGCGGTGCTAGTGGTGCTGGTGCTGGGGGCGCTAACGGTGCTAGGTTGGCACCTTAAAGCACCTTCAGCACCACGACGTTCATACAGTCATGCCCGCCAAGCTCCAGCAACTGCTCGATACGTTCGAGATGTTCTCCGATCCCACGGATCGGTCGTCGATGCTCCTGAGCTACGCCGATCAGTTCAAGGAGGTGCCGCCGGAGGTGGCCACGCGCCCCTTTGATTGCAACCATCACATCCCGCAGTGCGAGTCCGACGCCTACGCCTGGGCGGTCAAGCGGCCGGACGGCACCCTCAAGCTGCACTTTGCTGTCGAAAATCCTTCCGGCGTGTCTGCCAAGGCGCTGGCGACCATCCTGGATCGCACGCTCTCGGGGCTTCCGGCCTCGGAGGTCGCCCAGGTTTCGCCGGACATCGTGGAGCAGATCTTCCGGCAGAACATCTCGATGGGAAAAGGCATGGGCCTGATGTCGATGGTGCAGGCCGTCCAGACCCTCGCCAAAGCCGCCGAAAAGTCGTAACGAACGGTAGCGGGGTGGCTGCTGCCCCGTGACATAATGTGCGCCTTCCCAATCGGATCCAATGGTCTGTCCGAACTGCGGCGCATCGCTGGGCTCGCCGGGCTCGCCCTGTCCCCGCTGCAATTGGGCGGCTGGCGCGGCCGTCACGATCGGCGATCGTGTGCCGTCCCACGAGCCGGATCCCGAGGTCACGCGTCCGCAAACCAGTCCTAGTCGACCCGCCGAGACGCAGCCCCCTCCAGGGGTGACGGCTCTCCAGCCCGGACAGCAGTTTTCAGCCCGCTACACGGTCATCAAGCTGCTCGGCGCCGGCGGGATGGGCGAGGTCTACCACGCCTGGGACGAGACCCTCGGTGGACCCGTCGCCCTGAAGATCATCCGGCCAGGTATCGCGCTCGGTCCCGCCGATCTCGAGGCGCTCGAGGAGCGCTTCAAGCGCGAGCTCCGCCTCGCCCGTCAGGTCACGCATCCGAACGTCATCCGCATTCACGATCTCGGCGACGTCGGCGGCCTCAAGTACTTGACGATGGAGTACGTGCAGGGGGCCGACCTGGGGTTCGTGCTGAAGCGCCAGGGGAAGATGCCGGTCGGCCGTGCCCTGTCGCTCGCCCGCCAGATCGCGGACGGGCTCGGCGCGGTGCACAAGGCGGGCATCGTCCACCGCGATCTCAAGCCGGCGAACGTCATCGTCGATGCCGAGGATCACGCCAGGCTGACCGACTTCGGCATCGCGCGCGCCGTCGATGCGAAGACGCTCTACACCCTGCCCGGCTCCGTCGTCGGCACGCTGGAGTACATGGCACCCGAGCAGGCGCGCGGTGAGGCCGCGGACCAGCGCAGCGACATCTACGCGTTCGGTCTGATCCTCTACGACATGCTCGCTGGCGGCCGTCCGCGGGTGAAGTCGGACGATGCGCTGGCGGCGCTGATCGACAGGCTCGAGCACGGTCCCCCATCGCTGACGAGCATCGATCCCGGCATCCCCGCGGAGACGGCGCGGATCGTCGCACGGTGCCTCGACGTCGATCCCGCGAAGCGGTATCAGAACATCCCGGAGCTGCTGGCCGACCTGGATCGATTGGATTCGGACGGACGATCGCGCGTCCAGTATGTAGACATCCCCTCTTCACGGCGACGGCTCGTCATGGTCGCCGCGGCAACGGCAGTCGCGCTGGTCCTCGCTGGCGCGGCCGCCTGGCGACTGCTTGGCACGCGTACCGCTCCGCCCCCGAAGCCGCACGATCCGATCACGGTGCTGATTGCTGATTTCGAGAACGACGCGGGGGATTCCGTGTTCGATGGCTCGCTCGAGCAGCCGCTCGGCGTCGCGCTCGAGGGGGCGTCGTTCATCACCGCGTATCCGCGCAAGGACGCCACGAAGATCGCGCGC
>DATBFJ010000051.1:0-6784 GCA_036558545.1 Candidatus Limnocylindrales bacterium
CGGCTCTTCCTGCCATGGGCCGCGCGCCGCTTCAGACGTAGCTGAGGGCGCAGCTCGACGTGCGCTCGACTGGCGATTAGGCGGTCTTCGCTCGCACTTTGACCCGCGACGACTACGTTCTTCCAATCTGATTCGGCGAGATGCGGCCGGGTGGGAAGTTGGGCCGGCCGCTGACTCCTCTAGGTACGCGGTTTCCCAATAGGACTGGAAATCCGACATTCCGAGCTGATCAAAGCGGCTACTACTGCGCGCCTTCCAGCATCCGAGCCGCCCTGGAGTCGCCAGATCGTCCAATCTGATGAGAAATCAATCAGCCTCTTGACATGTCGATAGATAACGCTATATCGTTACGCATCGTTAGATATCCACCAGTGATATCGCTACCGATGGAGGTGCCCTAACGATGGGCAACGACAAGACTTCGCGAGAGGCGTTCGCCGATTGGCACGCCGCGCGACACCACCTGCGCGATGCGCGCCAGCGCATGCGCGGTTTTTCAGGCAGCGGCTTTGGCCCGGGGGGATTCGGGCCTGGCGGCTTTGGGGCTTTTGGTCGTCGACAAGGTGGCCGGATGCGCCGCGGCGGCACGCAGACCGCGATCCTCGCCCTGCTTGCCGAGCAGCCGATGCATGGCTACCAGATCATCCAGGAGCTGGCCGACCGCAGCGGTGGGGCATGGACGCCCGGCGCGGGATCGGTCTATCCGGCGCTGGAGCAGCTCGAAGCGCAGGGCATGATCAGCGGTGATCAGCAGGACGACAAACGGGTCTACACGATTACCGACAAGGGCCGCGAGATGGCCGAGCGTCATCACGCACATCACGGCAACGCGCCGTGGGATGAGGCCGCCGAAGGCGCCGGTCCCCGAGTCGATCTGGGCAAGTCGATCTTCGCGCTGATGAATGCGGCCCAACAGATCGGCCGGACCGGCTCAGACGAGCAGGTCACCAAGGCCGTCGAGCTGCTCGACCAGGTCCGCAAGCAGATCTACGGGATCCTCGCCGAGTAATCGGTGGGGATCTCCCCCACGATAAAGCGGCGGAGGCTCTGGCCATCGCTTAGGTTCGCCCGCGCGATGCGCGGGAAAGTGACACGATGGAAGCGAATGCTTCCAAGTTCCGTGGCGCGGCGTCTGAGCTGATCGTGTCGGACGCCACAATTTCAGAAACTCGCGCAGCTGCGGTGCGCCGAGAGGTCCGACAACCAGTCGATCCAGGCCCAACCTTGTCCCCGGGCCGGACCCTGTGGATGTACCTCAAGGTGCACCGCTCGCGGCTGCTCATGGGCGCGATCCTGACCATCGCGGGTGCGTTCGTGTCAGTCCTGCCTCCTGTGCTGATCGGCCAGATCGTCGACAGCCTCAATCAGCCGGATCTCAACGTGATCATTGGCCTGGGCCTTGGCGTCGTCGCGCTGACCGTCGTTCAGGGCATCTTCCAGGGCAGTGGCCGGTACCTGACCGTGTCCACGGCGCGCGACGTCGAGTACGAGATGCGCGACGACCTGTTCCACCATCTGCAGCGGCTCGATCTGGCGTACTTTCAGCACCATCGCATCGGCGACCTGATGGCGCGCATGACCAACGACCTGAATGCCGTCCGGATGATGCTGGCGATGGGCCAGGCCAACAGCACCAGCACCGCCGCCATCGTCCTCTTCGCCCTCGTGGCCATGATCAGTGTCAGCGTCCCGCTGACGCTCGTGTCAATCGTGACGCTGCCGTTCGTGACCCTCACGCTGGCGGTGATCGGGCGCATGGTCAACAAGCGCTTCGAGGACCTCCAGGGGAAATTCGGCGACATCTCCACCGCCGCGCAGGAGAACCTGTCGGGCATTCGGGTGGTCAAGGCATTCGCCCAGGAAAAGGAGGAGGTTGCCTCCTTCCGCGAGGTGTGCAACCAATATCTGCAGGGCGCGATGCACCTGGCCCGTCCCGAGCAGGCGATCTGGCCGCTCATGGAGGCGATCCTGGGCGTCGCCACGCTCGTCGTCGTAATCGTCGGCGGGATCCAGGCGATGCATGGTCAGATCACACTCGGCCAGCTCGTCCAGTTCGTCGCTTACCTGCGCCTGCTTTCCTTCCCGCTGATCAGCATGGGCTTCGTAACCACCGTCGTTCAATCCGGCTGGGCATCGCTCAAGCGTCTGCAGGAGCTGTGGGTCGCCCGCCCGACGATCACCGACGTGCCCAACCCGTCCGCACAGCCGATCACCGGCGCGGTGGAGTTTCGCGACGTGATGTTCGCGTACGGCACCACAGAGGTGCTGCGCAACGTGTCATTTGTCGTGCCCGCCGGCACGTCCGTGGCGGTGGTTGGGGCAACGGGCGCGGGCAAATCGAGCCTGGTCAATCTGATCCCGCGCCTGTTCGACGTCACGGGCGGACAGGTCCTCGTCGACGGTATCGATGTCCGCGAGCACTCGTTGTCGGTATTGCGCCAAGCGATCGGCTACGTGCCGCAGGAGACATTCCTGTTCTCGATGCCGCTGCGCACGAACGTCGGCTTCGGCCATACCCACGACTTATCTGAGGAGGACCTGCTCGAGGCAGGCGGCATCTCGCAGCTCAACGACGACGTGGCGACGTTCCCCGAGCAGTACGACACGATCATTGGCGAGCGCGGGGTAACGCTGTCAGGTGGGCAGAAACAGCGGACCGCGCTCGCGCGCGCGATCGCCAAAGATCCACGCATCCTCATCCTCGACGACTCGTTCAGCGCCGTCGACACGCACACCGAGGCGCAGATCCTGCACGGTCTCGCCGGCCTCCGACGCGGCCGAACGACCGTGCTCGTGTCACATCGCGTCTCGACGGTCAAGGACTGCGACCTGATCCTTGTCCTGGCCGATGGCCAGATCGCCGAGCGCGGCACGCATGACGAGCTGATCGCACGGGGCGGTCTGTACAGCGAGATGAACCGCCGCCAACAGCTCGAGGCTGAGGTGAGCGGGGATGCCGCATCTGAGGATGAAGGCGCCACGGAGCCCGTGTCGTGAGCGCGCAGCTCGACGCTTACGCTCCGGACGAGGTCCTGGGCCGTGCCTACGACGCGCGCCTCGTCCGCCGCCTCGGCCACTACCTGCAGCCGTACCGCGGCCAGGTCATCGTGGCTCTTGCGGGGCTGCTGCTGCTGACCATCACGGCCGTCGCGCCGGCCATTCTGATCAAGCTCGTCATCGACAACGCGATCACTCCCGTGGTCGAGGGAACGCTCTCGATCGATGATGGAATCACGCTGCTCGCCGAGCTCGGGCTGGTCTTCCTTGTCGTGATCGTGGTGCGGGCGCTGCTGCGCTACGGCCAGAACATGCTCGTCATGTCGATCGGCCAGCGCGCGATGCGCGACTTGCGCTCGGAGCTGTTCGCCCATATCGAAGGGCTGTCGCTGTCGTTCTTCGACCACAACCCGGTCGGCCGATTGATGACGCGCCTGGCCAACGACGTTGACGCTCTGGCCGACCTCTTGACCCAGGGGGTCGTGGCGATGCTCGGCGACCTGCTGCTGATCGCAGGTGCGGCGGTGGTGCTGGTCTATCTCGATTGGCGTTTGGCGCTCGTGATCTTTGGTTCGCTGCCCGTGGTCATAGGGCTGACGATCTTCTTCCGCGGCCGGCTGCGCGACTCGTTCGTGAACCAGCGCATTCGGCTGGCACGCATCAACGCGTACCTGAACGAGCACCTGTCGGGCATGGCCGTGGTCCAGCTATTCACCCGTGAGCGAACGACATACGAGGCTTTTGATGTCCTCAACGACCACTACCGCGAAGCGAACTTCAACTCGATCCGCATCTTCTCGACGTTCATGCCGGCGATCTCGATCACCCGCGCTGTGACTACCGCGGCTCTGTTCATCGCAGGCGGAGCGTGGGTCATCGGGGGAACATTGACGGTCGGAACCCTGGTCGCCTTCTGGCAGCTACTCGACCAGTTCTTCTCGCCGATAGAGGACCTGTCCGACAAATACAGCACCCTGCAGTCGGCAATGGCTTCCTCCGAGCGCATCTTCCGAATCCTGGACACGCAGCCGGAGATCACCGATCCAGTGCATCCCAAGGAACTGCCGCTGGCCAACGGCGACATAACTTTCGACAACGTCTCATTCGCCTATGACGGCGTGAACTGGGTTCTGCGCGACGTGGACCTGAAGATCAACGCTGGCGAATCGGTCGCGATCGTGGGCGCAACCGGCGCGGGCAAGACGTCGATCGTCTCGCTCTTGGCGCGCTTCTACGACGTCCAGAAGGGCCGCATCCTGCTCGACGGCATCGACATTCGTGAGCTGCGCATGTCGGACCTGCGACGCCACGTCGCGATCGTGCTCCAGGATCCGTTCATCTTTGCCGGCACGATCGCGGCCAACATCCGGTTGCGCGACGAGACGATCACCGACGAGCAGGTGCGCGCCGCTGCGCGTTTCGTCAACGCCTCGGCATTCATCGAGAAGCTGCCCAATGGCTACCAGACAGAGCTCACCGAGCGCGGCTCCGTGCTATCCGTCGGGCAGAAGCAATTGATCGGCTTCGCCCGCATCGTGGCCTTCAACCCGGAGGTGATGCTCGTGCTCGACGAGGCGACTTCGTCGGTCGATACGGAGACGGAGCGGCTGATCCAGGAAGCGCTGCCCAAGCTCATGGAGGGCCGCACGTCGATCGTCATCGCCCACCGACTCTCCACCATCCAGCACGCCGACCGGATCATCGTGCTCCAGCACGGGCGGGTTGTTGAGACCGGCTCGCACGCTGAGCTGCTGGCCAAGCAGGGAACCTATCGGCAGCTGTACGAGCTCCAGTACGGGCTTCCATCGCAGGCGGCCTGAAGGGTGATTCACGAGGTCGCCATGGCTGCTCGAGCCTGCCGAAAATCAATGAAGAGAGTGCCATCTGACCGCGGCACGGCGCGCGGCATCGGTGCGGCCGTCGCCACGCTGTTCGTCGTGGCCGTTACGACGGCTTGTAGCGTGTCGGCGGGCGCACCAAACGCGACTGCACAACCGGCCGACGATGGCGCGCGAATTGTTTCCATCCAGATGCTCGACTCGCGTACACGCGATCTGACGATCGAGTCTCCGGCCGTGGGTTCCGTCAAAGTTCGGCTGTTGGTGCCGTCCGACTTCGAGTCGTCGAGCAACCAGCTACCGATGCTCATGCTCCTGCATGGCGGTGGCGGCGAATATCCCGACTGGACGGATGAGACTGCCGTCGAGACGTACACGGCCGCGGTGGAAGTCCTTGTCGCGATGCCCGACGCCCAATCAAGCAACATCGAGACGATGACGCCTCAACCGGACGGCACGGGGCAGCGCGGCCCACACGATTGGGAGCAGTTTCACCTGACGGAGCTGCCACAGCTTCTCCAGAGAAACTGGCGTGCCAGCCCGGTGCAGGCGGTCGGCGGTCTCTCGTTGGGTGGCTACAGCGCCATGATGTACACGGCCCGCCATCCTGGAATGTTCGCTGCTACGGCCTCATTCAGCGGCGTCCTGGATATAACGGCGGGCACAGATCGACCGCCATCGGTGGCGGATGTGATCGCTCAGGTGGAACAGACTGCCGACGAAGCCAACTGGCCCGACGCGAACCCAATCGATCTTGTCCCAGCCCTGCATGGCGCGACTCTCTTCATCTCGTATGGGAATGGTCAGCCGGGGCCGCTGGATCAGCCGGGTGCTGCGCCAGACGAGCTCGAGGCATGGGTTGGCGCCGGCGACGATAACTTCGTGCAAGCGCTCCGGACTGCAGGGATCTCCGCAACTGTCGATGCCTACGGACCCGGCACTCACTCCTGGGTGTACTGGGATCGCGAGCTGAAGCAGGCGTTACCTCTGATCTTGCACTCGCTCCGGGCCGGGCCAGCGCCGTCCGCAGACACGGCCGCAAAGAGATAAGCGCCGACTGGTTTCGAACCCGAGCGCGTGACTTTGCCTTACATCGCGACCGAAGATTCCAAGGGGTGGCCGGTCTCGAGCAGCACTTTGAGGCCGCCCAGGATGTGCTCCCAGCCGCCGCCGGCCGTAACGTTCTCGAGCGATGTGGGGCCGAGGTTGGTGTTGACGAGGCGCAGTCTGGTGCCGCCATCGACCGCATCGATGCTGATGTCGACCAGCGACGGCCCTTCGGCCGTGGCCGCAGGATCCTGCAGGAAGCGCATGGTATGCACCATCCGCTGCGGTCGGTCGACCTCGACGATCTCGCCGTCGAGATAGAGCTCGCCCTCATCAGATTCACTCGTCCACGGTGCGCCCGGCCGCCACAACGAACGATTGTTTGCGCCGTGCCAGAACAGGCGAGTCTGCTGCGGGCTGGTCAGCGCCGCCCAGATCTGCTCGGGCGAAGCACTGATGTTGATCACGACCTCGTGTCGGCCGTCATTCATGTGAACACCTCCGTTCGCTCCAACAACGAACGGGCCGCAGCATATTCGACGGGCATGGTGGAGGGCCGACTGGGATTCGAACCCAGGACACGAGGATTAAAAGTCCCCTGCTCTGCCGCTGAGCTACCGGCCCGGCCTCGGTATCTTCCCACGCCAAGGCGCGCGTATATCCGACAGGCGGTCCTGACTAGGAGGCTGGCTCCGCGGCGCGCAGTTCTTCGCTCGGCAGTCCAGCGAATTGAGCCAGCTCCTGTGTGTCAGTGACCATAGTCACTGACCAGGTCAACCAGCCATCGGCGATGCTGGGCAGGTAGGTGCTGTACCGATGCGACAGGGTGTTGTCCTGTCCCGCGATCTGAAACGTCCGGCCTGTCTGAGAGTCCCACATGTAGAGGTTGTCCCACGCCGGCG
>DATBFJ010000052.1:0-62226 GCA_036558545.1 Candidatus Limnocylindrales bacterium
GACGTAGACGAGTCCCTTTGGATTGCCCATGACGAACGGCCGCATCGGCAGGTTGAAGAGCGAGCAGTACTCGAGCGTCAGGTTGTGCGCGCGCGGGATGCGCATCGCACCCGCTTCGGCGTACAAACCCGGAGCGAACGGCTCTCTGAGCGTGTAGACGCGGCCGCCGACCCTCCCCTGCGCCTCGAGGATCATCGGCTCGTGGCCCTGGCGCTTGAGCTCGTAAGCTGCGACCAGGCCACTCATCCCGGCGCCGATGATCAGCACCTTCTTGCGCCTGCCGGCGTGTCGTTCCAGGCCCTCGCGCGGCACGGAAAGCACGTCGCGCGGAACTGGCGGCGCCTCGTCCGGGGACGGCTGTCCGCTCGGGTCGGCCTTGCTCTGCTCGGCGGCGATCGACTCGATGCGGTCCGTCGACGTCCAGCGCTTCTGGTGAGCCACGTGTCCTCCCTCTGTCAGGCAGAGGTTACGGCCTCGCGCCGCACGCTCGCCACCATCAGCGGGCGTTTCGCGCTGCGGCACGCGGCGCCTCAGCTAGCCGTCGCGCCCTCCCCGACCGAGGCGAAGACGGCTGGTGCCTCGTGGATTTCCTTCGCGGCGCGGATGCCGGACTCGAGCGCTCCCTGGATCCACGCGTGGTACAGCGACGTGTGCTCGCCCGCGAAGTGGATCCGTCCCTCCGGCTGGACGATCGCACCCTGGAGCCTGGTCTGCTGCTCCGGCTCGAACAGTGCGAAGGCGCCCCGTGCCCAGGTGTCGCCGTACCAGTCCTGGACGGCTCCCACCTCGAATTCGGCCGTGATGGAGGGATGAACCTGGGCGACGTCCTCGAGTGCCTGCTCGATCATGTCCTGAGCGCTCATCGCGCCCCAGCGAAGCGCGTCCTGGCCCCAGGTGTACGAGGCGAGCATCACACCACGCTCCTCGGCCGGATCGGAGAACGACGGGTAGCAGATGCGCCTGATGCCCAGATCGGTAACCGTCGTGCCACCGACTATCCCATCTTCCTGCTCCCAGAACCGGTGCCTCGTCTGGAACAGGATCTTGGTCGACGCGTTGTAGTTGAGCTCGCGAATCGCCTTCTGTTTCTCCCGTGAGAACGGCGTGCCGAGCACCTCGATTTCACGCATCACGCTGAATGGGATGGCGCAGATGGCGTAGTCGCCACGGACGCTGAAGCGACCGGTGGCACTCTTGTAGTGCACGGTCACGGAGTCGGGCGACTGCTCGATGGCCGTGACTTCGGCGCCAAATCGGACGAATGGCTTGAGCTGCTCGTAGAACGCCACTGGAAGCTGGTCCATGCCGCCGGCGATTTCCTGCATGTCCTCGAAGGACTTACCCACGATCTCGCGCAGCTGCTCGACCACGGCCGCGTTCATGTTCGACTCGCGGAAGCTCATCACGCCGTAGAGCTCCATCGCGCCCTCAGAGAAGCCGCGCATCTGCAGGAACTCACGGATCGAGTACTGGTCGTACTCCTTGAGCAAGTCGTCGAGCTTCGCCTGGCCGCCCTTCTCGTACTGCGCACGGAACTCCGACGTCGCCTCGTTCCACAGCTGCGTCCACGTCTTGCCCTTCTCGTGGTCGGCCAGGTCGAAGGGCAGCTGTTCCGGGTTCTCGTCAGCCTGCGCGACCGTGATGCGCTTGCCGTCGATGAAGCACAGCGTCTTTGGGTTGCCCATGACGAACGGCCGCATGGGCAGGTTGAACAGCTCGCAATAGGCCAGCGTCAGGTCGTGGACGCGCGGGATGCGCATCGCGCCGCCCTCGGCATACAGACCCGGGGCGAAGTCGCGGATCGTCTTGACGCGACCACCGACCCGATGCTGCGCCTCGAGCACGAGCGGCTCGTGCCCCTGGCGACGGAGCTCGAAGGCGGCCACCAGACCGGCGATGCCGCCGCCGATGATGATGACGCGCTTGGCGCTCTGCTCGCGTGGCTCGAGCCCGGCTTCCGGTACGGCCAGCGTCTCGTCGGCGACCGGTGGAAGGGTTTCCGGGCGTGGCTGGCCGCCCGGCAGTTCGAGCTCCGTAGCCTCGAGCTCAGGCTGGAAATCAGGCTCTTCAGTCATGACCAAAACCCTACGTCATTGGCGGAACAGTTCGCGCCGCGGTAGACCCGTGTTCCGGGCGACTTCGCGAGCGGCCGAGGAACGGCTCCATCCTTCCCCAACCAGCCTTTCGACTTCGCTCCGACCATCCGCCAGGCCCATTGTCGCCTCGTCACCAGCACGCTCACGACCAGCGACGACGATCGTCACCTCGCCTCTCGGCGGCGTGTCGTGGGCACGCGCGGCGAGCTCGAAGAGCGAGCCGCGCCAGGTCTCCTCGTGCAGCTTGGTCAGCTCGCGACACAGTGCCGCGCGGCGATCCGGGCCGCAGACCTTGGCAAGGTCGTCAAGCGTGGCGGCGGCGCGGCCGGGAGCCTCGAACAGGATGGCTGTGCGCTCGTCATTGGCGATGCGCTCGATGAGCTCGCGCCGCTCCCGGCCGCGCCGTGGCAGGAACCCATCGAACGTCCATCGCGCGGCGGGCAGTCCGCTGGCGACCAGCGCGGCGAGTGCAGCAGATGCCCCTGGGATTGGCACGACCCGCCCGCCGCGCACTGCCCAGGCAGCCACCAGCTCCGCACCCGGATCGCTCACCAGTGGCGTTCCCGCGTCAGTGATCACGGCCAGATCATGTCCACTCGCCAAGTGCCCAATCAGCTCGGCGAGGCGCGCCGGCCCGCTCTGCGCGTGATAAGAGATGAGCCGCGTCTCGATGTCATGCCGTGCCCATAGCCGGCGCGCCATCCGCGTGTCCTCGGCAGCGACCAGGGGCACGGCCCGGAGCACGTCGAGAGCGCGCAAGGTGATGTCCGCCATGTTGCCGATCGGCGTGGCCACGACGTACAGCGTGCCGCCTGCCCGATCTCCGGTCATTGCTGGGCCGGCAGCGGCCTCCGCCGCGGATAGAGATAGTCGACGCCGGGCGTCCGCGTCGTGAGCTTGGCCACGGGTGGTGTCTGGCGCTTGAATTCGCTGCGCGCAATCAGCCGCTGCACCTTCTGGACGATGGCCAGATCGAAGCCTATCTCTGCGAGCTGGTCATTGGTGAAGCGCCGGTCGACCATCCAGTACAGGAGTCGATCCATCTGCTCGTACTGCAGTCCGAGCTCGTTTTCGTCGGTCTGGCCAGCCCACAGGTCGGCACTCGGAGGCTTGTTCAGGATCGAATCGGGAATGCCCATCTCCTCGGCGAGCTGGCGCACCTGGCTCTTGTACAGATCGCCGATCGGATCGAAGGCGAATGCGTTGTCGCCGAACTGTGTCGTGTAGCCGAGCAGCGCCTCGGTCTTGTTACCCGTGCCCAGCACGAGCGCGTTCCAGGCGGCCGATTGGTCGTATATCACGAGCATCCGGGCTCGGGCGGCAAGATTGCCACGGCGCGGCGCGCTGACCTCCTCGCCCTTGATCGAGTCGTCCAGGTAGCCATCGACGATGGGCGTGATATCGATTACCCGGCTCGGACAACCCAGCGCGGCGACAACGGCGTTCGCGTCGCTGAGCGACTCAGGTGACGACGACCTGTACGGCAGCATCACGCACTGGAGGTTGTTCGCCCCGATTGCCTCGACCGCGAGGTATGCCACGAGGGCCGAATCGATGCCTCCCGACAGCGCCAGTACGAGCCTGTTGAACCCGGTCTGCGCCAACTGGCCCTTGATGAAGGCACTGATGATCTTGCGTGCCACGTCCGTGTCGATGAGCAGCTCCTCGGGGAGGGTGTACGGCCGCTCCGGGCTGCGCGTCACGCTCATTGCTCCTCCGCGGGCACGCCCGCTTGCTCGCGCATGATCCGTTCGAGCTGCCGGGCCACGAACTCCGGCCGCTCATCGCGCAGCAGTGGCAGGGCCGTCCGCTCACGCCGAATGTTGTCCAGGTCCACCTCGACGATGTACAGCCCCTCGTCGATCAGTGGCGCCTCGCAGACAACGTCACCGGCCGGGTCGATTACCTGCGACCCGCCCCAGAAAGTGACGGCCTCCTCGACTCCGACTCGATTCACGAACACGACGTAGCTCGTCGTCAGCTGCGCGTAGGCACGCATCAGCGTCCGCCACGACGTAGCCGTACCCAGCCCGTTCTCGTCAGTTGCGGCTACGTCGCGGCCGGGCGAGGACGAGATGTTGACCAGGATCTGGGCGCCATCAAGAGCAAGCAGGTAAGGCACGGGCAGGTGCCAGAAATCCTCGCAAATGCACAGTCCGACGCGAACGCCCAGCGACGAGTCAACGGCACGGAGTTGTGTCCCCGCGCCAAAGAACCGCCGTTCGTCGAACAGGCCGTAATTGGGCAGGTACGACTTCCGGTAAACGTACTTGACAGTGCCCTCCTCGAGCAGGGCGGCGGCGATGAACAGCTGCTCGTCGTCCGAGCGCTCGACGAAGCCGACGATCGTCGACATGCCACCCGCCTCGCCCGCGAGGCGTGCGAGGCGCGAATCGTCTCTCCGGATCGCCACTTCGGTGTTCAGGTCCTGAAGCAGGTAGCCGGTGAGGCCCAGCTCCGGAAACACGAGCAGATCGACGCTCTGTGACCTGGCGTCCGCGACCCAGGCGTGGTGTTTGTCGAAGTTCGCGTCGAGCGCGCCGAGCCGTGGCGCGAGCTGACCGAGACCGATCCGCAGCTTGCTCACAAACAGATGTTATCGGCGCGCCAAGGCGCGCCGAGGCGCCTCAACCGGCGTCAGTGCGGCGTGTCGATCCCGATTGCGCCACCCGTCGGAGCGTCCAGCGGCACGTCAACGACGTCTTCGCCAGCCGACTGTGGTCCAACGTCCGGCCGCACCTCCGCCTCGTGGAGCGCCTTCGGCAGCTCGTCGACTGTGACCGGGAAGTGGCACGCGATCTGGTGGCCGGGCGCGACCTCGATGAGCGGCGGAACTTCCTCCGCGCATTTCTCACGTGCCTGGAAGCATCGCGTCCGGAAGACGCAGCCGCTGGGTGGATCGATCGGGCTGGGAATATCGCCACGAAGGACGATGCGAGTACGTTGCCGTTGCTCCTCCGGATCCGGGATCGGCACTGCCGAAAGCAGCGAGTGCGTGTACGGGTGCAGCGGCGCGCGGTAGATGTCCTTGCGCGCTCCAGACTCCATGATCTTGCCCAGGTACATCACCGACACACGGTGCGAGATCTGGCGCACGACAGCGAGATCATGGGCGACGAACAGATAGGCGATGCCGAAGTCCTGCTGCAGATCACGAAGCAGGTTCAGGATCTGCGCCTGGATTGAAACGTCGAGAGCGCTGACGGGCTCGTCACATACGATCAGCTGCGGCCGCAGCGCAATCGCCCGCGCGATGCCGATGCGCTGGCGCTGTCCGCCTGAGAATTCGTTCGGATAGCGGTTGTAGTGCTCCGGGTTCAGGCCGACGCGCTCCATCAGGTCCTGGACGGCCTTCTTGACGCCGCCGTCCGGCTTGATCTTCTGGACATCGAACGGCGCGGAAATGATCTTGCCCACCGTGTGGCGCGGGTTAAGCGCGTTGTAGGGGTCCTGGAAGATCATCGCGGCCTTGCGACGCACGGGCACCAGCTGCTTTGTCGAAAGCTTGGTCACCTCGAGACCGTCAAGCTCCACGGAGCCATCCGTCGGCCGGACCAGCATCAGGATCGAGCGCGCGGCCGTCGTCTTGCCGGAGCCACTCTCGCCGACCAGCCCGAGCGTCTCGGCGTGGTTGATGGTGAGATCTACGCCATCGACGGCCTTGACGTAGCCGATGGTGCGCGGCAGCAGGCCGCGTGACTTAACCGGAAAGTGCGTCTTCAGCCCATCGACCTTGACAACAACGCCGTTCGATTTGGGGGCGGGCGCTACCGGTTGGGTGGTCATGGCGTCATTGGCAGCTGTCATTGTTGCTTGGTCCCCGAGCGCAACGTGGTCAGAACCTCCTCAGCGATTCTGCGCCGCGTCTCCTGCGGCAGGTGACAGCGTACGAGATGATCCGGGCTTCCACTCGGAAGCAGGTCCGGCCTGACCGTTTCACTGAGGCCGTTGTTCATTGACGCGTAGCGACAGCGCGGCTCGAAAACGCAGCCCTTGGGCAGTCGGAGGGGCGAGGGAGGATTGCCGGGAATGGGCAGCAGGCGGCCGCCGGCCTCCATGTCCATGCGCGGGATCGACGCCAGAAGCCCGAGCGTGTAAGGCATCTCCGGCTCGTTGAAGATCGTGTGCGTCGGACCCTTCTCGACGATGCGCGCGCCGTACATGACGGCAACCTCGTCCGCCATGTCCGCGACGATGCCAAGGTCGTGGGTGATGACGATGACCGTCGTCCCGAATTCCTTCTGCAGGTCCTGGATCAACTCGAGGATCTGGGCCTGCACGGTCACGTCGAGCGCGGTCGTCGGCTCGTCGGCGATCAGCAAATCCGGGCCATTGATGAGCGCCATGGCGATCATCACGCGTTGGCGCATGCCGCCTGACAGCTGATGAGGATAGGCATCGACGCGTCGTTCGGCGGCAGGAATGCCGACACGCTTGAACATGTCGATGACCTCGCGCCGCGCCTCCTTGGGGTTGACCTTGCGGTGGGCACGCATTGCCTCGACGATCTGGTCGCCTACCCGGTAGAAAGGGTGAAGGCTGGACATTGGGTCCTGGAAGATCATCGCCAGCTCGTCGCCGCGCATCGACTGCAGCTGCGACGTCGACAGCCCGAGCAGCTCGACGTTGTTCAGCCATATCTCGCCGCTGACCTTGGCGCTCTTACGGTCAAGCAGGCCCATCAAAGCCTGGGCCGTGACGCTCTTTCCTGAGCCGGACTCACCGACGATTGCGAGTGTCTTTCCCTTCTCGATGGAGAACGAAACGTCGTCGACTGCCTGAACAAGGCCGTCTTCCGTGGGGAAGGCGACCTTGAGGTTGTTGACTGTCAGGAAAGCCCGTTCTTCTGTTGCGGTCGTCGAGATCCGATCTACCGTTCGGGTCAGCCGACCGATCATCCCACTCTCACGCGCGGATCCACGACTGCGTACAGGAGGTCGACGATCAGGTTGGCGAAGATGATGAACGCCGCGCTGACCAGCGTGACCCCGGCGATTACCGGAAGGTCTGACCGGACGACTGAGTCAACCGCGAGCGAGCCCATGCCCGGAAGGCTGAAGATCGACTCCGTGATGATCGCGCCGCCGAGCAGGTATGCGAGGTCGAGACCGGCCGCGGTCACGATCGGCGTGAGGCCTGCGCGCAGGGCGTGCTTGACGACGACGACGCGCTCGCGCAGGCCCTTGGCACGCGCGGTGCGGACGTAGTCCTCACCAAGAGTCTCGAGCACCTGGTTGCGAGTGAGGCGGACGTAGAACGCGGCATTGAGCACCGCGATGACGATCCACGGAAGAATCATCGTCTGGAAGAACTGGACAGGGTTATCCGTTGGAGATACCCATTGCGGGAAGGGTAAGAGCCCCCATTCGAGTACGACAAAGAAGATCAGCACAAGGCCAATGAAGAACGACGGTAAGGAGTACCCCACGAGGGCCAAGCCCATGATCGAGCGGTCCTGCCACTTACCTCTGTGAAGCGCGGCATAGATGCCGGCCGCGAGGCCCGTGATGATCCAGATTATGAATCCGCCAAGCGCCAACCAGAAGGTAACCGGTAGGGCCTTGGTGATGAGCGAGAGGACCTGCTGGTGGCGCAGGAACGAGTAGCCCAGGCACGGCGCCGGACAGTACACGGGCGACGGAGAGTCCGCGGCGTACGTGCGGCCGTTGATCAGGCCGCCGAGGAAGCGGACGTACTGCTCCGCCGGCGGAATGTCGAGCTCTAACTTGTGACGATTTTGCGCAAGGAGCGTCGGCGTGCAGATCTTGCCGCAGGTCAAGCGGGCAGGGTCGCCAGGGATCATGTTGAACAGGAAGAAGACAGCCAGCGTAAGAAGGAACAGGAGCAGCACCATCCCGAGAACGCGGCGGATCAAATAGCCGATCACGGGTCCCTTCCTCCTTGGCTGGAAAGGTGTTTGCCAGGGAAGCGGCTTGCGCCGCCTCCCTGGCTGAAGTATCTACTTCGAGAGCTTACGAGCCCTTGACGTAGAGCTGGCCGTATGGCCATGAGCCGTAAGCGGACCACCTGTAAAGGCTGCCCACGTTCGTGCCGCCCATGTCCTGGGCCAGACCGAAGAACGTCGGGATGATGAACACCTGCTGCATGGCCGCCGAGTTCAACGTCTGCCACTTGGTGGCCTGCGCCGAACGATCGACCGTGGTCTGAGCGTCCTTCACCTGAGCGTTCCAGTCGGCGGGTGCGCCGCCAACGCCGTCCTCGACGTTCGAGAGGTTCCAACCGCCTTCGTCAGTGAAGAGCGGCGGGATCACCGTCGTCGCGTTCGGCCAGTCAGCACCCCAACCGCCCGTACCGAAGTCACCCTTCAACGAGTTGTCGAAGACGGTGCTGTAGTAGTGGGCGGGGTCGATGCCGGCGATCTTGACCTTGAACCCGGCCTTCTCAAGGGAGTCCTTGACGATAGCCGCATTCTTGTCACCCGTCGGGCTGATGGCGTAGTTCCAGGTCAGCGTCGGCGGAGTAATGCCCGCGTCTGACATCAACTTGGCTGCGTAGGTGGGATCGCCGTTATCCGGCACTGCCTCACCAAGCATCGTGTCCCAGAACCCGGTCGGGGCATAGTCCTGACCGATGTTCGGCTTGATCGCGCCGTCAGCAAAGTCGCCGACGAAGTCGCCACCACCGTTGAGGCGGATAGCTGAGCGATCAAGGGCAACAGCCATGGCCTGGCGGACTGCCAGATCCTTGACCGACGCCGTGTTGATCCAGTAGTAGCGGGTGTATGGGTCGAAGTCGCTGAACGCGCGGCCCGCATACGTCGTGTTGGCAGTGTGCGAGTCGCTGAAGATCGTGGTCAGGTTCTCAGGCTGAATGCCGCCGTAATCGATCGCGAAAGCGTCGTTGCCGGTGGACTGCATGAGGCGCTGATCAATGACCTTCAGGTCCAGACCGAAGTCAACTTCCCATTTGTCCGGATAGGCGCCGCGGTAATCGTCGCTTGCCCGGTTCCAGTTCGGGTTGCGGTCCAGGATCAGCGAGCCGCCCTGGTCAGGCGTATAGCTCGTGATCTGGTAAGGCCCATCGGACCAGACAGCGTCACCGACGTAGTTCTCGGCGGTGTCGACGCCTGGGTGATCGACGGGGTTCGGAACCGCAAACATTCCGAGCGTGGTGGTGAAGTTGAAGTCAGAGACCGTCTGACCAAGGTGGAAGGTGATCGTGTTCCCGTCGCAGGTAACGGCCTGATCGAAGAGATCCTGGCCTTCACCGCTGTACGGGCCCTTGTAAGCCGAAGAGCCGTCATCGGCCTTCGGAATGTCAAGGTACGCGATCGCGTACGTCGGTCCGCCGGTGATCACGTCCGAGAACGTGCGGGAAACGCCGTACTTGATGTCTTCGCACTTGACCGGTGAGCCGTCCTGCCACGTGATGCCATCACGAAGTGTGAAGCTCCACGTCTTGGCATCTGCGTCGTGCGTACCAAGATCAGTCGCCATGTCTGGGACGATCGTTACGCCCTCGGCCGGATCCGGCGAGTACTTGTAGGCAACCAGACCACGCATGATCGTGGCGCCGAAGAAGGCGAGATCCTCGCCCGTGTAAACGCGCTGCGGATCGTAGTAGTCGAAGTCCGTCGCGTTCTTCAGCATGTAGATCGTGCCGCCCGGTGTACCCGATCCGCCCGGAGCCGCTGCCGATTCACTCGGAGCCACCGTGCTGGCACTTGGCGCAGGCGTCGTCGTGCCGGTGCTCGGCGCCGGCGTCGTGGCCGAAGTTGACTCCGCCGGCTTGGCCGTCGGGGTCGCTACAGGCGCGGTCGTTCCAGCTGGCGCAGTAGGCGGTGCCGGCGTTGGGTTATTTCCGCTACAAGCGGCAATAACAAGCAACGCGGTGGCGCCATACGCCAGGGAGCGAGCCCATCGCCCCTGGGATTTCACCATATGTTCCTCCTCCAACAACTGGGCACAGGAAGCCCCTGGCCCAAAATGCTGCCTGATCATACACACACCCACGCTCCAAACGGGGTCGTGTCACGAAACGTTAATCGTTGGCGAATCTCAAGTTGAGAGTCCAGCTACCCGTTGGTTAAGAGACCTCAGTGTCTGCGCGGATCGAGTGCGTCGCGCAGCGAGTCGCCAAGCAGGTTGAACGACACAACGATGATCACCAGGACGGTGCCCGGAATGAACAGGTATGTCGGAACGACCTTGAAGTAGGCGACTGAGTTGGCGAGCATCGCCCCGAATGTCATATCCGGCGGGATAACACCCACGCCAAGGAATGAGAGCGCAGCCTCGAGGCCGATATAAGCCGGCAGCGTCAGGGTTGCGTACACGATGATCGGTGCCCACAGGTTAGGCAGGATCTCCGTGAACAGGATCCGGCGCTTGCTCGCGCCCATCGCCACGGCCGCCTCAACGAACTCGCGTTCACGCAAGCTGAGCACCTGCCCTCTGACGATGCGGGCGAGATACGGCCAGCCAAAGACGCTGATGACGATGATCAAGTAAAGGATGCGCGAGGGGTTGCCTTCCGGGACGCCCAGGTCCTGCAGGCGCTGCGTCAGCACGTTCGACATCGCGAGGATGATCAGCAGGAACGGGAAAGCAAGGACGAGGTCCATGAACCGACCGATGATCTGGTCAGTCCAGCCGCCGGTGTACCCGGCGACGATGCCGATGACCGTGCCGAAGGTGACGGTCAGGATGGTCGCGGTGGTGGCGATCAGTAGCGAGATGCGCATGCCCCACAGCAGCTGGGCGAAGATGTCGCGCCCGGTTCCCCACTCGACGCCGAACGGGTGCTGGAGGCTGATTCCGCCCCATGGCAGGACCGGGTTTCCTCCGGAGTTGCTGATCGCAGTCGGGTCGAACTTGTATGGATCGAAGC
The DNA here is from genome assembly GCA_036558545.1 of Candidatus Limnocylindrales bacterium. GTDB lineage: Bacteria > Chloroflexota > Limnocylindria > Limnocylindrales > CSP1-4 > JALYGJ01. Next base: position 10,947 of record DATBFJ010000052.1, read on the forward strand.
CGAAATAAGGCGCCACGAACGGGCCGATGATGGCCATGCCGTACATGAATACGAGCACGGCGAGGGAGACCATTGCGACGCGGTCCCGGCGCACCCGGGCCCAGACGATCTGACGGAGACTCCGTCCGGCGGTTTCTTGTTGCTGCTCGAGCTGGGGTTGCTCAGCAGCCTCATCGGCACCTGCTCGTCTGGTCGCTACCATTCGCGGACTGTAGCACCTTGGTTGTGCGCCGCTACCCCTTTTTTGCCCTCGCGACGTGATGCGCAGGCGTCACAAATCGTGAATTTTCGCTAACCGTCTACTGCGGGCACACCGGTTCTACGCCGGTCATCGGCTGCCAGCGCAGATCCGGCTGGCGGGCCGCAGTTGCCTCGTCGAGCCGGCGGACAGGTGAGTCATGCGGCGCGTCATGAAGCAGCTCCGGCTCGCTTTGGGCCTCGGCCACAATTTGGATGAGGGCGTCAGCGAAAGCGTCGAGGGTTTCGACTGATTCGGTCTCCGTCGGCTCGACGAGCATGCACTCGTCGACGGTCAAGGGGAAGTAGATCGTCGGTGGGTGGAAGCCGTAGTCGATCAGCCGCTTGGCGATGTCGAGCATGCGCACCCCGGTGCGCTTCTTTATCTGAGTCGCGCTGGCTACGAACTCGTGCTTGCTGACCTGATCGAAGGGCATCTCGAAGGTGTCGGCAAGGCGCTTGCGCAGATAGTTGGCGTTCAGGACCGCGTCTTCGCTGACCCCGACCAGGCCGGGGCCGCCGTGCGCCAATAAATAGGCATAGGCACGAACGAGGACGCCGACGCTGCCCTGGTATGAGCGGACGCGCCCGATTGAAGAGGGGCGCTCGGCGGCCCGCTCCAGCCTGAACGCCTCTCCCTCGCGAATCACCCGCGGCCAGGGCAAAAATGGCGCGAGCTTGTCACCGACCGCAACAGGCCCGGCGCCCGGCCCTCCGCCGCCATGCGGCGTCGAAAAGGTCTTGTGAGTGTTGAAGTGCATGACATCGAAACCGGCCTCACCCGGCTTGAACTTGCCCAGGATCGCGTTCATGTTCGCGCCGTCCATGTATGCCAGTGCACCGGCCGCATGAACCGCTTCGAGGACCTCCTCGATGCGCTGCTCGAACAGGCCGAGCGTCGAGGGGTTGGTCAGCATCACGGCCGCCGTCCGCGGGCCCAGCGCGCCACGCAGCGCATCGAGGTCGATCTGGCCCTCCGCCGTCGATCGGACCGTGACCGTCTTGAAGCCTGCCATCGAGGCCGTTGCCGGGTTCGTGCCGTGCGACGAGTCCGGCACGATGACCTCTACGCGCTCCGTGTCGCCGCGGGACTGGTGGTATGCCCGGATCATCAGGATGCCGGTCAGCTCGCCCTGCGCACCGGCGGCCGGCTGCAATGTCACCGCCTTCATGCCACTGATCTCCATCAGCCACTGCTCGAGATTCCAGAGAAGCTCGAGCGAGCCCTGGGCGACGGCATCCGGCGCGAGCGGGTGGAGCGCCGCATAGCCGGGCAATCTGGCCACCCACTCGTTGATCTTCGGGTTGTACTTCATGGTGCACGAGCCGAGCGGATAGAAGCCAGTGTCTACGGAGTAGTTGAGCTGCGACAGGTTGACGAAGTGACGGATGACCTCCGGCTCGTTGAGCTCCGGCAGGCCGACCGGTTCGGCGCGTCGCTGGCCGGCGGGGATTCGGTCGAGCGCATCCACAGGCGGGTGAGGCACCTTCGCCGTCGCTCGTCCGGGACGCGAAAGCTCGTTGAGCGTTTTCTGAAGGCCAGCACCGACTACCCGCTTGGGCCCGAGTTCAGCCTCCGCCGACTGCGACGAATGCGGCTCGAGCACGACGGTCAAGCCAGCACCTCGCGCAGCGTGGCGGTGAAACCGTTGATGTCGTCGTCGGTCGTGACTTCCGTCGCGGCGAGCAACAACGCATCCTTCAGCCCAGGGTCATCGGGATACCAGTCCGCAAGTGGCAATCCCGCCACGTAGCCGCGCTCGACGAGAGCGGCATGGACCTTGGCCGCGCCCGGGACGCGAACAGCAAATTCGTTCAGGTACGGCGCGCTGTGCGCGCGCTGCACGCCGATCGACGCGAGCGCGTCCTCGAGCTGCTTCGCGCGAGCGGCACCTCCGGCGGCCACGTCGCGCAGGCCATGTGGCCCGAGGGTCGCCACGTACACGGTCGCCGCGAGCGCACACAGGGCCTGATTGGTGCAGATGTTGCTGGCTGCCTTGTCGCGACGTATGTCCTGCTCGCGCGCGCGAAGCGTCATCACGTACGCCCGACGGCCATCGACATCCGTGGTCCGGCCCACGAGGCGGCCAGGAACCTGGCGCACCAGGTCCGACCGTGCGGCCAACAGGCCCAGGTACGGCCCGCCGTACTGCAACGGGATGCCCAGCGGCTGGCCCTCGCCGACGGCTATGTCAGCACCGTATTCACCGGGCGGGGCGAGGACGGCGAGCGAAACAGGCTCGACGACGGCAACGAACAACGCGCCGGCGGCGTGGGCCAGGCGCGCCGCTTGTGCCATCGGCTCGAGCACGCCGAATGCGTTTGGCTGACCCAGGATGACGCCCGCAACAGGCCGCTCGGTGCTGGCCAGCTCGTGCTCCAGCGCCGCGAGGTCGGTGGTGCCATCGGCGAGCGTGGGCAACTCGTCGAGCTCGAGGCGGCCCCCTTCGAAATACGTCCTTGTCGTGTCCACGAAATGGCGGTGCACGGCGCGGCTCACGAGTACTCGATCGCGACGCGTCTGGCGAATTGTCATCAGCGCCGCCTCGGCCGTGGCAGCCGCGCCGTCATAGTGCGACGCGGAGACAACATCGAGCCCGGTCAGCTCTGCGATGAGTGACTGGTATTCGTAAATCGTCTGGAGTGTGCCCTGGCTGATCTCCGGTTGATATGGCGTGTAAGCCGTGTAGAACTCGCCGCGGCTGAGAATCTGGTCGACGGTCGCCGGGATGTGATGTCGATACGCGCCGGCACCCAGAAAGCTGACGAGGTCAACCCGGTTCCTGCGTGACAGCCCCTCGAGGTGGCGCGCAAGCGAGAGCTCATCGAGTCCTGACGGCAGCCCGAGACCCTTCGCTCTTACAGCCGATGGAATGTCCGAAAACAGTCCATCGACCGAATCCAGGCCGAGCGCGCCGAGCATCCGCTGTCGATCGCCAGGTGTGTGCGGTCCGTAGGTCATGGCTTTAAGTCTGCGAAGTTGGTCGTCGGTGGGCCCGATCGTTAGCCGGCTTCGACGATCTTGCGGTAGGCGTCCGCGTCCATCAGGCGGTCGCCGTCGGCTTTCGCGGCGGCCGCATCGGCGAGCTTGATGCGCACCATCCACCCGTCGCCATACGGATCGTCGTTGACCAACTCGGGCTTCTCGCCGAGGGCCTCGTTGACTGCCACCACCTCGCCCGCCGCCGGTGCGTACAGGTCAGATGCAGTCTTTACGGATTCGATCACGCCGAACGACTGTGCCGCTTCGAGCGAGGCACCGGGCGCGGGCAGCTCGACGAACACGACGTCGCCAAGCTGATCCGCGGCATAAGCCGTGATGCCGAACACTGCCTCGTCGCCCTCGACGCGTAGCCATTCGTGGTCGGGCGTATAGCGAAGGTCGTCGGGTACCTGCACAGGTGGCTCCTAGGAAGCGCGCTTGTAAAACGGTAGTGGCACGACCTCTGCGTCGGCCCGGGCCGCGCGGATCGCAACTTCGACCATGGTACCGACCGCGGAGTCTGCAGGCGGGACGTAGGCCATCGCGATGGGCACACCGAGCGTTGGCGACGGGGCTCCGCTGGTCACGACGCCGGTCGCGTCGTCGCTGTTCGACTCAAAGACGGGATAGCCGTGGCGCGCGATGGAACGGCCGTCGAGGGTCATGCCCACGAGCATCTTCGCCGGTCCGTTCTCGGCCACCTTCGTGAGTGCGGCGCGGCCCACGAAGTCACCCGGCTTATCGAGCTTCACGACACGGCCGAGGCCTGCCTCGTATGGGTTCGTATCGAGGCCAAGCTCGTTGCCATAAAGCGGCATACCGGCCTCGAGCCGCAGAGTGTCACGGGCACCGAGGCCACACGGCATGATGCCCAGTCCCTCCCCGGCGTCCAGGGCCTGGTCCCAAACGCTCAGCGCATCGTCCCAGGCAAGGAACAGCTCGAAGCCATCTTCGCCGGTATAGCCCGTGCGCGCGATCAGCGCGGGCAGGCCGAACGCGTGACCCTCTGCGATCGCGTAGTACTTGAGCGAGGTCAAATCGACGTCCGTGTTGGGAGTGAGCAATTCCTGGGCGCGTGGGCCCTGGATAGCGACCAGCGAAGTGCGCAGCGAGGCGTCGTCGAGAGCCGCGTCGTGGCCTGCCAGGCGTTCGCGCAGCGCCGCCACGACGACCTCTCGGTTAGATGCGTTCGGCACGACCATGAAGCGCTCCGCGGCGACGCGATAGACGATCAGGTCGTCGATGATCCCCCCGTCCGGCGCGCAGATCATGCTGTAGTGAGCGCGACCCTCGGCGAGCCGCGGCGGGTCCGTTACCAGCGCCGCGGCAAGTCCCTGGGCCGCGCCCGAGCCGCTGACCCATACCTCGCCCATGTGCGACAGGTCGAACAGGCCGACTCGCTCGCGTACCGCCTTGTGCTCCTCGAGGATGCTCGAGTACTGGACGGGCATCTCCCATCCGGCAAAGTCGATAAGCCGGCCACCGAGCGCGCGGTGACGTCCGACGAGGGCGGTCTGCTGCAAGTCAGATGCCGGCGACGGAGAGTGCCTGTTCGACGAGCTGCCGCTCAGTCGGGAAAGTCAGCAGGTGCAGCGCTTCGTGCACCGGGAAGAAACGAACGTCCTCGAACTCGTGGTCGTGCCGATCGAGTGCTCCGCCGGTGACTTCCATCAGGAAGAAGTGGACGGTCTTGTGGATGCGCTCGCCGCCCATCGTGAAGAAGTAGTCGATCGCGCCGACTGGTGCCAGGATGCGCACCTCGAGTCCGGTCTCCTCCTCGACCTCGCGCAACGCCGTCTCCTCGACCGTCTCACCGCCGTCGGGCGTTCCCTTTGGCAGGGTCCACGAGACTCCGTCGCGCTGGCGTTTGCGCATGCCGAGGCATAGCTCGTGCTCATCGCCGGATTTGCGCAGGACTACTCCGCCACATGACGTGGCGCGCGAGGTTCTGCCTCGCCGACCGGCGTCGCCTTTGGCTGTGCCGGTCAGCCGCGCCACGGCGCGGCGCTGCGCGATCGCGGACGGTGGGCATGTCCGTCGCCTGGTCGCGCCCAGGTCATCGAGTCGCTGCGGCGCAGGACAACCGCGCGCCGAGGACGAGGTGCCGATTCTTCGGGCCGAATATTGCCCGCCGTGCCCACGCCACGGGCCGCCGAGCGCAGCGCAGTCAACAGAGGCACGCGCGCGGACGTTACCGAATACGAGGTGATCTGTGGCGCGAGGCGGCGGCGCAGTCCGAGATGAGACTCGCGCCTGCTGGGGGCCGGGACGGCGAACCGCGTGATGGGGAAGCCGCTGCGGAGACCGGCCTGGGTGATGCGCATCTGGGCCCAATCTTAGCGGCTCACTCGCCGCTATCAATCCCTCGCATCAGTTACGTTCGTCCAGGAGCAGCTGCAACGCGTCGGCCGCTGAGTCACTCAGCTCTCCCCGTCGTCGGGCGATGGCGAGCTCGCGCCGGGCAACTTCGATGTACAGCGGCAGCGCGGTCGGCGCGAGCTCGCCCAGAACGGCGAGGTGGCTCCTGACAGTGCCCACATCGCCGCGGACGAACGGCCCGCTGAGTGCCTCGTCGATGCCCAGGCGCTCAGCGTTGGCCAGTGCCTGGCGCGCGAGCGGCGCGTAGACCGAGACAGCGGTCTTTTCGTCGAGTCCGGCAAGGACAGCGACCTGGGCAATCGCGTCCAGCAGGCCAATGAGTCCGCCGGCAGCCATCATGGCGGCAGCGTGGTACGCCGCCTTGCCGCCCTCGGGCAGCAGCACCGGTTGCGCGCCTATCGACTCTGCCAGCTCTGCCAGCAGTGGCAGCAGCGAAGCGTCGCCCTCGAGCGCGACCGTGGCGCCCTTCAGATCCTCGATCGCCCGATCCAGCTCGGTGAACGAGACGAGTGGATGGAAGCTGCCCATCGATGTGCCCGCCGCCATCGCCGGCGCCAGGACTGACGCGGGAAGGGCGCCTGATGTGTGAACGAGCGCTTGCCCGCTATAGAGGCTGAAGTTCGATGCCGCGGCGACCACGACGTCGTCGGGCACGGTCAGGAAGATCAGCTCTGCCTCGTCGAGGACCGCGACCGGCTCGGCAAACGCGCGCGCGCCGGCCACCATCTCCTGGAACCTGCGGCGGCGTTCTTCGTTCCTGCTCGCAACGGCGACCACGCGCCAGCCGGCGCGCGCAAACGCGACGCCCAGCGCGGTGCCGACTCGGCCCGCGCCGATGAACGCAATGCTCGGTCGGCCGTCCTCAGAGTGCTCGTGTTCGTGCGAGTGGGGATGGTCGGTGTCGTCGTGGGGCATGATGAATTGCGTAATCTCCGCAAGCGCTTGGCGTTGCTGCGCGCTTTGCCTGGACTCGTGGCTTCGCCATCGGTTCTGGGCTCCGCTTAAGGCATTGTCGGCCAGCAGGCGGGGCGTATACTCGGCAGGTCTGCATTTACCGCGACCCGCGGCGGGCACTCCCGCCAGGTGCCGCCCAGCCCCGCCAAACGCTTGCGGGGACCAGGAGGCCTGGCACTCATGACCACTCCGGTCACTACTCCCGATCCGTTTTCCGCGCGCGCAAAGCTGCGCGTCGGCGAGCGCGAGTACACCTACTACCGTCTGGACAGGAGCGGCGCGACGGATCTCGCGCGCATGCCGATGACGGTCAAGGTGCTGCTCGAGAACACGCTTCGTAACGCGGGCCGCGGCCCCGTGCGCGAGAACGAGTGCACGACGCTTGCCTCGTGGAAGCCAAAGGCTGCGATCGAGGCGGAAATCCCGTTCATGCCCGCCCGCGTCCTCATGCAGGACTTCACAGGCGTGCCCGCGGTTGTCGATCTGGCCGCGCTGCGCGACGCGATGGCCGATATTGGCGGCGACCCGGCCCTCGTCGAACCGCTCGTCCCGGCAGATCTGGTAATCGACCACTCAGTCCAGGTCGATCGCTTCCGCACACCGGACGCATTCGCGTTCAACGTCGAGCGCGAGTACGAGCGCAACGGCGAGCGCTACCAGCTGCTGCGCTGGGCGCAGAGCGCGTTCGCGGGCCTGCGCGTAGTTCCGCCGGGCACCGGCATCGTCCACCAGGTCAACCTCGAATACCTGGCCCAGGTCATCTGCGGCCGGGACGATGGCTCCGGCGAAACCATCGCTTTCCCTGACACGTTGGTCGGCACGGACTCGCACACCACAATGGTCAACGGCCTCGGCGTCCTGGGCTATGGCGTGGGTGGCATCGAGGCTGAGGCAGTGCTCCTGGGCCAGCCGCTATACCAGCCCATGCCGCGGGTGATTGGCGTCCGCCTCTTCGGCGACCTGCCGCGTGGCTCGACGGCGACTGACCTTGTGCTCGTTATCTCGAACATGCTGCGCGCGCACGGCGTGGTTGGCTCCTTTGTCGAGTTCGCGGGCGACGGCCTCGCCGCGCTGGCGCTAGCCGACAGGGCAACCATCTCGAACATGTCGCCCGAGTACGGCGCGACGGCGGCGCTGTTCCCGATCGACGACCAGACGCTCGCCTATCTGCGCCAGACCGGCCGATCAAACGAGCAGGTGGCACTCGTCGAGGCATACACCAAGGCGAACGGCTTCTGGCGCGAGCCGGGTCCAGGCCCCGATTTCGACGAGACGCTCGAGCTCGACCTGTCGACCATTGAGCCGACCGTCGCCGGACCGCGACGGCCACAGGACAAGGTGCGCCTGCCTGACCTCAGGGACAACTTTCGGACGGCGTACCCTCAGACGGCCGATCGAAAGCCGACAACCGTTGAGAACGTGACCGTGGACCACGGCTCCGTGGCAATCGCGGCAATTACCTCGTGCACCAACACCAGCAACCCGTCTGTGATGGTCGGAGCTGCTCTGCTCGCGCGAAACGCTCTTGAACGTGGTCTGTCGGTCAAGCCGACGGTCAAGACGAGCATGGCTCCAGGGTCCAGGGCGGTCACTGAATACCTGCGCCGCGCCAACCTGCTCAAGCCGCTCGAGGACCTTGGCTTTGGTGTCGTGGGTTACGGCTGCACGACGTGCATCGGCAACTCCGGCCCCCTCGATGCGCCGGTCGCCCAAGCGATTGAGAGCAATGAGCTCGTCGTCGCGGCCGTGCTCTCGGGCAATCGCAATTTCGAGGGCCGCATCCATCCGCTGGCCAGAGCCTCATACCTCGCGTCACCGCCACTCGTCGTCGCCTTCGCGCTGGCCGGGACTGTCGAAACTGACCTGCTCAGCGAACCACTGGGCACCGGCAGCGACGGCAAGCCGGTGTACATGGCCGACATCTGGCCAAGCCCTGAAGAGGTCCGTGACACGGTCGCCAGTGCCGTGTCGCCCGACATCTTCAAGACCATCTACTCATCCGTGTTCGACGGCGACGAGCTGTGGCGTTCATTGCCAGTTCCGGTTGGCAGCAGCCGGTACGACTGGGACGAGAAATCGACCTACGTCGCGCGGCCGCCGTTCCTCGACGGGATCACGCGCGCGCCTGCGCCAGTCGAGGACATCGAGGGCGCGCGCGTCCTTGCTGTCCTGGGCGACTCCGTCACGACCGACCACATCTCCCCGGCCGGATCGATCCCGGCCTGGAGCCCGGCCGGCCAGTGGCTCCAGGAACACGGCGTGGCACCGCTCGAATTCAACAGCTATGGCGCGCGGCGCGGCCATCACGAGGTGATGATGCGCGGCACCTTCGGCAACATCCGCCTGCGCAACGGGCTGACGGCCAAGGAAGGGCCGTACACGACCCATCAGCCGAGCGGCGACGAGATGTTCATCTACGACGCCGCGATGCGGTACCAGCAGGAGGGCACTCCCCTCTTGGTGATCTGCGGCCGTGAATACGGCAGTGGCTCATCGCGTGACTGGGCGGCCAAGGGCACGACGCTGCTCGGCGTCAAAGCGGTTCTTGCCGAGAGCTACGAGCGCATCCATCGTTCCAACCTCGTCGGCATGGGGGTACTGCCACTCCAGTTCAAGCCCGGCCAGAACGCGGCGTCGCTCGGACTCACCGGCAAGGAGCAGTACGACGTGCTCGGTCTGTCGCAAGGCCTGACCGCGCGCCAGACAGTGACCCTCCGCGTCCGCGACGACAAGGGCGAGCGCAAGATCGAGGTGATCAGCCGAATCGATGGACCGGTTGAGCTCGACTATTACCGCCAGGGCGGCATCCTCCCGGCAGTTCTGAGACGGCTCGCTGGATCAGCCGACTGAGGCGCCGCTGAGCCAGAGCTGGATCGCACGTGCGATCCAGCTCGTCAGGGCCACCCCGCTCTCCGCGGGGGCACTGGTGGTGGCCAATCTCGTGCCGCTCGTCGGCGTGCTCTGGCTTGGCTGGAGCGTGGCGATGGTGCTCATCGCCTACTGGCTCGAGAACGGTGTCATTGGCGTGATCAACGTCCCCAAGATTCTCCTGGCCGGCCGTGGCGTGGATCCACACTGGCGGGCGGCCAGATCACTGCCGCTCGCTGGATTTTTCGTTGTCCATTACGGCGTCTTCTGGCTGGTGCACGGCGTCTTCGTCTTGTTCCTGACGGCCTTCTCAAGCATTACCAGCGGTTTCTCATTCGACGTTTTCGACGTGCCGGGCTCGAGCCACTCATACATCGATGGTCAGGCCGTCGTGTTGATGGCCGTTGTGCTATTCCTCAGCCACGGCACGAGCTTCGTCGTCAACTACCTTGGCCGCCACGAGTACGAGCGGACGACACCGTCTCAGCAGATGTTCCAGCCATACGGCCGGCTGTTCATCCTGCACGTCACGATCGTCATGGGCGCTTTCTTCGTCATCTTCCTGGGCCAGCCCGTTGCCCTGGTGGCGTTGCTCGTCGTGTTCAAGACGATCGGTGATTTGGCCCTGCACCTGCGCGAGCACGAGGTTGCGATTAACGCCAACCTGGGCAGCGGTTTGAACGAGGGTCCGCTACCCGAACGGTAGACACGGCACCGGCACCGCATACAGGCTGGGGAATCGCTCGTGCAGTTGCGGTTTGCCTGCCGCAGCGTCGAGGGCGTTCAGCAGCTTGAGCGTGCCTCCTATGCCGAACTTGTTCTCGGCGTAGTAGTCGGCCACCCCGCGCCAGAACGTCGCGGAGCCGACCTGGTCGCGGTACGCCTTCAGCCACAGGTTGCCCTGCACGTAGATGACCCACGGATAGCAGTCGCCGAGCTCGTAGATCGTCGAGTCCAGCCAGCCCGCGGGGCATTGCGACGGCACAAAGCGGTTGAGCAGGTTGCGCGCCATGAAGTCAACGAGCGCTTCGTCGGCGAACGGCTCGAGTGCCTGGTCGTTCCCGACTGCGGCGTAGAACCACTCGTGAGCGACCTCGTGTGCCGTGGTCCAGGCCAACAGGTGGCCGGGAACGTTGTCGGCGACCCAGGACAGGCCCGGTGATTCGATGCTCGCCCACGGTCCCGTTTCGGCAATGTTCAGCGTTGGGTAGGCGTAGGCACCGACCTTATCGCTGTAGTCATTGATGGCGCGGGACGTGACGTCGAGCATCACGCCGGCATCCAACGAGTTGTAGAAGACGGTGACGTTGATGCCACGGACGGTGCGGCTGGCAGTGCGGTAGAAGGGACTTGCGGCGAAGTTGAAGTCGCGGACGTTGTGCGCTTCGTAGTGGCGGGTGCTGCCGTCGCTCGCGGTCTGCACACCGGAGGTGGCGAAGATCAGTGACGGGTCCGCTGTGATGGCGACCTTTACGTCGCTCGCGTTCGCGGTCACGTACGGATCGCCGACGCTGGGCCGATCGAACTTCGTCGGCTTGCTCAGCCACGGGATCCAGCGATAGCCGGTCAGGTATGCGCCCGTCGCCGCAAATCCCCAGTTGTCACCGTTGGGATTTGGCGAATTCGTCATCGTGGCCGTGTAGTCGAGCTCGACTTCGATGGAGCCACCGGGCGCCAACGGCGGATCGAGCGGGACGATGATCGTCTGATCGTCGGTCTGGGCGACGACGGGTGCCCCGTCAACGGTCGCGGTCGTCAGCTGCGCATGACCGATTCGCAGGATCTGAAGATTGAACGCGAGCGCGCTGCTCGACCACGGCTTGCTGCCGTTGACCGTGGCTATAGTCCTGACGTCAGCTTTGCCACCGCGCCAGTCGAAGGTCGCGTTTACGTCGTAGGACGCGTCGAGACCGAGCGAGTTGACACCGCTGTCGTCAGCGGCACGAGTCTGGGCCGGAAATGCAGTGGCCGCGATGATCAGCAGGCAACAGACCGTGACGAGGCGTCGCACCCGGTGATCATCGCGCCTTCCGAGACTTCGGGCTGTCTGCGCATCGCGACGCTCCCAGTGACACGGAATGCCGGGAGGTCACGGGCGGGACCGTTTTCGTGGTGTCATGCTGCCTGCGCGAGGGGCGCGTCGACGTCGGCCAGAACGCGCAGATCGACGGGCCGGCCGGATTCGACGAGCGCCTGGAGAACGTCGCCGTCCTCCCACAGGTTGACGTTCATGGCTGCCGCGATTTGGCCGCCCGCCAGCCAGAACGCGTGGAACTCACGACGCTCAAGGTCGCCCCGGATCACGAGGTCGTCCCACTCGGGGGCGAAGCCGCGGTACTCCATGCCAAGGTCGTACTGGTCCGAGTACAGGTACGGAACGCGGTCGTAAGGCTTGCCGCGGCCGAGGATCGTCGCCGCCACGGCCTTGCCCTGGTTGATCGCGTTGTCCCAGTGCTCCACGCGGATCGGCCGGCCGTAACGAGGATTCCACGCCGAGGCGACGTCGCCGATCGCGTAGACGTCGGGCGCGCTGGTGCGTAGCAACTCGTCCACTTCGATGGCGCCGTGGCGCAGCCGCAGACCTGCGGCTTCAGCCAGGGCAATGCGTGGAGCGGCACCCACTCCTACGACCACCAGATCAGCTGCCAGGCGTTCGCCTGCGTCGGTCTCGACCTGCTCGACGCGCTCGGTGCCGCGAAGCGCGGTGACCCTGCCGACGACGAAGTGGACGGCATGCTCTTCGTGGACCTGGCGATAGACCTGCGCCACCTCCGAGCCAAGGACGGGCTCGAGCGGCCGCGGCCTGCTGACCAGGAACGTCACGGGCCGCTCGAGCTGACGCAGCGATGCGGCCACTTCCGAGCCGAGCCAGCCGCCGCCAACGACCACGATGTTGTTCGCGTTGGCGGCGGCCGCGCGGAGCCTGTCCGCATCGAGTCGGGTTCTGAGGTAGTGCACGCCATCGAGGTCCGCTCCCGGAACCCCGAGTCGGCGCGGCTCAGCTCCCGTGGCGATGACCAACGCGTCGTACGCGAAGTAGCCGGCAGTCGTTGCCACGCGAGGTGCAGGGAGATCGAGGCTCAGCGCGCTATGCCCGCGGAGCAGTTCGATCTGGTTCGTCTGGTAATCGGATTCTGGTCGGACGTGCGCCTTCTCAATCGGGTCCTCGCCACGTAAGTACGACTTGGACAGCGGCGGGCGCTCATAGGGCATTTCGTTCTCGTCACCGACGATCACGATGCGGCCCTCGAAGCCCTCGTCGCGCAGGGCAAACGCGGCGTTCGCGCCAGCAAGCCCCGCGCCGACGATGACCACCTGCCGTGCAGCGTTCATTGCTTTTTGCCTCCAAATCGGTATCTGCTGAAAAGATGGTTGCCGGCGACACGCAGGTCGACGAGGTCGGCCCACGGCGCTTCGTCGACGGAGAAGGCACGGCCCTCGACCAGAGAGAGCCGGCTGTCGCCGCGCTCATGACCGGCCAACTGCGGCGCGGTAGTCAGGAACAACTCGTCAAGCAGTTGCGCGCCAGTCAGATCGCCGATGAGATGCGGTCCGCCCTCGCACAGGACGAGTTGGAAGCCGCGCGCGCGAAGCACGTCGATGAGTTGCCGGGGTTCGACCCGGTCGTCGCCCGCGGCAACCAGCTCGACGTGCGCACCGAACGACTTCGTAGTGAGGCGTGCGAGGCCGCGCGAGCTGGTAACCAGCACGGCAGGGATCTGTGCATCTGACAATCCGGGATGACCGGGGTCCAGATCGCCGCTGCCGCTCACGACGATCGTCGTCGGGTTTGGCGCGAGGCCCAGGTCCGCCCGCAGCGCGGCAGTGTCCGCGGCCGAGCCAGGATGAACGGACGCGGCCACCCAGCGACCGCGGCTATCGCTCCGGACGGTGCCCGCCCCGACCAACACACCGTCCGAGACGGCCCGCAGCAGGCCCATCACGAACCGGTCGGGCTCGAAGTGACCGCTGACGGCACTGCCGCCCAGTCCCGCGCGGGGGTCGAAGGCGACCACCCCGTCGAGCGTCGTGACGAAGTTGGCCACGACCGTCGGCCGGCCTTGAGCCAAGGGAATCACGAGATCGCTGCCGTAACGTTCGCGCAGCCCCGCAGGCAGTTGCGCGACGCGGGCGGTCCCGTGCCCAAAATCGGTGCCCAGTAAAGGACGCAGCGCCGTTTCCGTCATGCGCCGATGCCGGCCAGTCGGAAGAACTCGGCGCGCAGGTTGGGATCGTGCTCGTAGACGCCGCGGTAGCCGCTCGTGCGGGTCATCACCGCGTCCTCGCGCACGCCGCGCATCTGAGTGCACAGGTGATGCGCGCGCATGTACACGGCTACACCGTGAGCGCTCAGCAGGTCCTCGAGCGACTGAGCGATGGCGTGCGTCATGCGCTCCTGGACGCCAAAGCGCCGGGTCAGCACGCGTACGAGCCGGGTCAGCTTGCTGATGCCGATGATGTGCTCGTGAGCGACATAGCCGACGTATGCCTCGCCGTAGAACGGCAGTGCGTGGTGCTCGCACAATGCGAAAAATGGGATCGGGCCCTCGACGATCTGGGCAAGATCGCAGCTCGAGTCACCGTGGCACTCGGTCGGGAAGGTGGTGACCAGCTTGGGGTCGCCGTCATAGCCGTCCGTAGCATCAAAGAGGGCTTGGACAAAACGGCGCGGGGTGTCGACGGTGCCAGGTGTATTCAGGTCCATGCCGAGTGCCGCGAGGATTTCGGCTGCGTAGTCCTCGAAGCGAACTCGATCCGATTCAGTTATGACGCGCGACGGCGTGTCGCCCAGCAGCTGGCCGAGCGGAGCGACGCCGTTGCCTGTCCCGCGTTCGACGTGTTCGTGTGTTGCGACCATTAGATTGAGCTCCAACTTCTTTCACTAGCCTGCGCTATTGATACACCGCCATTGCCCAGCCGTCAACTCTAATGACAGTGGCGATGTGTGATAGACTCAGGGTCAAATGACACCGCTTGTCGCCAGCGATCAGGATCTGGCCGCGGTCGCGTTGCTCGACGAGCCTGTACGCCGGCGCCTGTACGACTGGGTTTGCGATCAGAACCACCCAGTTGGACGCCAGGAAGCTGCGCGGTCGCTGGGCATCACGCGACCCCTGGCCGCGTTTCATCTCGAACGACTCGCCGAAGCCGGCCTTCTCGACGCCGGCTATCAACGCCTGACCGGACGCACCGGTCCGGGAGCCGGCCGTCCGGCGCGCGTCTACACGCGAGCGGAGCGCGAGTTCGCGGTCACCCTGCCGCCGCGTCACTACGACCTCGCCGCCGATCTATTCGCCGCGGCGTTGCAGCGCATTGGTGACGGAACACCGCCGATCGAGCTGATCGAGGCGGCGCACGGCGCGGGCGCGCAGATGGCCGCGGCTGGGTCGCTAGTCGAGGTGCTGGAGGGCGCCGGCTACGAGCCGGTCGACGACAACGGCACGATCAGGTTGCGCAACTGCCCATTTGACGCGCTCGTCGACGAGCACCGGCCGCTTGTGTGCGCTACGAACCTGGCGCTCGCCAAAGGCATCCTGGACGGGTTCCCCGCGGGCGAGGAGCACTACGAGCCGCATCTCGACTCGCAACCGGGCTACTGCTGCGTGGTCTTCACGCCCGAGGCGACCGGCTAGGAGCTAAAGCCTTGGCGGCCCCTGGCGAATGCGCTGGCGCAGCGTCTCGGCGCTCTGGTCTTCCTCCCAGCGGCTCTCGATGAACCACGTGGCACCGGCTTCGGCGAGCGGCTCCACTTGTGCGCGATCGGCAGCCCTATCGCTCCCCGTCGTCACTCCCTCCGTGACGATGTCGAATCGTCCCGGATCGGATCGATGCTCCGTCATCCAGCTGGCCACATTCGCCACGGCCTCAGGCGTCAGCTCCTGGTCTTCTCCCCCGGTTCGGTCGGAGACGATGATGCCGTCCCAGCGCGCGGCCCGCGCCAATGACTTTGGATACGGCCAGGCGCCGACCGGCCATACCGGGATCCGCGGCCGTTGGGTGGGTCGGTCGAAGACGAGGTCCTTCATCCAGTAATGGTTGCCCTGGAAGCTGACCGTTTCGCCCGACCAGCACAGATCGAGAATCTCAAGGCACTCGTCGAGCTTCTCGGCGCGCACCTTCCGCGACGGATCGTCCGTGCTGACGCGCGCGTAGCCGCCATCCCAGGTGCCGCCCAGTCCAACGGGCAGCACGAACCGCCCATTGGACAGGTTGTCGATCGTGATCGACTCGCGAGCCACCTTCCATGGCCGGCGGCGGGCGAGCGAGAAGACCATCGCGCCGAGCGTGATGCGTTCAGTGACGGCGGCCATGCCACCGAGCACAACCCATGGGTCCCAGACGGTGCCGCGGTCGACAGATATGTCGTCCCAGGCAAAGACGCCGTCCCAACCTTCCAGTTCGGCCTCACGCGCTAGATCGACGTAGTCCCGCGCCGACCCGTACGAGATGACGATTCCGAACTTCACAGACCGAGCGTAGTCCCCAACTTCTCGAACTGCTCGCCCCAGCCATTGATAGTCGGCGCCGCGAGGTGCTCCGGCAGCCACTGACTTACTTCGATCCGAGTCTGGCCCTCCGGCTCGTCGTGGAACTCGAGGCGCATGCGCGTTTCGAAGGGCTGGAAGTTGCCGGGCAGATGTCCGGTGATATGCATGATGCCGTCGAGCACTTCGCCGTCGACGACCTCTGTGAGATCGATCCAGCCGTTCGTCCAGATCTCCGGATCTGCCGGAAAAGTCTCGTGCCAGCTGATCCGGCCGGCGGGGCGAATATCCATTTCGACCTGGTCGATCTTGTTTCCATGAGGTCCCCAGAACGACGCCAACTGCTCTGGGTCAGTGAACGCGCGGTACACGAGCGCTCGTGGAGCGTTGAAGACGCGGGTCAGGGCCACCTGTGGAGCCGTGGTCGTGGTCATCGCTTTCCTCTCCTGTCATCTGTTGGCATGCGAGCGAGGTGCTCGTCGAGTCGATCGAACGTTTCGGTCCAAATGCGTTCGTAGCGTGAGATCCACGCCGACGCGGTTTCGAGCGAGGCGGGCGAGAGTCGCGCGCTCCTCCATTTGCCGTGCCGGCTTCGTGTAATGAGTGACGCCCTTTCGAGTACCTTCAAATGCCGGGATATCGCCGGAAGGCTTATGTCGAAAGGGGCGGCCAGCTCCGTGACAGTGGCCTCCCCTTTCGCGAGTCGCTCGATGATCGAGCGACGCGTCTCGTCGGCCAGCGCGCCGAACACCAGGTCAAGCTGCAGGCCTCTGTTGCCATCCACGACATTTAACATCATTGTTAAGTGTAGCGGCGGTTCGGCCGCGGCGCAAGCCCGTGGCAAAGAAAGGACCCGGTCTCTGAGACCGGGTCTTGCGGGTCGCGATTCTTTCCGGATCAGCAGCCGCAGTTGCTGTACGCCAGCCTCAGGCTCACCGAGTCGCCTGTGCCGGCGACTGCGTCCGGCGTCGCGCTGATCTGCTCGGCCATCGACGTCCCCGGCCTGCCCAGGCGCGCCGTGAGCTGCAGGACGAAGCTCTCGCCACGTGCCAGCAGCGGCGTTCGGAACGTGCCACTGCGAACAGCGGCGGTGACATCGTTTTTGCCGGCGAAGTAGTGCGCGGCCCAGGTGTCCGTGCCGCGGGCCTCGATCACGAGCCGATCCGTCGCGCCGTGATTGGTGACCTTGACCTGGAACAGGTATTTGGTGCCCCGTGGCGCGGCGCCCGCGAATTCGCGCGAGAGAACCTGCTGCCGTGGGCTGATGCTGCGAACCTCCGTGCCGACCCAGCGACCAATGCGGTGGAGCGTGCCATAAGAGCTCGATACGCCCGTGGACCGGATCGCGACATCGGGCCGCGACGTGAGCAGCGCCGCTGGGCCTGAGGCGGCAAGGATCGTGCTGGAGACCAGCGCGAGCAGCACCGCTGCAAAGGTGACTGCTGAAACGACTGCCCGGCGTGTGCGCATCGCGCTTGTATTCCCTCTGATCCCATCTAGTCTGGTCGGCCCACATTCGCGGCCGTCCTGTCAGTAAAGGCGCGTTGCACGCCAATCACAACGCGGGGAACCACTGGCCCGAGTACGGAACCGAGCTCTCCGTAGGTCCACAATCGCCCTACCTCGGAGTGCGCCTCATTGGCTCGGTGCAGCGGCTGCGGCCATCGAAGTTAGCGACTCGAGCTTCGAATCGAGCTGACCAGGGTCGGCAACGAGTTCGAGCATGGCCTGCCACCACGCGCCCTGGACCGCGGCCGGCATCAAGTCTCCAGCCCCAAAGCGCGTGACCTTGGCGCCGGCAAGGTGCGCCGCTATGGCTCGTGCTACCGGATCGCCGTAGGCGTCCGGAGAGACGCTCCGATTCACAGATGTGAAGCCACCCAGCCGGATCCACGCCTCCTGTGCCTTTGCGCCCGCGAGGTAGCTCATGAAGGCGCGCGCGTTTGGCGTGTCCTTGACCATCGTCACGATATCGGCACCCACGGTCAGGCTTCCGGCGTTGTCCGCGTCAATGGTGGGGAACGGAAAGAAGGCGTAATCGGTGCCGGGTACCTCATCGGGATACTTCGACGCGATGAACGCCTGCGCAAACGACGCCATGTAGTCCATGTATGCAGTCGGTGGATCCGTGTACAGGGGATACATGCCCTCCGAATCCGAGGCCGTCAGCACGCCCGCAGTCCCGCCGAGCACGTAGTTGTCCGCGGTCACGAGCTTGTCGAACCTGTCGAACGAACCCCCTGATGCAGGGCTCCGTCCACGGAATGCGGGCGGCCACCCAGTCGTCGTATTGGCCGGCGCCACAGTTGTTGAGCACGATCTCCGAGATCCAGTCGGTCAACGCCCAGCCATTCGCAGGCCCGCCACCCGCGGCGATCGAGAAAGGCGTCTTGCCGTCGGCGACCATCTCGTCAGCCAGCGCGCCCAGCGCATCCCAATCGGTTGGAACCTCGTAATGCGCGGCGGCGAATGCCGCAGGGTCGTACCACACGGTGGACTTGTCGGCGACTTTGTAGAAGATGCCGTAA
Source organism: Candidatus Limnocylindrales bacterium (assembly GCA_036558545.1). GTDB lineage: Bacteria > Chloroflexota > Limnocylindria > Limnocylindrales > CSP1-4 > JALYGJ01. The sequence continues at coordinate 29,381 of DATBFJ010000052.1, forward strand.
AGGGATCCATCGACGCTGCCCAAATCGAGCCACGCTGGCGCGTAATCCGCTTGAACCTGGCTCATGTCGAGGACATTGTTCAGGGCGACGAGCTTGCCCTGGCGCGCCAGCTGCTGCATAAGTCCCAAGTTCGGAAGCACCGCGATGTCCGGTGGATTGCCGGCCCGGAAGTCAGAGTTCAATGTCGTTGCCGGGGCGTTCGTGGCACTCCAGTCAACAGTGACGCCCGTGTCGGGGCTCGTTGTCGAGCGAACCTTGGCGAACGACGAGCACTGAGGCGTCCGCTCCGAGGAGCACGTTGCGGGCCACGCTGCCAAGCAACAAACGTTGCAGGCCAGTCTGTCCGCGCGAACCCACCACGATCAGGTCCGCTTTCCAAGACCTAGCCTCCTCGATGATCTCGGCTGCGGCATCACCGGTTCGTACGGTCGGTTCACCCTTACGGCCCGCGGCCGAGAGCTGCTCCGCGGCTCTGGCCGCAATCTCGCGATGCTGCCGTTCGGTCTCGGCGAGGTCGTGAGACCAAGCATCGAGTGCCATCTGCGATTCTGGCGCGACGTCGAGCGTCAGCGGCCGCGGAACGTCGGCCACACTTAACACGCGCGCCTCGGACTGATTAAAGATCGGCCACTGCCCTATTACCTGTAGCGCGAGAGCGGCGGTGCTCGAACCGTCCGTCGCCACAAGCACTCGCTTCATGTCGCTGCCTCGGGCAACCAGAACCGGGCAAGCGGCATGGTCGACAAGCTCAGCCGAAACCGACCCGAGAACGAGCGAAGCGATTGCGCCTCGTCCTCGCGACCCGACGACGACGAGGTCGGCCTGGGTCGCTAGAACGGCATCGGTGAGGACGGTAGCTGGCCGCCCCCAGGCGAGGGTTGCCTCGGCTGATAGGCCGGAGTCGCGCAGGCGTTCGGCAGCGCGGTTAGTGCTCTCTTCGAGTTGCGACGCGATCAATTCGTCTAGCCTCGAATCGACGAACGTCGGGACCGGCGCGCTTGGCATCCGTGTAACGGTCGGCTCGACAACGGTCAGCACATCAATCTCTGAGCCTTTCGGCCACGGCACCCGCGTAACGAGGGCGAGCGCTTGGTCCGCCTCATCGGATGCGTCGTAAGCGACGATGACCCGCATTAGGCCTCCCGTGTCTATGCGCTGAGTGAACGCTGAGCAATGCCGTTCTGAGTGTCCATCACTGCCGTTGCCGTCTGATGCGACCGGGGTCCGCGCGCCACTGGGACGCGTGACCAGATTGCACGCCCTGAGGCGCATCCGTCAACGCAACCCCGGGTTAGGTCAGGATGCGGTCCGACGTGCACCCCCGCTCAACCCATCGGATGGGCGAGCGCTGGCTCATCGTGCTGGGCGAGGGCCAGGCCAAGCAACAGCATGGCGCCGACCGCGGCCGCGAGAACGGCTGCGCCACCTACAGCGAGCAGCATGGGGATCCCGAGGTTCCCAATCACCATCAACGTGACGCCGACATTCAACAGCGCGAGCCGGACCATCACGCCCCGACCGAGTATCTGGCGCTGTCGAGCGTGGCGCTGGGCAAGACCCGGCCCGACCGCCGGCACGAGGTGCGTCCACGCACCTGCCAAGACCTGTCCAACCCAGCCGACGAGCACGGGCGCGATGAGTGGGGCCAGTTGCCAGGCGCTGGTCGTGGCGCCGCCCATAAATACGCTCCAAGCGGCAATCAACGAGCCAATCAGGAACCAAGCAACGCCAGCGGCGAGCGACGTCGTCGAAAACAGGTGCCAGTTCGCGTCCGTCGTCCAGCGCGCGCGCCGATGGATGACATCGCCCGTGTAGATCGCCAGCGCAATCGCGCCGCAAACGAGCGTTGCTGCACCCATTTGTGCGAGAACGTCGACGTTGGTGATGAAGCCGAGTGCGGCGACAGGTGGACCAGCTGCTACGGCCACGCACGCGACGATCGAGGCCGGCGTGTCCCTGATCCGCGTCCCAACGACAGTCGGCAGGAGGTGCAGCAGCGTTCCTGCGATGACCAACGACACAAAGCCGAAGACATTGAGCCAGGCGTGCGCGGGTTTCAGCGCCGGCCAATCTTGGAGCGCGGGCAACCAGCCGAGCAGAAGCAGACTCGCCAGCGTTGCGCCGCAGATCACGTTGACCAGAGCCATCCCGTACACCAAGCCGAAGAAAGTGCGTCGACTGCCGATCGCCAGCCGCAGCGGCACCAACGTTGCAGCGCCTACGAGTGCGAGTCCAACGATGAAGACCATGCCGCCGACACCTGCCAGCCACGAGTTGCCGCCAACCAAGCCGGGCGAGACGATCCTTCCGCCAACGACGAGCAGCGCGCCCAGCGCGACGGCGATGACTGCGCCGAAGCGCAGCCAACCGGGCGCCGCGGGCGCGTTCGTGATGGCTGCGCTGAAGAACGGCATCAGACCGGCGATGGCGGTGGTCGCGGCGCCGGCCAGGAGCAGATGGACAGGCACCCACGCGCCGAGTGCATTGTCGGTAAGGACGATCGACAACAGGGCGAGGGCCACGAAGGCTGCAGCGAGACCGATTGCAGTCGCGGCAACCATGCGTTCCGTCGCGCGGCCACCACGACGGCGGTCGAGCGCCGGCGTTCCTCGTTTGTCGAGGCTGACGAACTGTCTCGTCACGCCCGTTCCTTGGCCCGGGGCGCGCGCCGCAGAATGTTCATTCGGATAAACCCATCCACCATTCCAGCCACTCTACGTCCGCCGTAGACAGCGGGCGTCGACTATTGATCGCCGGCTGAACAGCCGAGGGCTTCCACGATCGCGGCCACCGTCTTGTCGTCGGTCAGTTCGATCTGCCGGGCTTCTCGTTGGTGGCGGGAGGCGACGATCCGGCGGCCGCGCGAAGTCGCGACGGCAATCAATGGCAGTTAGATCCTCGAGTTCGAGCGCTCTCGGTTGCCTCGGCTCTGCTCAGGCTTGCCATGTTCCGCGCGCTCGGGCGGCTGTCTGTCGCACGCCTGAGCCCGACCGAAGCCCTTGGCGACCTTGCGATTCCATAACAACGGAGTAGGCTCCGATGGATGGATGCGGGACCGCCGACGATCCTCATCTACCCCGCTGACGACACGGCCTTCCGGGATCACGTTGAGAGGCTTCTCGCCCGCGGCGGCTGTACGCCAGCGGCGCTCGAAGAGGTGTTGCGCCACGACTATCCGGCTGCGGCCGTGCACGTCTCTCAAGTTCCTGAGCTCGGCATGACCTGGTATGTCTACCGAGATGGTCACTGGGTAGGACCGAGCGCCCGCTAGCACCCATCGGCCGAGCCCTCCGTCCACCAAATTGACTCGGGCGCCCGAACCGGAGCAGGGCTGGTTTTCACGTCCCGTTCATGCGCGTCTAGCCGCTCTATCACCGGCCGCGTGGACCCTAGAAGCCGACTCATGCGACGCAAAGGGGACCCTCGGTAATGACGATTGCACTCCGCCACGCGAGCGCCTCGCACACCCGTGGCCAGCGCGCGTTGGACGCAGCGATCGAACAGTTCAACGCCGCAGCCGACCACATCAAACTTGACCCTGGGCTACGAGCCGTCCTCGGCACCGCGCAGCGCGAATACACAGCGCGCTTTCCGGTGAAGCTCGACGACGGCACTGTCGGCGTCTTCGAGGGCTACCGCGTCCAGCACAACACTGCGCGTGGCCCGGCCAAGGGCGGCTTGCGCTATCACCCCGACACGGACCTTGATGAAGTCCGGGCGCTGGCAATGTGGATGACTTGGAAGTCGGCTCTCGTCGACGTGCCTTTCGGCGGCGCCAAGGGCGGTGTCGGCGTGGATCCGACACGACTCAGCCCGCGCGAACTCGAGGCGGTGACGCGCCGTTTCGCGAGCGAGCTCGCGCCGATGGTCGGGCCTGTCTCTGACATCCCGGCCCCTGACGTGGGCACAAATGCACAGGTCATGGCCTGGTTCATGGACACAATCTCCATGCACAAGGGCTATTCGGTGCCCGCTGTCGTGACCGGCAAGCCGGTCGAGATCGGCGGCTCAGTCGGGCGCGCCGACGCGACCGGGCAGGGCATCGTGTACGCGATCGAGCATGCCGCGCGCCGCCGCGGTATCACCCTGCGCGGCTCGACTGCCGCAATGCAGGGCTTCGGCAACGTCGGCGAGGCGACCGCGCGACTGCTAGATCGGCGCGGCGTGCGCATTGTCGCGATCACCGACGTGGCGGGCGGTGTCTTCAACAGCGACGGACTCGATGTCGCGGAACTGGCCAAGCGCTTCCGCGCGAACGGCAGCGTCGCGGGTGCACCAGGCACGCAGCCGATCGACAACGAAACGCTGTTCGGGCTGGAGGTCGACGTGCTCGTGCTTGCCGCGCTGGAGAACCAGATCAGCTCGGCCAACGCCGGCAACGTGCGCGCGCGGATCCTGGCTGAAGGTGCCAATGGGCCGACACATCCGTCGGCCGATCCGATCCTTCGGGCGAACGGCGTGACCGTCATCCCCGACATCCTGGCTAACGCCGGTGGCGTCATCGTCAGCTACTTCGAGTGGGCGCAGAACCGCGCCGCGCTTGCCTGGACTCTCGACGAGGTCAACGAACGACTCGAGCGCCAGATGCTGACGGCGGCCGACGCGGTCTGGACCCGTGCCAAGAACGACGACATCCCCCTGCGGCTGGCTGCACAAAGCCTCGCCGTCGAACGCGTCGCCGAGGCAACTCGCCTACGCGGCCTCTACCCCTAGTCCGATAGCTCCAAGGAGTCTGACCATGCGCGCATACACCAGCCCCCGTCGAGGCCACTGCGCCTCGTGCGAGGGCATCATCACCGGACGTCCGGTCTACCGGATGGATGAAGCCTATTGCTGTATCGGCTGCGCCCAAGGCGGCCCATGCCTGTGCACCTACGAAGCTGACCTGGCCGACGACGGCGTCGATGGCCTCGGGCTTCCGTTCGCGAGCTCATCGCTCGCGGGCACAGCCGACGAATACGGCGAACCTGCCTCGAGTCGCCGATGACGACCGACTCCACTGGTTTCCGCGGCGCTGTAGTGGTGCTGCTTGCTACCGCCTCAGGGCTATGGCTCGGCCTTACGGCCAATGGTCTCGCTAGTGCGCTCGTCGTTGCTGATCTCGAGCTGTCGCCGGTGATTGCGCTGGCAATCGGCGCGGCTTTAGGTCAGTTCATCTTCGTCAGCTTCGTGCTTGCCAGCGGTGTGCTCCGTGGCCCAATTCCTGGGCACTCGACGGCCGACTTCGTCATGTCTCGATCGACGCTGATCGCGACGTGGCTGCTCACACCTGCGCTGACGGTAGCGCTTTGGAACCGTCACGCTCATCGCCTCGACAGCTTGGCGATCGAGGTGTTCGCCGAGGCGGGCGTGATGATCCTGATCGCCATCGTGGCCGCCACTCTGGCCAGCGTCGGTGCTGGCCGAGTCCTTGCGCGCCACCGAGGCCCTAGGTAGCTGACGCCGGACGGAGCTGAGTCGCTGGGATCGCCGCGGGATCTCGAGCTTTAATACACAGCTCGGACAAGCTACTGCCAGCCGCGCGTAGGAGCGAGCAGCTACAACCGGGCCCCTGCCGGCAGTAGCGTCCCTCTGCGCGGCTGTCTGCGCGGGCGTGTCGCATGTTGGAGCCCGGCGGCGGCTCCCTCACGCTTCGGGCCGAGGGCCGAGATTGAGCAGCCTGGAAGCAGCTTATTAACAGCTCGTTCACACATTTCCCCATCCGTTTCCCGATGCGGCTCCTACCTTCGACCTGACTCATTACTGCTTGCACCGAAACGGAGGTTGCCTTGAACAAGAGACGAGTCCTCGTTGCCTTCGACGGCACCGAGCAATCCTTCTGGGCGCTCCAGCAAGCGGCGGATGCTGCCACATGGAGCGAGGCCGAAATTGGTGTCGTGACGGTGCTGCCGCCCATCATCGACGCGCCAGGCCACGCGCTTCGCTTTCTGCGCGAGTACGGCCTCGAGCCACGCATGCACGTCCGTGTGAGTGCCAGCGCAGTCGACGAGATCAGCCGCGTCGCGAGTGAAGGCGCCTACGACACGGTCTATGTCGGCCGGCGCGACCCTAACGAGCGGTCGGCCGACGCCAGTGTGTCGCGGGGCGTCTCATTGTCCGCGCCATTCAGCGTGCTGATAGCGCGCTGAACACGCTCATCCGAATCCGTTCACCGGAGACAAAGAACATGATCAGCAATGTTGCTCAACGCCCGAAATGGCCGATGACGGCCGAGGCGCACGCCCAACTGCTCGACGAGCTGGCCAAGCTACGACGCGATGTCGCGACGCCGGGTGGCCAGGGCCTCGAAGACGGCGTCGTAAGGCTGCCCATTGTCCACGCAGCCCGCCGCCTCGAAGTACTCGGTACGGTGGTGGACGCCGCCACCATCACCGACGAAACGTGCGTCGCAATCGGTCGCGACGTCGAAGTGCTCGATGGAGACGGCCACCCAATGCGCTTCTCGATCGTGTTTCCCGGCGCGGGCGACCCAGCTCAGGGTTGGATTTCGGCCGACTCGCCGCTGGGCGCCGCGCTGCTCGGAGCGCTACCCGGAGCGCGAGTAATGGTCGACGCTCCAGCGGGTCCCTGGTCGGTCACGGTGACCGACGTCCGCTGAGCAAAACGCAGAATCTCGCCGGCGCCAAGCTAGGTGTGTACCACCGAAACAGCAATTCAGGGCTTGTCGATGGTCAACGAGCCGTCTTGTTCGGCGATCAGCAGCAACCGGTTGGCCATGCGCACACGAATCGCGTTCAGGTCGTCACCGCGTAGCCGATCCAAGATCGACGGGTCATCGAGTCTTGGAATGACGAGGACATCAACCGGAAACAGGGACAGGAACCGATCGAGCGCAAGGACACCCGGTCTGTCGGCCAGCCATACCTCGGCGTTGACGCCTTCGGACTCGGCCTCGTCGAGTTGCCTGATGAGAGGCTCGCGGCCGAGCAAGGCCAACTCATCCTTGGACACGGTCGTGGTGCCGTCGCTATAAGGTGCGCCGCGATCTGCGCCAACGCCGCCCGTCCCATATGGCGTCGTCCACGCTGAGCGCGTCGAGACGTCAGCGAGCAGTAGGCGCGTGTCGAGTGCGCGTGCCAATGCGGCAGCCGGGCGGCGCGCAGTAGCCCAGATGTCGTCGCCATCGGTGGTTGGCGCGCCGATGAGATTCGCGCCGCGGGCCGCCGCGATGATCGAAGGGTCAACAGCGGCTGATCGATCTTGGCTCAAGGGCCCTGACCTCCTGTCCTAGTGCTCGGCGGCGTCGGCCTCGGCTTTGGTCTGGTGAACAGTGCCCGGTTTGTGTTCGGGCGGCGCATAAATCGTGATGAGCCGGAGCGGTTCGGTGCCGGTGTTGACAAAGTTGTGCCGAGTCCCCGCGCGCACGAACACCAGATCGTTCTGGCCGATTGCGCTGCGAGCGCCGTCGAGGACGGCCTCACCGTCGCCACTGACGAAAACCAGCACTTGGTCAGTATCGGGATGAACTTCGTCGCCGATTTCGCCGCCCGCCGGAATGGTCATGACCACGACCTGGTCGTGTGCGCCAGTCAAGATCTCGCGTCGAAATGCCTGGTTCGAGCGCGCCGCTGCCAGGATGTCTACCGTGTTGGGTGGTTCGGATCCGCCGTTGTGCATTGCTTCGCCTCTAACTCTCGCCCTTCGGTCCGACGATGCGCCACGCGCTCTGCCACGGCCAATGGTTGGCCATCGCCAACGAGATATGTATCCAGGCCATTCCTTCGAGGGTCCGCGCCACCGCGAGCGAACCGACGTCGTAGGGAGTCATGCCAATCGACTCGACGAATGACAGGACGAGCGCCTTGGCATCCTCGTCGTCGCCCGCAACATAACCGTCGGCGGCTCGTCCGCCGAGTGTCGGATCTTCCTGGCGAGCCGCAAATACCGTATTGATGGCCTTGATCACCCGCGCCCGCGGCGCCTTCGCCTGAATCTCCTCGGCGATCGAGGTGCATGAGGCCGAATCGGGATCGGGCGTCGGCCGGTTGGTGACGTCGACCAGCACCTTGCCATCCGCCGCCGCACCTAACTCGCCGACCAAGTCAACGACCGCCGCCGCTGGAACAGCCAAGAAGGTGATGTCCGCCTGCTCGACGGCCTCAGCATTAGAAAGGACCGCCTGCCCGCCAACCGCGCGAGCCAATTCGCCGGCGTCCGCGACATCAGATGAACTGACGATGACACGGTGCCCCGCGCGTGCCGCGGACGAAGCTAGAGCGGATCCGACGTTGCCTGAGCCGATGATCCCAATGTTCATCGCCTAGACCTTCAGCGTGACCGGCGCGAGTCAGTGGTCCGTGAGCTCGCATCGCCAACCTTAGTGCGCACGGTAAGGGCTACGCCTCGGAGGTCTTGCCAATCGGTTGCAGTGCTGTTGCATCCCTTTCGGCCCGTCGAATGATGTCGACACAGTGGTGAAACGCCCGACAGCGCGGTTCGGCACTCAGCCGAGGAAGCGATATCCGAGTCCGCGCTCCGTTCGGATGTATCGAGGGTTGTCCGGGTCGTCGCCCAGCTTGTCGCGCAGTCGTCGTATATAGACGCGGATGTAGTCGACCTCATCGACGTACTCACGACCCCAGACCTTGGCCAGCAGCGTTCCGTGCTGCAGGACATGTCCAGCGTTGCGGACCAAGTGGTACAGCAACTTGTATTCGGTCGGCGTCAGGTCCAATCGCTCGCCGTTCAAGCGCGCTTCCTGCCGGGCGAAATCCACCTCCAGCTCGCCCGAGCGGAATGACGGCCTCCGACTCGCCGGCGCAGGCATGTCCAGTCGCCTGAGCACCGCTTTGACCCGGGCCATCAGCTCTAGGTGGTTGAACGGCTTGGTCACGTAGTCATCGGCCCCCAGCTCGAGGCCTTTGACTTTGTCCATCGAATCGTCGTGGGCAGTCAGCATCACAACCGGCACATCAGAGAAGGCGCGGATCTGCCGTAGTACCTCGAAACCATCCATGTCCGGCAGCCCAATATCGAGCAGGACGATGTCCGGCTGCTGTTGCTCGACGGCGTCCAGGGCGGCGTCGCCGGTGTTGGCGCCGATCACGTCGACTTCGCGCCATTGAAGGGTGAAACCAAGGCGAACCGACTCCACGACGTCCGGCTCGTCGTCGACCACCAGGATCCTCATTCTTCGAGGCCCGACTGAGGCCCCGCGGCGGGAACGACGATGGTGAAGGTGCTGCCTTTACCGGGCGAACTGGCCACGTCTACGCGTCCTTCGTGGGCCTGGACGATCAAGAGTGCGATCGGCAGCCCGAGCCCTATGCCGGCCACGGCCTCGGAGCGAGTATGGCGGGCGACGAAGAAGCGCTCGAAGAGTCGCGCTCGATCGGCGCGCGGAATGCCTGGGCCATAGTCGCGGACTGTCCACGAGATCTCGGGTCCGAACTGGCCCGCGTCTCGTTTGACGAGCATTTTTATGGCACTGCCGTCAGGTGAATATTTCTGCGCGTTCGAAAGCAGGTTCACCAGCGCCTGTTCGAGGCGTCGGTAGTCACCGAAGACCAAGGCTGGCTCGGGCGCGAGCGTCATCTCGAGCTTCTGATCGTGCGCGCGCGCCAATGGCGCAACTGACGCGACGGCCGATCGCGCGACGTCATTGGCGTCGAACTGGCGCAGCTGCAGCCTGACACTGCCAGCCCGAAAGCGAGATAGATCGAGGATGTCGCCGACGACGCGCTGCATCCTCGTTGCGTTGCGATCCACGGCTTCGAGCAGCTGGCGACGCTCATCGGCGGTCGGCTCGACAACTGGGTCGAGCAGCAGACCGACGCTCGTCCGAACTGCCGTGAGTGGCGTTCTGAGTTCGTGGGCAATGGTCGACAAAAGGTCGGTGCGCATGTGCTCGACTTCTTCGAGTAGGTCCGTTTCCGCGGCCCGGCCGGCGAACGAATCGGCAAGCAGCCGTTCGCCAAGCGGCGTACGAAAGTGCTCCTCTTGATGATCAGAGTGCACGACTCGAACGAGTCCCAGCTTGGTCAGCTCGTCGAGCAGCGCCTTGGCCGTCGCCTCGTCGATGGTGGCATGCATCGACGCGAAGCGCGCCACCAGCTCTTGAGGCGTTACGTGCTCGGTCACCAGCGCCAAGGCAGCCACCGCGAGCGGCGTCGGTTCTCGCTTAGCCATCGACGAGCCAGCATAGTCCGGCCGTCGGGCGTGGTCGCTTATAGCTGTCTCGAACGAAATCATGGAATTCACGTTTGATGTCTATGCTCGGATAAGAGGTGGATAACCGTCCAACGATACGTCGCAGGCCGCATAAGTCGCCCGAAGTTGCATGAATGGCGCGTGAATTGCGGTGACTAGCATCACGCGTCCGTCGCGAAGAACGACCGAACAGGGCGACCACCGCCCGCGACCCGGACGATCACGTCGTCGTTGATCCTGTGCTCGTGGCGGGGGACGCAGTGATCTGACAAGGCAGCAGTTTTCACGTCGATTTCACGCCGGTTGACCGGCCTCTTCACGTCGCACCCATAGGCTGTATGTGCGTCCGGAGGTGACGTAGCGAACGCAGCGGCGACAGGCAGAAGCCAAGCCGGGGCTCCGATTTACGGGCCCACGCGCGCCGCTCCACCTCCGGCCGCGCCAAGTTACCCATCACGTGAGCTACCCAATTGACCATGTCGGCCGCGATGCGTTCAGCGGCGGCTCGATAGTCGGCACACCAGCCGGCTTTGGCTCCTTTCCGCCGATCCTGTCCGTGACTGATCGACCCGACTGTTCGCAAATTCACGTTCCGTTCACGGACGTTCCGGGCTACGTCCACGCCCGCCTCCTATGGTCGAGATCGCTCGACTGGCGCCGACGAGAGGCGCCGGTCGAGCGGCCAGAGAGGTGTCAACGATGTCAGTCGCAGTCGCGGGAACGGGCGCCGCGATGGGCCAGCAGCCCCAGCCCGTAACCTGGCCGGTCTTCCAGTCGGCACTCATCAGCCGCGAGACCGTGGCCTCGGGGACGATGTCGTTCACGTTCGCCAAGCCGTCTGACTGGACGTTCCGCGCCGGGCAGTTCATTGACATCACCCTGATCGACCCGCCGACGACCGACGCCGAGGGCGACACGCGCGGATTCTCGATCTCGAGCGCGCCCAGCGAAGGCATCATCACGATCACCACGCGCTTACGCGGCTCGGCCTTCAAGCGCAACTTGCAGCTCATGCCACTGGGCACGATGGTCAAGATCGAAGGACCGTTCGGCGAGCTGGCTCTGGAGGATCCGACGCGACCAGCAGTCGTTCTGACCGGCGGCATCGGCATAACCCCGTTCCGGAGCATGGCGGTGGAAGCGGCGCATCAGGGCGGTTTCGACCAACGGGTTGTGCTCGTGCACAGCAATCGGCGACCCGCCGAAGCGCCCTTCCTGGCCGAGCTGCGCCGTCTCGCCGAGCGCGATCCAAATCTCGACTTCGTTCCGACCATGACTGATCTGGATCCGTCCGAGGAATGGCCCGGCGAAAAAAGTCCGATCGACGTCTCGTTGCTGCGCCGACACCTCGAAGGCGTGAGCAGCGCCGTCTACTTCCTGGAAGGACCCGTTGAACCGATCTACTACCTGACCGGTCCGCCGGGCCTGGTCCGAGCCCTGCGATCGATGCTCGTGGATCTTGGCGTCGAGGAGAGCGACATTCGGACCGAAGAGTTCACCGGCTATTGAACGTTCGTGCCCGCCCTGTCGAGGCCGCTGGGACGGTCTGTGGGGCAGGCACGGTTAGGTGGCCGGTGCAACACAACGAGAGGGTCACTATGCAGTCAAGACGCCAGCCGATCAGAACGATCGGGCACGGCAATCGCTCAACCGCAGAGATCGTTGCTGCGCTCCGTGCGGCCGGCGTTGAAACAGTCATAGACGTTCGACGCTATCCCAAGGGGCGCCGACAACCCCATCACGCGATGGGGCGGCTGATGACCGAGCTGCCGGCGCTCGGTCTCGCCTATGAGGCCTTGAGCACGAGCTGGGCGGTCGGCGTAGGCCGCCAGCTTCGTTTGTGACCAAATGGACAACGCCGGGATTCGCAGCATTCTCGGCCTACATGGAGCAACCCGAGTTTTGCGCGGCACTCTTGCGACTCGAAGAGCGCGCCGACAGGGGCGAGGCGATCGCGCTGATGTGCGCAGAGACGCTGTGGTGGAAGTGCCACCGGCGGCTGATCTCCGATGCATTTGGTACGCGACGGGTTCCGCGTTATTCACCTCATCGACAGCGCGGCCGGCCACGTACACGGGTGGCCGCGCAACCAATTCGGGTCGTGAGCCGCGTCTCAGCGGGTTAGCCGAGTATTCAACTCATCTGCGATGACCTGCGCCTGGTTGTGCTCACGATCATGGGCGCCATAGACGAGAGTCACCGTGCCGGCACCGGCCGCAACCGCGAGGTCATCGAGCTTCCGCGCTTTGGCAGGCTCCTCTAGTTCACGGTGATAACGAGCCTGAAACTCCGGCCAGCGAGCTGGATCATGCCCGAACCACTTGCGCAGCTCCGTGCTCGGACCCAAATCACGCGCCCATTCGTGGAGTTGCAGCTCTTCCTTTGTCCGACCGCGCGGCCAGACCCGATCGACCAATACGCGGCGCCCATCTTCTGACGCCGGGTCTTCATAGGCGCGCTTTATGCGGACGCTCATGCGAAGCCGGCCTCGTGCCGAAGCCGGGCATCATCGATCCGGCGTGCAAAGTAGGGCGGCGCGACGCGAAGTTCGGCGTTCAAGCGGCGCGTAAGCGCGGAGATCGCCGGATCGCAGGCATCGGACACCGCCGCCTCGACCGTCGCGCGCACCCAGGCGGCACAATCGGGAGGCACATCCTCGGGTTGATACAGGCCCAAGAGATCCAAGGCGAGCGCCCGGAGCTCTGAGGCCAGACGGCTGCGCGCTTCCAGTTGTTTCGCGAGCGATATCAGGTGCGGCAACGTGCTTGGCGGGCTCTCAACAGGACTGCCTTGAGAGGAGTCAGGAGCGCGCCGGTGCTTGACCGCTGCCGTACCCCGCGTGTCGTTTGAATTCGCGTTCGTAAAGGGCTGATCCATCGGAATCCTCGGCGTTGCGGTGATCAGGATGCCGCCAACGCTAGCGCGCGAAGGTGTCTGTCCTGGCGAACGATGGTGAACAGAAGGTGAACGTAATAGTTGGCGCTCCCTCGCGGCAAGGCCGCCTCCGGAATTTACGTGCTTTTCATCAACGTTTCGCCATTGATCCAGAAACCCCGCCTACCGTCCATGCGAGCGATGCCCGGCGCTCGGAACAGAAAAACAGCGGTTTTGCTACGAACGACCGTGGTCGAGCTCGCCAGCCCTCGGCTCAGCCCGCAACCAAATCGATTGGAGTTACTCACGATGTTCATAAAAATTGGCCACGCTAAAGACGTCGCCGCAGGAGAGATGCGGGTTTTCTACGTGGCCGGGACAAAGGTCAACGTCGCCAACGCGGACGGTCAGCTGTACGCCTTTGACGATACCTGCACCCATATGGGCTGTTCACTCGCCAACGGCGAACTGGAAGGGACGATGGTCACGTGCGCCTGTCACGGCAGCCAGTTCGACGTGACGTCGGGTGCCGTGCTTCGCGGACCGGCAGAGCGGCCTGTGCGATCGCATGCACTGCAGGTCGACGGAGAGGACCTGCTTGCTGAGGCATGAACGTCACGCGGCGTTATGGGCTCTGCCAGGCCATGAACAGATAGGGCAAACATGAAGATATTTCTGGACACCTCCAAGATCGACGAGATCCGTACCGCGTCGCGCTGGGGCGTACTCGATGGGGTCACCACAAATCCATCCCTGTTCGCCCAGATCGGCGGCAACTACGACGACGTGCTCAAGCAGATCTGTGAGATCACGCCCGGGCCAGTAAGTGCCGAGGTCGTTGCTGAGGACGTTCAGGGCATGCTCAGCGAGGGTCGCCATTTCGCTGCGTTGGCAGCCAACATCTTCGTCAAAGTACCCATCAGCGAGGCCGGGCTTGAAGCGATCGCGCGTCTCGCCGCTGAGGGGATCAAGACCAACTGCACCCTCATTTTCACCTCCAATCAGGGACTCTTGGCCGCCAAGGCCGGCGCTTCATTGTTATCGCCTTTCGTTGGCCGCCTGGATGACATCAACCAGGACGGCATGCAGGTCGTCCGTGAGCTCGTCGACATGGTCGACACGTATGACCTCGATACCGAGGTTCTAACTGCGTCGATTCGCGGCCCGCGCCATGTAACTCAAGCAGCGCTCGCAGGCTCCCACATCGCAACCGTGCCACTCAAGGTCCTGACGCAGATGATCCATCACCCGCTGACGGACCTGGGCACCATCCAATTCCGGCGCGACTGGGAAGCAGCGCAATCGACGGCGGCTCCGAACGCGACCGCGGCGACGGCGGAAAAGTAGGAAGCATGACTCAGACCAAGACCGTTACGGACGCGACCCACGACCGCGGCACGTGGGAGTCGCTCGGGCGCCAACTCCGGATCGATTCGATCCGTGCCAGCTCGGCCGCGGGCTCGGGCCATCCGACCTCGTCGCTCTCAGCGGCTGATCTGATGGCCGTCCTATTCGAGCGCTATCTGCGCTACGACTTCGAGCAGCCCGATCGACCGACAAATGATCACCTTGTGTTCAGCAAGGGCCACGCGTCGCCGCTGCTCTACGCGCTGTACAGAGCCGCGGGAGTGATCGATGACGAGGCGCTGCTCTCGTACCGGACGCATCGCAGCCCCTTCGAAGGCCATCCGACGCCGACCCTGCCGTGGGTCGATGTCGCGACCGGGTCGCTGGGCCAAGGCCTGCCCATCGCGGTGGGCATCGCCCTCGCCGGAAAGCGTCTGGATAGGTTGCCGTACCGGGTATGGGTACTGACCGGCGATGGCGAGCTTGCCGAGGGATCGATGTGGGAGGCGTTCGAGCACGCGGCTTATGCACGACTCGACAACCTGACCGCAATCATCGATGTCAACCGACTCGGCCAGACGCGCGAGACGATGCACGGCTGGGATTTGGACTTGTACAGCCGGCGCCTGAGGGCTTTTGGCTGGCACGCCATCGAGGTCGACGGCCACGATGTCGGGGACATCGCGAACGCCTACACCGAGGCGCTGCAGGTCACCGGCCGCCCCACGGCGATCGTCGCTCGAACGATCAAAGGCAGTGGCGTCACTTCGGTCGCCGATCGAAACGGCACGCACGGCAAGTCACTCGATGCTGAAGCCGAGGAGCGAGCACTTGCCGAGCTCGGAGCCACGACCCATCGGCGGCTTACGATCGGGGTCACCGAACCCGCCACGGACGTGTCGCCGCATTCGTTCCCCGAGACGCACGTCGAGCTTCCGCTGTACCCGCGCGGCACCATGCAGGCGACCCGGCACGCGTATGCCGAAGCCCTGGTGGCGCTCGGCCGTGAACGCGGCAAGATCGTTGCCCTCGACGGCGACGTCGACAACTCAACTTATACAGAGCTCTTCGAGCGCGCGCTTCCGGAGCGCTATTTCGAGATGTACATCGCCGAGCAGCAGATGGCCGCGGCTGCGGTCGGCCTCTCCGTTCGCGGCTGGATCCCATTTGCGTCGACTTATGGGGCGTTTTGGAGCCGCGCGTTCGACTTCATCCGCATGGCCTCTATAAGCCGCGTCAACATACGGCTTGCGGGTTCGCACGCAGGCGTCAGCATCGGCCCAGACGGACCGAGCCAGATGGGTCTCGAAGACATTGCCAGCTTCCGCACCATCTGGGGCAGCACCGTGCTCTATCCCTCGGACGCTAACCAGACGGTTCAGCTCGTTGCTGCGATGGTCGACCGGCCGGGCGTCGTCTATTTGCGTACGACCCGAGGCGAGACTCCCGTCATTTACGGCCTCGACGAGACATTCGAGATCGGCGGCAGCAAACTCGTCAGGAGCAGTGCCGCGGACGATGTGACCCTGATCGGGGCTGGCGTGACTCTTCACGAGGCGATCAAGGCTGCGGACCTGCTCGCGCACGACGCCGTCGTCGCGAGAGTCATCGACCTCTATTCGATCAAGCCGATTGACGTTGCGACGATCACGACGGCGGCTCGAGAGACCGGCCGGATCGTGACAGTCGAGGATCATCGTCTCGAGGGCGGTCTGGGCGAGGCGGTGCTGGCCGCGTTGGCGGACGAGGGCGTGTTGGCCGAGGTCGCGCGGTTGGGCGTTTCGAACATGCCTGGTTCGGCGACGCCCGAGGAGCAGCGGGCAGACGCCGGCATCGATGCCGCGGCGATCGCGGCCTCGACCCGGGCGCTGCTCGGACGGTGAGCCAGTCGATCTGGCCTCGGCCGATAAGGATGCCATCGACCAATCGCAAGCCTGATCAGCCTTCGTTATCCACGGCGCGTTCATGCAAATTGACCCGATCCGCCGCACCCGCCGCCTAGTGTCGTGATGAAAGCGAGGAGCAAGCTCATGACAGTTCGGGTCGGAATCAATGGCTTCGGACGAATCGGCCGCCAGTCGCTGCGGGCACTCATCGAGCGCACGAGCCAGGTCGAGGTGGTCGCGGTTAACGATCTCGTCGACGCACAAACGAATGCCTTGCTCTTCAAGCACGATTCGACCTATGGGGCGTATCAAGGGACGGTCGAACACGCCGAGAAAGCGCTTATCGTCGATGGCCACAAAATCAAGGTCTTCGCGGAATCAGTCCCTTCAGCTCTGCCCTGGGGCGACCTGGGCGTCGACATCGTGCTGGAATCAACAGGAAAATTCCGCGACCCAGATCAAGCCCGAGCGCATCTCGACGGCGGAGCCAGGAAGGTCATCATCAGCGCTCCGGCGTCGGCCGCCGACTTCACTGTCGTTCTCGGTGTCAATGAACATCTCTATGACCCTGAAACCCAGCACATCATCAGCAACGGCTCGTGCACGACGAACTGCCTTGTCCCGGCAGTCAAGGTCGTACATGACCTCGTCACCATCGAGCGCGGCCTAATGAACACGGTTCACTCCTACACGAGTTCGCAACGGCTGCTCGACACGGCCCACAAGGATCCGCGCCGCGCGCGTGCGGCGGCCCAGAACATCATCCCGACCACAAGCGGCGCGACACGGACACTGGGCGTAGTCATGCCGGAGCTCGATGGCAAGTTCGACGGCTTCAGCCTGCGTGTCCCGACACCGACAGTCAGCATCGTCGACTTCACCGCAGATGTGGCCCGTGCGACTTCGGTCGAAGAGCTCAACGCCGCCTTTGGAAGCGCTGAGGCTGGCCCAATGAAAGGCATTCTTGGCGTCAGCGATGAGCCGCTCGTTTCAAGCGACTTCCGCGGCGACAGCCGCTCATCGATCATCGATTCGAAGATGACGATGGTGACCGGCGGAACGATGGTCAAGGTCCTTGCCTGGTACGACAACGAGTGGGGCTTCAGCTGTCGCATCGCCGACCTTGTTGGCCTGATCGCCTCGAAACTGCCCGCTGCTGGCCAAAAGTAAGCTTCTAGGAGCAGCTGTGGTCCAACCTCGACGCCCGCCGCGCGAACGTTTCGCCGGAGCAGAGCATGTTTTCAACCTGCACCAGATCGCTGCTCGGCTGCGTGATGAGCGCGAGCCTGTCCGCGACGGACACCGGCAGATGACGCTTTATCACGCGCCACCTGTCACGCTTATCCTCTTCGACTTCGAAAAAGGCGCGCTGTTGGCTGACCACGAGGCTGATGCGCAGGTGACGATCCTCGCCTTGACCGGCTTACTTGAGGTCTCGACCCAGTCACAGGCGCACCGACTGCCGGCGGGTTCGCTCCTTGTCCTTGCTCCGCGCGTCCGCCATGACGTGTTGGCAGCCGAACGGAGCCAGATGCTGCTCACCGTGACTCTGGCGACCGAGTAAGCGCACGGTCGTCTACTGCGCCTTGAGGGGCCCGCGCAGATCGTATTCACGCAAGATTCACGCCCTTATCGGCGGCACTGCACCGCAGCCGTCATACGGTGGTTTTCAACGTTAACGAGTGCTCCGCCCGGGCGATGCGGAGTTTCACAGCGCGAAGGGATTCCCGCCATGCGATTGGACTACCGCCATGAGCTTCCCACGGCATCGAGGGCTATGAGTCAGCTCGAGCGCGTCGTGGAAGCAAGTACGCTCGAACCAAAAATGCGCGAGCTGATCAAGTTGCGCGCCTCGCAAATCAATGGCTGCGCCTATTGCGTAGACATGCACACAAAGGACGCCCAGGCAATGGGCGAGGCTGTGCAGCGCCTACACCTCGTCGCGGTCTGGCGCGAGGCACCCGTCTTCTCGTCTCGAGAGCGAGCAGCGCTCGCCTGGACCGAGGCGCTCACCCTGCTACCAGAGACCGGCGCGCCCGATGACGTCTATGCCGAGGTGGCACGCGAATTCGGACCCGCGGAGCAGGTCGCGCTGACGCTCGCGATCGTCGCGATCAACGGTTGGAATCGACTCGCCGTCGGCTTCCGGCAGCCCGTTGGCGCATACGTTTCGCACCTTCATCGCGTGTCGGCGTAGACAACGTAATGAGCCGACTCGCGAGCATGGCCGCCGCCGGCGTCGTGCTTCCCGACCTACCAGGCGGACACCCTTTCGATGCCGAGATCGAAGCCGAACGCGTCGGATGGGCTGAGTTAGTTGATCTCGTCGATTCGCTCGATCCGGATGAGCTCGCGCGACCCGGCTACTACCGCCGACCGGACTGGTCGGTCATCGACGTTGTCGCCCACATCGGGATGTGGCTGGCCGAGGCTGGCATACAGCTCGAACGAATAATGGCCGGCACATACGAGCGCGCCGAGGTGGACATCGACGCGCTCAACGCGGAATTCCGGGCGGGAATGCATGGTCAACCGTGGAGCGTCGTTCTGACCCAGGCGCAGGCGTCGCGCAACCGCATGCTCGAAGTTTGGTGCTCGTTACCGACCCGCGACGAGGATGCCGCGTGGTGGGTCGCGAAGGCAGGGGCGCAGCACTACCGGGACCACGTTGGTCGGCTACGCGCTTGGGTCCTCGAACTACACAGGGGCCGAACCAAGACTCCGCGGGCACCTGCGGTCACCCAAGGCTCATCCTGATGTCTGCCGCGCATGGACTTACGCGCCTGCATCCCGAGTCTCCAATGGATGTCGCGCGGCTGGCGAGCCATCTCGACCACACGATTCTTCGCCCTGATGCGCGCCAGATTGACGTTGAGCAGGCGTGTCGGGTTGCTCGCGATTTTGGTTGCGCGGCGGTCTGCGTCAACGCAATTCATGTTGCGTTGTCTGGTCGGCTGCTCGCCGGCTCGTCGGTGCATGTAGTCGCTGTAGTCGGCTTTCCGTTTGGAGCGACGTACACCGAGGTCAAGGTGCTCGAGACCGAACTGGCCGTTCGAGATGGAGCCGACGAGATCGACATGGTGATCTCGATCGGCCAGCTCAAAGACGACCAACTGGAACTCATCGAGCACGACATTTCGGCCGTCGTGGCCGCCGCGGCGGGGCGGCCGGTCAAGGTAATCCTCGAATGCGGACTGCTGACCGACAAGCAGAAGAAAGCGGGGACTAGGGTTGCCGCCAGGGCCGGTGCCGCTTTGGTGAAGACGTCGACAGGTTTTCTCGGCTCAGGCGCGACGGTGCACGATGTGACGCTGCTGCATGAGACAGGCGGCACCAAGCTGTCAGTAAAGGCAACTGGCGGTATTCGATTCTTTGAAGATGCCGTGGCGCTGATTGAGGCGGGCGCATCGCGTCTCGGTGCGAGTCGCACCGAGGAGATTCTTGAGTCGCGCGTAGTCGTTTAGTCGACACGGCACGCGGACGAGGAAGCGCCTCCGAGTATTCAGCCCGCTGAACACTTAGCTGAGCCGATCCCGTAGTGGCGGTAATTGGAGTTAGGACGCCAGACCAGCGTTGCCACAGGACCGCCCGGCTTGAACTTGGAATTCACGTGCTGTTCACCGACGTTCCCGCGGCATTGCACGAGCGCTGCATATCGTCTTTGGCGTGAGCCGTTAGAAGACGGTCGATCCAGCTGGAGTCCTTTATGCGAGCGATGGCACTCATGCGACGAATACTTCGCGAATTCGCGCGGGTTCCGCTGTGGTCGAAGCTCGGCTTGGGCGTGATCGCGATCGGACTGTCTGCCGATTTGTTCGCGCATCTCAGCGCAGTTGGCGAACACGATCATGGCGGCGCGACAGGACCGGAATTATCGGCTCACTTGGTCGTCTTTATCGGCATGGCCCTCGTCCTGGTCGGGGTTGTGCTTGACGGGCTTCGCTCACGCCAGACGCGTGAGCCCGCACAAACTCAGAGGGAGGCACATTGATGCCATTCGGAGAATTCATCAACCAGATCCCCGCGCTCGGTTTCCTGGCGATCCACGCGGCGTTGTTCTTGATCGGCTCGTACTTTGCCTGGCGCTCGTTTGGCGCGGGAGCCGCCCTGCTCGGGTGGGGTTTCACGCTGTTCGCTCTGGCCGAACTGAGCTACATGACATATCACCTCGATTGGACCGTATTCCTGTTCGCGCACACCGTGAGCGAGGTGCTTGACCTACTCGCGTTCGTGCTGATCTTCGTCTGGGCCGTGCAATACGCGACAACTACGGCAGTCCGCGCGCGTTGACTCCGATGCCTTTCCTCCTCCATGCGAGTGCCGAGCGACCCCCCCGTTCGGCACTCGCCGTTCTCTTCACAGGTGTCATCGTCCTTTTGATCGCGGCATGCGCTCAGGCGAATGCCCCGGCCACGCCGGTTATGACGAACCAAGTTGATCTGCCGCGTTCATATCGATTTGCGCCCGAGAACATCACGGTGCCAACGGGGACAACGGTCACGTGGACCAATAACGACAACTTCACGCATTCGGTGCGCTTCGACGGCAGCGACGAAGTTCGGGTCATGAAGCCGGGCGAGACTGTCAGTCACGATTTCCCGGCACCCGGGCTTTACCACTACATCTGCACGTTTCATCCCCAAGATATGCAGGGCACGGTCCTTGTTGATCCAGCTGGTCAGATCGACCCGGGCTCGAGCTGATCGAACTGTTCGCGTTGATGCGGCTAGCACCACCCAGTCTTCGTTACTGCTGCCCCACGAGAGGTTCTGAGGTCTCAACGGGATGAACGTTGCGCGCGCAATAGCCCTTGTCGTCATCGCGGTGTTCCTTGTCGGCTGCACCGCCCGGCACGCACCGGGGACGCCGGCGCCCAGTGGCGCCGCTCAGGCGTCCCCTGCCGCAACGGGCGACGGCGGCGCAACTGGGCAAGTGGCCGCGGCCGACTCGGTCCTCCCGCAGCTGACGCCGAAGGCGCAGCTTCAGCCTATGCCGGCCGGCGAGGTCAACGTGGCGTATGCGCCGAACGTGCCGCCCGCAGCGACGCGCACCAACCAGGCCATCGTCGACGTCCATTTCGACGTCGTCGAGGGCGCCAAGGCGATCGATCTGAACGGCGTCACGTACACGACATGGGGCTACCGACTCCATGGCGACAGCCAGGTGACGACCGGAACGCCGGGTCCGATGATCCGCGCGCGGGTCGGCGACATCCTGCGCTTCACGCTCACAAACGACGGCACGATGCCGCACAACGTCGACTTCCACGCAGTCACCGGCCAGGGCGGCGGTGCCAAGGACCTGACCGTCGCGCCGGGCCAGAGCGCAACGATCGAGGCGCGACTCCTGTACCCGGGCATATTCATGTACCACTGCGCCGCGGGCGACGTGCCAGACCACATCAGTCAGGGCATGTACGGCGGCATCCTGGTCGACCCTGAGACGCCACTGCCGAAGGTCGAGCACGAGCTGTACATAGTTCAGTCCGAGGTCTACACGACCAAGGAGGCGAACGGAAATCTGATCACCGACCGTGCCGCGATCACGAACGAGACGCCTACTTACGTCGTGTTCAACGGCGCCGTCGGCTCCCTGACCGGCGCCAACGCGCCCAAGGTCCAGGTCGGTGACACGACGCGCATTTACTTCGTTAACGCAGGCCTCAACCTTGACTCCAACTTCCATCCGATCGGCTCGCACTGGGACCGCGTCTGGGAAGACGGCGGCCTGCTCAATGCGCCTCTGCGCGGGATCCAGACGGTCCTCGTTCCAGCCGGGGGCGGCACCGTTGTCGACCTGGTCGCCCAGGTTCCACAGACCATCGTGCTCGTCGACCACGCTCTTGCGCGAGCGTTCGACAAGGGTGCGATCGGCCAGATCGTGGTTACCGGCGACCCGAATCCGGAGATTTATCAGGGCTTCCCGGTACCGAGTATTGCGCCCTCCGCGTCGCCGAGCGACGAGCCTTCGGTGGATGTGAGCTCACCGGTGCCCAGCGCGATGGCCAGTTCGACTCCGTCGGGATCGGCTGTTCCGGCAGGGTCGGCATCGCCAGCCGCTTCAGTCACGAACTACACCGTCAACATCGCCGTGGGCGCCAGCACCTACCAGCCCGATGGCGCGGGCGACGAGTACGCCGACAGCGAGAACCCACCCGATTACGTTCCCAACGTGCTCATGATTCCGCTCGGTGCCACTGTCACGTGGACCAATAACGACTCGGACATGGTCCACACGGTCACGGCCGCCGACGGCTCATTCGATTCGGGCATGCTCCAGTTCGGGCAGTCGTGGTCGTACACATTCGACAAGCCCGGCGACTTCGACTACGCGTGCACACCGCATCCATGGATGAGGGGCCGCGTAAGCGTGATGATGCACTGAGGCGAAGCGCCCATCACGCCGCCTATAACGTCGATAACGATTGACCGTTAACTCCTCGGGGCTTTCGGAGGCTACAGCGCCGTGCCGCGTCCAGACGCAATGGTCAACGCGAGCGCGACGGCGCTGGACGCGCGGATGACCGCTGCCCCTACAGCGGCAGTCGCGCTAGTCGAGCAGCACGCCGACGAGATCGGTCACGGTCAGGCGCTCAAGCTGGGCGAAAGCGTGATCGGCGATTTCGCGACAGTCGGGCGGTACGACTACATCTCCACCTTCCACCCGCCGGATATGCAGGTCACAGTCCAGGTTGATGCAGCGCGTGAGATCGATCCAGGCCTGAGCTCTTCGAACCGTTCGCGTACGCGGTGAGCGCCGACAAGCTCGGTCGCGGCGGGTTGACAGCTTCGAGCCTCCAAGCCTGATCGCTTGCGTCTCGCGAGACAAGTCCCACCAAGCACCGTCGCGGTTGAGCCATTTCGTCGGCACTTCGCATCCCGAAGGGGGCGCGCTCCATTCACGCGGCGTTCACGCCAGTTCGAGCGGGCGTTCCTTCTCGCCGCATACGTTTGTACGACGGGCTGCTACGCGCCACAGGTACTAGCCCGCAATTCGCTTCACCCCAAACGAGATAAGGAGACGAACGTGTCATCAGTCAGATCGGGCGGCATCGTGCTCGCCACGGTCCTAGCTCTCAGCGCCTGCGCCGGGACGAAGACGACCCCGGGCGACAGCGTCCCAGCCGTCACCCCGGCAGCTACTGCTGCTGCATCGTTGCCGACGTCAGAAAACGTGAACATCAGCGTCGCCACGGCCGCTGGAACAGATTTGCGGTTTGAACCCGGCACACAGACGGTACCTGCCGGAGCAACAGTCGCCCTGATGTTCGAGAACCTGTCGGCGATGCCCCACAACCTGACGTTCGAAGCGCCGATCTCGGCCGCAACATCTACGGTCGTTGATCCTGGTGCAACGGAAACGATCAGCTTCATCGCTCCTGAGGCTGGCGAATACTCCTTCGCCTGCACCCTGCATCCAGGCATGTCCGGGACCCTCATCGTCCAATAGCTTGCGACCCTGAAAACGAGCAGCTACTCCGAGTACCGATTGACCGAGTACGCGGCCGAGCGACGCGGAGGTAACGATCGGACGGCGCCAGCAAACTTCGCCAGCTGCGGTGAAACGAGGCTTTCACCCCTGAGCCACGTGTGCACATCGACCCACTGACCGCGCTGAACCGACCGCGATCGGTTTCCTCAGCAGAAGTTTGGCCTGAACGACCCAGCTGTCAGAATGCGAAGCGAAAGATCGCGGCAACCGGCTTGCCGTCTGGGATGTCGTCCGCGCGAACCGACAGCACGCGACCGCCGTTGAGGTAGGTCCGACGGGCGATCTCATCGCCCACGCCGTAGTCGTGAGCGTCATCAACGCCCTCCAATGAGATGGCACCGGTCTCTTCGTCGACGTATCCCGGCAGAGTCGCGTCCATGTCGACGAGAACGGTGTCGACCGCGCCCATCGTCGCGGCTCGCGCGACCTGGGCGAGGTCGGTCGAGCCACGGCCAGCCGCTCGGCGAGTCATGAACAAGGCGCGCACGTCTGCGAGCTGCTGGGCGTAAATGTTGTCGAGCACGCTTCGCGCGGCCGAAGCGAGTTGTGCGTCCGACATCTGTTCGGGGCTGCCGTCGATGTCCTGAGCCACGAGCGAAGGAGCTGCTTCAACACCTCGGTAGATGCTCGCCATAGGCTCCGTCGTGGCCAGAATCAGCGGCACATCCGTCAAACCGACGGCTGGCGCAATCGCGCGCGAAACGGCGCGTGCGTACTGGGTGAGTCGCGTCTTCTCTCCCTCAGACCCCTGGATTCGCCCGACCGGCGCGCGATCCTTGATCGACGATTTGCCGACAGCTGACGCCGCGTCCTTGGGCAAATCGGGAATCCTGATTGCTTCCGCTGGCAAGTCGGGGCTGACCTCGACGAGTCGTACTGAGCCTGCCGCAAGCGCGAGGACGAGCGCGGCCTGAGGGAAAGTCAGCGCCCGGAACAAAGGCTTTAGGTGGAATCGATCCGAGACCTCGACGGCTCGCGTGACGCGGTTGGCGAGACGGAAGGTGATCGCGCGCTCGGCTGTCGCTAACACCGCGAGACTGTGCGCCTGGTACTCCCACAACTGGTCGTCTTCCATGACGTCGCGCAGATGGCCATCCAGGGCCGTCACCTGGCGCTTGTCGAAATCCGCGTCACGTAGTTGGGCAATTGCCTCGTCGACTGCATTTCGGAAGTCGATCCGGGTCGCCTCGACCTGCGCCGTGATCGGCGTGGTCGGCACGTAGATCGAGACACTGCCGGCCTGCCTCGCACGAAGCAGCCGTTCCATCTGGGCACGTGATGGAAGATCAACGTGGAGCATCGCTCACCTCGTGCTGATCGGTCGGCTGATGTTAGCGCTGCGATTCAGCGCTCCCGGGCCGAGGCGAAACGTACGCGAAAGCGGAGCCGTCGGCTCCGCTTTCCGTGGGGTCACTTTGGTGGGCGATACTGGATTCGAACCAGTGACCCCTCGGATGTGAACCGAGTGCTCTAACCACTGAGCCAATCGCCCGGGAGACACGTCCGCACCGGGACGCGGCGGCAATTATCGGCGGTCAGCCGTCCCTTGTCAGGAGGCCCGGCCACAACGCGGCAAGAGTCGAGGCACTGGTGCCTTCGACTTGGACCTGCTTGACCCGCGACGTGTGTCCGGAGCGTATCGATACCAGCGAGGGCGGGCAGTTCATCGCCTTCGCCAGCGTCGCGATGACCTGCTTGTTCGCGGCACCGTCCGCGGGCGCTGCGTGCACGCGGACGCGCAACTCCCCGTCCTCGCCTACGCCGTCGACAGCATTGGCACCAGCCCGCGGGGTGACGCGAACCAGCAACGTGGCTCGGGTCAGCGGAAGAGCACCAATTGGACGAGGAATCCCAGGACGACGAGGAGCACGAGCGGCGACCAGTCGACCATGCCGGAAGACGGCAGGAAGCGTCGAATCGGGGCGAGGAACGGTTCCGTGGTTTCGAAGAGAAAGCGTGCCACGGTGCCCTGGTATGTCGGGTTCACCCAGCCGATCAGGACGCGGCCGACGACGACCAGCCAGAGCACGGTGACGAAGAGCTGGATGAAGACGACGATGAACTCGGACACGCGTTTCGAGTATAGGTTTGCGCTCAGGCGGCCGGTCGCATACCAAAGAGCACCCGCCCGAGCCTGACGACGGTCGCCCCCTCCTCCACCGCCACCTCGAAGTCGTCACTCATCCCCATGGAGAGCCCGGCACCGACCTTGGGCTCGGACGCCCGCAGCCGCTCGCTCAATTCACGCAGGCGACGGAAGGTCGGCCGCGCTGCCTCCTGATCCGGCACGAGGCGGCCGACCGTCATCAGTCCGCGGATCTCGAGATGCTCGAGCGCGGCAAGGCGCGCGCCGGAGGCGATCAGGTCGTGCGGACTGAAGCCTGCCTTGGCGGGGTCGTCGTCGACGTTGACCTGAAGATAGACGGGATACGGGACTCGACCCACGTCGAGCGAGGCGCGCGCGAGGCGCTCGGCGAGTGCCACCGAGTCGACCGACTGGATCTCCTCGAACAACTCTACGGCGCGCTTCGCCTTGTTCGACTGCAGGTGCCCGACCATCGTCCAGTGCGCCTCCGGGAGAGTCGGTGCCTTCTCCTCCGCTTCCTGCACGCGGTTCTCGCCGAACGTCGTGAGTCCAAGGCGCAGCGCAGCTCGCAGACGATCGGGCGCAACGGTTTTCGTGATCGGCAGGATCTGTATCTCTGCCTGGTTCCTGCCGGCGCGAGCGCAGGCTGCCGCTATTCGCGCTCGGACGTCACCGAGCGCCGCTTCAAGCGCTTCCGGCGTCAGCGATGGCGGCGCAGGAACGCCGGTATGTCGAGGTCCTCGACCTCCTGCTGCGGGCCGCGGCGGATCTCCTGGCCGTTGCGCGGTTGGGCCACGGCCGCCGGCTGGTACGCGTCGTCAGGGTGCGCCTCGGCGGCCGCTGCAGATCCGTTCTCCAGCGAGGACGGCGCCGCACCGACGGGGATGGCAGTGGGTGCTCGCTCGGCCGCCGCGTACTGCTCTCGATCGCGCGCAATACGCAGTGCGCTCGCGACCTCGACCGGAGCCGTTGTCTGGCTGGCCGCCCGCTCCCGCTTCTTGGAAGCATCGAATCCGGTTGCGATGACGGTGATCGCCACCTCGTCGCCCATGCGCTCGTCGATGACCGTGCCGAAGATGATGTTCGCCTCGGGATCCGCCGTCTGCTTGATGATCTCGGCGGCCTCGTCGACCTCGAAAAGACCGAGTGTCGGACCGCCGGTGATGTTGAACAGGACGCCCTGTGCTCCGGCGATGTTGACCTCGAGCAGCGGGCTGGCGGTCGCCTCCTTGGCGGCGGCCGCGGCACGGCCCTCGCCGCTGGCCCGGCCAATGCCCATCAACGCGGAGCCCGCGTCCTTCATGACCGTTCGCACGTCCGCGAAGTCGAGGTTGATCAGGCCGGGCACGGTGATCAGGTCGCTGATGCCCTGAACGCCCTGGCGCAGCACGTCGTCGACGACCCGGAACGCGTCGAGGATGGACGTCTCCTTGTTGACCACGTCCTTGAGCCGGTCGTTTGGAATGGTGATCAGCGTGTCGACCTTGTCGCGCAGCGCCTCGCTGGACTTCTCGGCGTTGAGTCGGCGGCGCGCGCCTTCGAAGGAGAACGGCTTGGTGACCACGCCGATGGTCAGCGCGCCGAGATCGCGCGCGATCTCCGCAATGACTGGCGCTGCGCCTGAACCCGTGCCGCCACCCATACCGGCCGTGATGAAGACCATGTCCGAGTCCTTGAGCGCCTCGTAGATCTTCTCGGCGTCTTCCTCTGCGGCCCGCTGTCCGATCGTGGGGTCGCCACCCGCGCCCAGGCCGCGGGTGATCTTGTCGCCGACGCGGATCTTGTGCGGAGCATCCGACTGGAGCAGGGCCTGCGCGTCCGTGTTGACCGCGATGAACTCGACGCCCATCAGCTCTGCACGGATCATGCGGTTGACCGCGTTGCTTCCTCCGCCGCCGACACCGATGACTCGGATCAGCGCGAAGTTCTCCGAGTCGGACCTCAGCGGCATTTCCAAACCCCTCCCAAAGGAAGCAAAGTCAAACTAATCATCAGTACCCAAAGCCCGGCGCGGGCGCACTCCGCACGGCCCTTTCCAATGGCGGCGAGTATAGCCCGGGACCCCGCTTCCGACCGACCGACTTAAGGCTTAACGGACGCCAATTTCCGACCGATAACCACCGACTGTGGACGAAGTGTGGACAGATTCCGGCGGGCTGTGGGAAGTCCGTCTAGCCCACGATGAACGACAGTTCAACGTGCCGCGTCGAGTTGTCCTGGTTCGGATCGAGTAACGCGATCGACTGCCACGTGCCCAGTTGCAACGCACCGTTGACAACCGGCACCACGATCGACGGCGCAACCATCAGTGGCAGGACATGGTCCGCACCGTGTCCCTGCGAGCCGTGTGCATGGCGCCAGCGATCATCTCTTGGCAGGAGGCGGTCGAGGGCGACCATCAGGTCACCGTCAGACCCCGCACCCAGCTCCATGATCACGACTCCGGCCGTGGCATGCGGCACGAAGATGTTCAGCAGCCCGTCGCCCTCGCCATTGACGAATGCGGCGCATTCGCGGGTGATGTCGAACAGCCCGCGGCCGTGACCGGTGTGAACCGTGATCGTCTCGTGCTTCATCGCCGAATCATGAACGCAGATGCGACTTCTGGGCTGACTCTCCCCGGCAGCGCCTTAAGTCCGCGTGCTGCCCCGGTCGATATCCGCGACACCAGCCACCACGCCTGGAAACGACTCAAATCCGGCTTTCATGGGACCAATATCGGCCGTTTCCGGACTTAGGGCGCCGACCCGGAAAGAAGGGCAAAACGGATCCGTATGTGATCGCCGTCAAGGGGCCGCGACCGTGGGCCAAGAGTCCGCGAGGGCCTTTGGCACCCAGCCTGCCGGCCAAGCGTCGAGGGTGACAGGCGGAGAGCCGTCCGCGGGCACGTACAGACGTTGGCTGACGTGCGGCCCATCGGCAATCTGCACCAGGCCCAACGCGAAGGCAGCGTCGTCTGGACTGATGCCAAATGACCCCACGATCGAAGGATGGTCGGTTGCGATCTCGATGGACTTTCCAATCTGGGACGGCCCGTCGAGTCGATCCAACTCGATTTGACGGTTGTTTGAGTTCCGGCGAACGGTCGTCCAGATCGAACGTCCATTCGTGGCAAACCCTGCTGCCCATGGAAGGTCGATCGAATGAGGCACGCCAGATGTCCAGTCGTGAACGGGACCAGTCTCGAGCGTTCCGAAGTCCGGCGGATTGCAGCCGGTTGATTGGCTCACGTAGATCATCCAGTAGGAACAGAGGGCGTTGCCGTCCCGGCCGATGAGCCGATCCGAGCTGGCCTGCAGACCGACCTCGTAGGTACCCACGAACGGCATGACGCCCGCGCCACCGGGGCCATTTGGATCGATGATCCCGGCGCCGTCCGCCGTCCAACTTGGGCCGATCTCGCCAGTGGCCAGTGGCTCGACCGGAACAAACGTCGTCTGATTTCGTGGGTCAAACACGACGTTGCCGTTATCCAGGGCGAGCAGACCGTTGGGTCCCCAGACGGGCGCCGAAATGTCGTTGCCTGCGGTCGTGATCGCGAAGGGTGCGCTTTCAGGATGGGACAAGTCATAGAGCCACACGACGCATTGGTCACCGATGGATCCCATGTGTCTCAGCCAACCGTCCACGGATACTGCCCCGTTATCGTCCTCGCAGAAGGTCGCGACGGGCGGTTTGGCGATCGACGCGACCAGTCGCTCTCCATCTGATCCAACCACCGACACCCCACTTTGCCCGACCACCACGAGCTCGAACGGACCGTCGACCGCTGGCAGCGTGGGCAGCGGCCCCGAGGACGGCGCTGTCGCCAGCACATCCAGATAATCGGCCGCCGGAGTAGGCGTCGAATTCGGAGCCGGCGTGCCAGCGGACGCGACCGGCGTGGGCGGCTCCACGGAGGGGATCGAAGAGGTCGGCAAGGGCAATTCATGGGACGGAGGCGGTGGCAAGACCGCTTCCTGAGTCGGAAATTGGGCAGTGGCAGGAGCTAGTGTCGGCCTCGACGTGTCCCGTCCAAAGTTGATCGCAAAGCCGAGCAGCGCGAGAAGTGCAAGACCCACGAGCCCAAGCCACGTGAGCCGCCTGACTCCTGCCAGAGAGGCCCGCAGACCGACCGGGCGCGGTACGGCGGAGGCAATCGCCGCCCGTCGTATCGCAGGCGCGTCAACAGGACGACGTGGACCAAGGTAATCCTCGAGAGCCCGCGCGATGTCGCGCTCGAATGGGGCGAAATCAGTCATTGCCAAGTTCCCCCTGGAGTCGCTGGAGCAAACGCGACAACCGACTGCGAGCGCCCGATGCGCTGATGCCGAGGACGGCCGCAATCTCTGGAGAGTCGAACTCGTAGACGAACCGAAGAGCAAGCAGTGCGCGATCGTCTCGGCTCAGTCGGGCCAAGGTGTTGCGAAGGTCGATGGCTGAGATTCCCGCGGCCGGATCGGCGTCCGGTGCCCTGCTACCTGCGTCCAGTGACACCGCGATCTCGAGCACGCTTCGACGGCGGCTGGATCTGTGCGCCCGTCTGGCTTCATTGATTGCGATCGAGGCAAGCCAGGGCACGATACGGGACCGATCTCTGAGACTTCCCATCTTTCGCCAGGCGATCGCCCAGGCGGCCTGAACGGCCTCGTCCGCGGCCACCGGGTCGCCTGTTACGACGTGACAGATCCGACGCAGATCCTCGTGATGGATGGCGACCAGGCGTTCGAACGCAAATTCGTCGCCGGCCGCGGCAGCCGCGACCAGGTCCGCGCCTTCTTCCGCGACTGACCCTAGCGCCGTCGTCATGTTTCATAGACCCCGGACGTGGGTCATCTGTCCCCGGATTAGGGCAGTAATCCTCGCGCCCAATCGCGCATTCGGTTCATAACACCGGGCGCGGGGGCCGACTCGTAATGCAGCGGCTCGTAGCCATGGACCGCCTGGGCGCCCCACATGAGCAACCCCAGCGAGGTCGAGTGGGCGGGCGTCAGCAAGTTGTCCGTCAGGCCGCTGACGCCGGACGGCCCGGCCACGCGGACGGGCATCTGGAGCACTTCCCTGCCGAGCCGGGCCGCACCCGCAAGCTGGGAAGCGCCTCCGGTCATCACGAGTCCGGCGGGCAGCATGCCCTTGTAGCCGGCGCGCTCGATCTCGGCGCCGATCATCTCGAAGACTTCGCGCATGCGCGCCTCGATGATCTCTGCCAGCTCGCGCCGCGACGCGGTCATCGCATCCGATTCGGCGATGCCTTCGACGTTGACCTGCTCATCTTCCTTGACGTCTTCCGGGTTGGCCGTGCCGTGCTTGATCTTCAGGTCCTCGGCCGAAGCCAAAGACGTCTTGAGCCCGATCGCGACATCGTTGGTGACGTTGTTGCCACCTACCGGCAACACCCCGGTGAACAACGGCGAGCCGTCCATGAACAGCGCGAGATCGATCGTGCCTGCACCAAAGTCTGCGACGGCAACGCCCAGCTCTTTCTCCGTCTCGGTCAGCACCGCGTCGCCGGAGGCCAGCGACGCGGCAACCAGCTCGTCGATGCGGATGTCGGCCCGCTGAACACACTTGGACAGGTTCTGCACCGCTGTCGCGGAGCCATGGACGATGTGCGTCTCGACCTCGAGTCGGACCGCGCTCATGCCCAGCGGATCCTTGACGCCCTCCTGACCGTCGACCACAAAGCCCCGCGGCAGGACATGTAGGACTTCCCGATTCGACGGGATGTTGACCGCGCGGGCAACCTCAGTGGCGCGCTCGATGTCCTCGCGGGCGACCTCGCGGCGCGCTCCGCTGACCGCCACGGCGCCGCGCGAGTTCTGCGACTCGACGTGTGCGCCACCGACCGCCACGATGGCCGACTCGATGCGGTAGCCGGACAGGCGCTCGGCGGCCTCGCGCGCCTGGCGAATCGAGTTGACCGTCTGGTCGATGTTGATGACCACGGCCTTCTTGAGACCAGATGACGGCTCGGAGCCCTTGCCGATCACGGTCACGGTCCCGTCGCGCGCGACCTCGCCAATGAGCGTGACGACCTTGCTCGTGCCCACATCGAGCGCGACGAGGATTGCCTCCCTTTCCACCCCTACATTCTGGCCTAACGCGCGGATGCCGGGGATGGCAGCGTGCGCGGGCCGGGAGTGGGCAGGAATGTGCCGCAGCCGTCGTCGAGTGGGGCGAGATATACGGTCTGGACCGTCGACTCACCGGCGCCGAGCAGCGAGCGAAGGCACTGCACCTGGCGCGGAATGATGTCGACCGGCCGCAGGTTCGGCGTGTACTCGCCAAAGATCGCCTGCCAGCCGTTGGGCTGGGCGCTGATCACGAAGCCGTTGTCGTCGGTGATCTGGAGGGACAGCGAGCTTGCCGTCGAATCGATGAGCGCCGGGGTGATCGCGCCGATCTGGAGCATGGACTGAAGATCAATCGGGTCGAGCGAGCCGCCAACTGAGATGTCGTCCACGAACTTCGTGCGCCTGTCGTCGAACGTTGGAAGGTCCAGCGCGGTGGCGCGCGCCGGATCGACCTGCGCGAGCACCAGCCCGTCGCCATCGACGAGATAGGTCAGACCGGCCCGCTGCAGTTCGAGCACGGGCACGCGCTCGGCGACCGAGATGCTGACGTCATTGGGGAGTGAGACCCGCACGTCGACATCGCTCACGGCCGGAAAGCTGGCAATGGCGCGAGCCATGGAGTCCGTGCGCAAGCCGACCACATTCGGATGCTCACCCGAGCCGACACCCGCCGCGGCCAACACCGCCTGTGGGTCCGTGTAGCGCAGGTTTGCGGCCAGCTGCGGCGTGCCCAGCCTGAACGCGCTGGCCGTCAGCATCCAGTAGGCAGCGCCGGCGCAGGCGATCATCAGCAGGAGGCCAAACACGCGCGCGCCGGTAACGTGGCGCAGCGGTCCACGGCGACCGCGCGGTCGACCGGCGGGCCGCGCGTAACGGGAGCGGGCGGTCAGGGCAGGTCGGCGCGCGTCAGCACGCGCCGTGGGCGAGTTGCCGCGCGCTCAATGGCCAGCTCGACGATGT
>DATBFJ010000053.1:0-16489 GCA_036558545.1 Candidatus Limnocylindrales bacterium
CTCGGCTTCAGCAACCTGCTGACGATCACCTGGATCCAGCGCCGTATACCTGGCGAGCTGATGGGCCGAGTCATGAGCGTCCTGATGCTCGGCTCGCTCGGCCTCGTGCCGGTGTCGACCCTCATCGCCGGTTTTGTCGTCACCGTCAACTTGCCCGCTTTGCTGATCGTCGGTGGTGTCGGCATGTCCCTTCTATGTCTCGCGTCGCTTCTGACCCGACCGATCCGCAACATGGGCCTCGAGCCGGTGTTGGCGGATCACGAATCCGCGCCCGATTCGACCTCCTTGCCAGTCGCGGCTTAGTTTCGAAAAACAAACCTCCCAACGGGCAACCGCGGCGCCACCGCGCGCGTCATCGCGACGCCGCGGACTTCCGCGCCACAGATCTTGCCCTGGAGGGACCGTGTCCAGCATCACACTGAACCGTCGCGCCTCACTTATCGCAGGTTTTGCGGTCACAATCATGGCGGCCGCCTGCGGATCGACGCAGCCAACTGAGTCGCCTCTGGCGACGCAGCCGTCCACGAGCAAGCCCACAACCGCGTCGTCAGCGGCGCCGTCGCCGACGCCCACGCCCGCTCACACTCCTGCGCCAACAGCCTCTGCTGCAGTTGCGACGCTGCTTCTGGAGATCACCCAGGAAGGCGGCTTCATCGCGCCTTCTGCGCACCTCGGCCAACTTCCGCAGATCGAGGTCGACACCGAGGGCAACATCTACACTCCAGACCCCAATCAGGCGAGCCAGCTTCTAATTCCGCACGTCGTGGTTCGCGACGTCGGCGCTGAAGGCGCCCGGCGGATACTCACGGCGATGAAGGCCGCTGGACTGGATACACAAACCAGCACTGGCGTGGCCGGTGACGCTGGAGTCACGGTATTCACGGCTGAGATCGATGGGCAGGAAGTTGTTACGCGAATTGCCCAGGAAGGCCCTCCAGGCCCGGGCCATCCCGGTGCATCACCTCAGCCCGCAATTGACCTCCTGAATAGGCTCCTCGATCCCACACAGACGTGGGGCGCCGGAACGGTCGCCAACGTGTCGTACGATCCGACCGCTTACCGCGTCTACGTTGTCAGGACGGTCACAGACGGAACTGCCAGATCCTGGCCGCTGGCCACGCCCATCGACCAGTTCGGTCGACCTTCGGTACCGGATTTCGGAGAGTCAGGCTTGCGCGTCGGGATAGTGACCGGCGACGATGCCGTCAAGATTGCCCAAGCCTTCGGAAACGCCGGTCCGGAGTCGTATGTCCAGGACGAACAGGGCCTGTCCCAGATCTGGATAACACCGCTGTTGCCCCCTGAGATCAGCTGATGGCCTGGGGCCGGATGCCCCCTGATCTACGCAACGCGAGCGTTCCTGCGCTCGCCTTGCTGCCGCTGCGCTTTTTCTTCGGCGTGACCTTCATCTACGCCGGTATCGACAAACTACTCGACCCGGCGTTTTTCGACCCGGAGAGCGCGACTTCGATCCAGTCCCAGTTCCAGGTCTTCGAGCGCGCCTCGCCACTGACGCCGCTGGTTCATGCCGCCGAGCCGTATGCGGTTCTACTTGGTGGTCTCATTGCATTGAGCGAGATCGCGGTCGGGATCGGCGCGGTGACGGGCCTCGCCTACCGAGTTGCGGCCATAGGGGGCACGGCGATCTCATTCCTGTTCTTCCTGACCGCCTCGTGGACCACTCATCCCTATTACTTCGGCAACGATCTGCCGTACGCGTTTGGGTGGCTGACGCTCGCCCTGGCCGGACATGGAGACCTGTTCGTGTTGCTTCTGCCAGGCACGCCGAGGCATGGCGCGCACGAAGCGACCGACCGTACGAGGCGTGGACTCATTCAGGTTGGAGTCCTCGCCCTGGCCACACTGCTGCTTGGCGGCGCTGCTGCGCTGCTCAGGTCGGTTCGCAACGAGCCGCCGTCAACCGACATTGGTTCAAGCCCAACGCCAGGCCCAACGATCAGCGGGAGTCCCGACCAGAGTTCCAGCCCCACGAGTACTGCAACTGTCGTGCCGAGCACGCCCAATGGTCTGGTCGTTGCCAACGTGTCCGACGTGCAGGGCGCCGGCGCGCGGCGCTTTACCGTTCCCGTCGCTGCGCCGGCGCCGTTGCCCGCTGGCGATCCCGCAATCGTCGTCGAACTGCCGGACGGCACATTCGCAGCCTTCGATGCCCTCTGTACCCACGAGGGCTGCCGGGTCAGCTACAACTTTCGGGCGAAGATCCTCGTATGTCCGTGCCATGGCGCGGAGTTCGACCCCACCAACCACGCCAGGGTCCTCGGCGGCCCGGCGCCCGAGCCACTTCTCGAGCTTCCACTGGTCGTCGACAGGAGAACCGGAGCCATTGCCCTGGCTGTGGAGTAGCGGTTAGTTTTCGGGCAGCCAGAAAGTGTCGTGGATCCTGTAGAACTCGGCCTTTTCCTCGTCCGTCATCGTCAATCCGTTCAACATCGCGGCCGGGCCTTCGAAGTAGGCCTCGCGTGGCGCGCCCGGCGCGAAGTGGATGAGCATCGAGGCCGGCGCGCCCGACTCATTGCGGAAACCGTGAACGCCACCTTCGGGGACGTGAACGAAGTCGCCGGGCGATGTGTCGATCCAGTGCCGGCCGTCGTAGAAGCGAATCGAACCAGAAAGCACGTAAAAGGACTCGGTAATCGAACGGTGGAAGTGAGGGCCCGGGCCACTGACCTCGCCACTCATCTCCCAGCGGTGCAGGCCGAACAACCCGCGCGCCCACTCGCCCTTCATCAGGTAATGCACGCGGGTGCCATTGCCGTAGACAAGGTCAGGCTTGGCGTCTGCCGGCCGAAGCGTCGCAGACTCTGCGCCGCCATCGCCGCGATAGACGGGATCCGGGTATGACATCAGCGGAGGTTAGTTCGGATCGACCATTCGGCCCATGAACAGGATCTCGTTCGTCGCTGAATCGCGGATGAGATAGAGGAAGGGCCGATCGACGTTCAACGTCGCGGATTGCGCGCCGCTCGAGGCTTCGGCCACGGCTGCCGTCGCGGCCGCTGCCTCCGTGCCATGCTCGTCGACACTGATGTTTGCCTTGTGCTCCACGTGACTGATGTACAGCGGTTCGACCGTTTCAATGCCGGTCAGGTCGGCCTTGCCCTGATCGAATAGATCGTGGACGCCCAGGGCGTTCAGGGCGTCAACAAGATCGGCGCTCTGCTCCGTCGAGAACTTGGGCAGGCTCAGAGTCAGCTGTCGTTCACTCATGCTCGAGTCGACCTCGGAAATGAACTCGGCATCGAGCTGCCTTTCGATCTCTCCGAACTTTCCCTCGTCGGGCACGATCACCAGCATCGAGGCGCCGTAATACGGGAGCACGGCCGCGGTCCAGCCGGTGCCTTGCGCAAACTCGAACTTCATGCCGTTCTGATTCATCGTCGGTGCTTCGATGGTGCTTCCGTCGAGCAGGTGGAAAGGCGCAGGTCGGGTCGCCTCCGGCGAGAACTGGCGAACCCAGTTGGCCTTGAAGTAAATCGCGTTGACCAACACCGAGCGAGTCATGTCATCGACTGAGCCCGGCGGCAGAAGATCGAGAATTCGTTGATTGGTCTTGACGGCGACCCAGTCGTTGATGGCCAGGCGCGCAGCTTCCCATTGGGTGGCGAAATCGACACCTTGCAGGCCGCTGCCGTAGTCGCGAGCGAGCGTGTCAAGGAATGGTTGCTGGAACGGATATCCGGTCTGGCCGAACATGGTGTTTGCCGTCTGGAGCACCAGCGGCTGAACGGTGGCACTCGGGTCGGGTTGCGGCGGCAGGCTGAAGCCTGTCCCGATGCTCTGATCCAGGCGATTTCGTCCGGCATCCCATGTATCTGGATCGTCAACTCCCAGGGCATTGGCAAGCTGTATTGCTGTATCGCCACGGGCACCCGCGAGGACCATCGACAGACAAGTGCTGATCGAGTACGGCGACATGAATACGTTGCCGTCGCCATTCGCCAGCTGTTGGTAGAGGTTCAGGGCAAAGTGTTCGTCGGACGCCACGGCGGTGGCCAGCTGGCCGTCAGTCGCCGTGGTTGCGGGGTCGCGGGCCACGGTCGAGAGGTACTCGGTCAGCTGTGCTTGCGGTGCCGCGGGCGTTGGCTGGATGCTTCCGGTATCAGTCGGCCGTGTGGATGCCGTGGGCGAAGGTGCAGAGCTCGGGACTGACGGGGCATATCCGCACGCGACGGCGAGCAATGCCGTGATCATGAAAACGAAAGCCCGGCTCATGTCGTCCACCTCTCGCGGGTACGTCGATGACTTTGACGTCACTTGGAGGCGTTCGGTTTCACGCTGCGGAGCATCTTCCAGCCCGTGGCCGGACCGACCTCGCTCCTCAGGCGACTCGGCCAGCCTGCTCCGTCGCGATCAGCTCAACGCGCTGATGGCGAACGCGAGTCCAAATCCAAGGGTGGTGACGAGTCCAACCTGTGGACCCGCGAATTCGTACGCCTCGGGCATCATCGTGTCGGCCAGCATCGTCAGGATTGCCCCCGCGGCGAACGCGTCGACGAACGCGATGGCGTTTCCTCCGAGGCTGCCAAAGAGGGCGAAGCCGAGCGCGGACGACACTCCCGAGACCGCCATGACGAGGATCCACAGATAGATGGTGTTGCGTGGCTTCCAGCCGCTCTCGCGCAGGCCGGTGGTCGCAGCGACGGCCTCAGGCACGTTCGAGAGGAAGACGGCGATGACCACGGCTGCGTCAACGCCAACACCCGACAGCAGCGTCAGGCCGATGACGATCGACTCGGGAATGCCGTCGAGGACGATGCCGAGCACGATCGCAAGGGGAGACTGGTCCTGGTCGCTGCCCTTGGCGCTCTTGCGATTGGCGCCGCCCATTCGGTCGATGATTGCGTCCCCGGCATAGAACGTGACTGCGCCAAGTGCCAGCCCTACGCCGACCCAGATCCCACCGTCAGCGATCCCGGCGGCCTCCTCTACGAGGTCGTAGGCAACGGCGCTCAGCAGGACGCCTGCGCCAAAGGCCATGACCAGGCCGAGGACTCGGCGATGAATGGTCCACTGCAGACTGAGCAGGCCACCCAGCAGCAGCGACGAAGCTGCCGCGAAGCCCCAGACGAACGCTCCGGCTATTCCGCCCACCAGTTGATTTTGTCTATGCGGGCAAGACCCTTGTCATGGCAATCCAAATCAGTGCGAGGTCGATCGCGACTCCGACTATCAGCCACGGGTGGAAGAACAAGAACAGCAGCAGAATCGAGGACAACGATGCGACGGTGACCGCGATCGCCGTGAGGTCGCTCGACAGAAATCCAAGAATGCCCAGGGCGGCGAGGGCATAGCCACACAGAGTCAGGGCGACGAGTGCGATCGCAAGGGCCCTTAAGACGCGTGCACTCAAACCCAACGGCGTCAACAGCCATGAGTGCGTCACTTCGAAAGGCCAGGCCGGCCCACCTTCTTTGGCCGGCGGCCTGGGCGCCAGAAAAGATGCGTGTATGCCGCCGTGAGCGAGCAGAAAGCCCGCAAAACCCAACTCGAGCATGGACTCTGCCCCTCAGAAGACGGCGGCTGCAACGTCCGCTGGCAGCAACCTGACCATGGGTCAAGCCTGCAGCGAGGCCGACGCTAAGGCACGTGCCCTTCGTCGCGTGGTGGTGCCCCAAATGGCCCTACGACGGCGTGCCAGGGCTCAACAGGATGGCCTCATGACCGCCTATGGAGCGTCTGCGCTGGTCGACCGCCACGTGGCTTGGGCCGACCTGGGATCAGCCGCTCGACTCTTTCGGCTGGCCCACGCCACATGGGGAGTTCTCAACCTGGCAGCGCTGACATGGCTCTGGCGTTCAGCGCTTTTGCGACGCCGTGACAGGGCCACGGTCGTTGCGGTTGCGCTTCTATCCTCGGAGGGAGCTGCGTTGATTGTTGGCCGCGGAAACTGTCCCTTAGGTCCGTTTCAGGCCCGGCTGGGCGATCCACAGCCGATGTTCGAATGGGTCCTTTCGCCGCGGGCTGCGAAGGCTGCGATCCCCGTGCTGACGGTGGTGACGATTGCGTCGTTCATTGCTGTGGCGCTGCGACCGCCGGTCGTATTGTTGGCGAATGGCCGCGACCGTCCCGTTCGGCAGCCTCGACTTTGTGTACATGCCCAGTCGCGACGTAGCGGCTGACGTTGCCTATTTCACGGAAACACTCGGCGGCCTCTTGATCTTCGCGATCGATGACGGGGGCACTCGCGTCGCCATGCTTGCCCTGGGCACCGAGCCGCCGCGACTGCTCCTGGCCGACCACCTCGACACGGATGCGCCAATCCTCGTTTTCAGGGTCGAAGACTTGAGCGCCCAGGTTGCACGGCTGCACTCGCACAAAGTCGAAGGTTGGCGCCTGGAGCTGCCGATGGGGCCGGCATTTTCGTGGACGGCACCGGGCGGGCAACGGGTCGCGATCTACGAGCCGACACGCCCCTTTGTCGTTGCCGGTTTCGAGGGTCGACGCGACTTCTGACCTACCCTGAACACATGACAACCATAGGAACCGACGTCGTCGGAGAGCTGATAGCACAGCTCAGTGGCCGCGTTATGACGGCTGCAGATCCTGAGTACGAGAGCGCCCGAGTCGTGTTTCGGGGCGGTTTCGACGGTCATCCTCTGGCCATTGCCCGAGTTGCCAATGCCCAGGACATTGCCCATGTCATCCGTATCGCCCGTGAAGCGGCGCTGCCGCTCAGTGTGCGCAGTGGCGGACACTCGTCGAGCGGCGCGAGCACCAACAATGGCGGTCTCGTCATCGACCTGCGCGACATGGCCCAGGTGAGCTTCGACCAGTCCGGTCAGACGTGCTGGGCCCAGTCGGGGATGAGTGCCGCAGCCTTGAGTCAGGCCGCGTGGGATCGTGGCCAGGGCCTTGGCTTTGGCGATACAGGCTCCGTCGGAATCGGTGGCATCACCTTGGGCGGTGGCATCGGCTATCTGACGCGTTTGCACGGTCTGACCATCGACAACTTGCTCGGGGCGGAAATTGTGACCGCGGACGGCGATCTCGTGACGGCCGATGAGCGTTCAAACCCCGACCTGTTCTGGGCGCTGCGCGGCGGGGGCGGCAACTTTGGGGTCGCCACGCGCTTCCATTACCGGCTCCATGCCATGCCCAACTTCACGGGCGGGCTGATGGTTCTGCCGGCGACCGCGGAGACGATCGTCGAGTTCATGGATGCCTCGGCAATGGGGCCCGAGGCGTTGGGCACGATCGCCAACGTGATGCCGTGTCCGCCGCTGCCCTTCGTACCGCCGGACATCCACGGCAAGCTCGTGATCTTCGCTCTGCTGGGCTATGCGGGTCCCGACGACGAGGCCGAGAACGCGCTGGAGCCGATCCGTGCGCTGAAGCCTGTCGCGGACATGGTCAAGCCACAGCCGTATCCGCAGATGTATCCGCCGGAGGACGACTCATACAGGCCGCTTGCGCTCGACTACACCCTTTTCATGGACCATGTCGATCACGCCACGGCACAGACGATCATCGATCGGCTGAACGCCTCTGACGCTGAGTTGAGGGCAGTGCAGCTGCGCGCACTTGGTGGCGCGATGGCGCGCGTGCCGGCTGACGCGACGGCGTTCGCACACCGCACGGCGCCGATCCTCGCCGTGGCGGTCAATTTCTGGAAGGATGAGAGCGACCTGCCGGTTCGAGAGGAGTGGCTGCATACGACAGTCGCGGCGCTCGACCAGGGAGTGCCCGGCGCGTACGTCGGCTTCATCCGCGAGGAGACGGGCGCCCGACTCGACGCGGCGTATCCCGGCTCGACCCTCGAACGCCTGCGCGACCTGAAGACGAAGTGGGATCCGGACAACGTGTTCCGGCGCAACCTGAACATTCCGCCACGGACGGCCAAAGCGGCCTAGTCAGGACGAATGTCCACTTTCAGCTCGACGCTGGAGATTGACCGGCCGCCGGAGGTGGTCTTTGGCTACGCCACGGACCCGACCCGGTTTCCAGAGTGGCAACCGGACGTCGTCAGCGTCGAGTGGGAGGGCGCCGGCGGGCTCGTTGGGTCGCGTTTCACGACGAAGCGCCGCGTGCCCGGCGGCATGCAGTCGTACGTTCAGGAGGTCAGCGAGAACAAGCCGTTCCGCTCGTGGGTCGTCAAAGGCATCGAAGGAACGCTTCGGCCCAACGCGAGCGTCGTGGTCGAGCCGATACATGAAGGCCAGCACTCGCGCGTGACCTTCACTCTGAGCTACGGGTCCAGCCGTGCAGGCCGTCTGCTAGTGCCACTCGTCGAACGTTCTACGCCGAAGCAGGCGAATCGCAGCTACCAGCTGCTGAAGGAGATCCTCGAATCGCGTCGCTAGCCGCGGCGCTTGAGGATGCCCAGGTTCTCCTTCCACGGCCCAACTTGAACATCGCGCGACCCGGCAAGCGCCGAATAGATCTGCGCGATGTGGTCGAGGTCGTGAACGGTCCACGTTGCAATCAGCTCCGCGAGCGTGACTTCGCCGAACTGTGGGTGAACGCCGCGCCTCTCGAGGTCGTCCTCGGAGACAAGGTCGCGCATGCGCATGATGTTTTCGCTGCGCAGCTGCGCAAACTGGTCGAGCAGTTGATGGAGCGACACGGCGCGGTCACGCTCGACGTGGGCGAATCGATCAAAGTCGGGAAAGACGCGCGATGTTCCTTCGGTGAGGATCATCTCGGCGCGCGGTATCCAGTTGGTCAGCTCGGCTGTAACGAGGTGACCGACGACGTCGCGCGCCGTCCAACCGTCTGGTAGCGAGTCGCGTTCGGTCAGCCATGACTCCGGCAGGCCCGCCAGGAGCTCGTGCAGGACGCGCGGCGATCGCTGCAGAAGATCAAAGGAATCGTCGAGTGACATGCCGCCGATGTTAAATCTGCAGCCATGACCGATCTCGACCGTGCCGGATATGAGCTCGTGCTCGATGAACAGTTCAGCAGCGCTGACCTCGATAGCAGGATCTGGTTGCCGTATCACCTGCCGCATTGGTCGTCGCGCGAAAGGTCGGCCGCGCGTTACCGCCTGACCGGAGGTCAGCTCGAGCTGCTGAT
Source organism: Candidatus Limnocylindrales bacterium (assembly GCA_036558545.1). Taxonomy (GTDB): domain Bacteria; phylum Chloroflexota; class Limnocylindria; order Limnocylindrales; family CSP1-4; genus JALYGJ01. The sequence continues at coordinate 9,034 of DATBFJ010000053.1, forward strand.
CGAAGAGGATCAGGAGGCTTGGTACCCGGACGGAGACGGCTGGACCAGGCTGTCGACCCTCCAGTCAGGAGAGTTCGCCGGGGAGCGTGGCAGCACGGTAGGCCAGCACCGTTTCAAGCCAACGTTGACCGTGCGCGAGGCCCAGCAGAACGTTGCCTTATTCACTCCGATCCACGGCTTGATCGAGTGCCGAGCGCGGGCCATCGCGGATCCGGCCAACATGGTCGCCCTGTGGATGATCGGCTACGAGGAAGTGCCCGAGCATTCGTCCGAGATCTGCGTGTTCGAGATCATGGGCGGCCACATCTCGAGCGATGGCACGCGCGTGGGCATGGGCGTCCACCCCCATCACGACCCAGCGATCACCGACGACTTCGAACGAGTGCCGGTCGCCATCGACGCCTCTGAGTGGCACACGTATGCGGCCAAGTGGACGTCACATGGCGTCGAATTCTTCGTCGACGACCAGCTCGTGAAGAGGGTCAACCAGTCGCCCGACTACCGGATGCAGCTGATGCTCACAGCGTTCGAGTTCTGCGACGGGCCCGAGCCGGCGTCCAGTGCTGACGCCTATCCCAAGCGGTTCGGAGTGGATTGGTTGCGTTACTGGCGGATTCCCGACTGACCTGGCGATCCAGGGCCATACTGCCCCGATGGCACTCGCATCTGCCGCTCATTCACCTGAAATCTCGGTCCGCCACGACGGTGACGGCGAATATCGGCCGGGCGTGTGCAATATCGGCCCTGCCGAGATCGCCAAACGACGCAGATCAGGGCATGTCGGCTTGATCATCACCGTCGCGCTGTTCGCAGTGCTTGTGGCACTCGGCGTGCCGCACTTGATGCGCTTCATCGTTGCCCTGCCCGCGGCGGTGGCCGCATCCGGCTACCTCCAGGCGTACCTGAAGTTCTGCGTGGGTTTCGCAACCCTTCACGTTTTCAATTTCGATGAGCTCGGACCAACCACCAAGATCGTCGATCCAGGGGCGCGCGCACGTGATCGAACGCGCGCGTTGCAGATGCTGGCAGTGACCACGTCCGTCGGCGCCGCGGTAGGCCTCGTCGCAGTTCTCCTGCCCGTCTGAGCGGGGCGCATGACGCTCAGCGTCACTTGGCCGCAGGCGCTCGCCTGGCGGCTCGAGCGTCAGCTCGTCGATCCGATCGGCAACCTGCCCGCGCTCGAGATCGTGCGCAGGCTGGGCGGCGTTCAAGCCCAGGTCGCGTCTTGCGCTGAGCTCGCCATCCAACTTCGGCAGCGGACGCCGGCACGCAACGAAGTCGCGGGCGCGCTCAGCGACGGGTCGCTGATCAAGACGTGGGGCATGCGCGGCACGCTCCACCTGTTCGCCGCGGACGAAGCCGGCTCCTACCTCGCGCTGCTGGCCGCCGGGCGATCATGGGAAACGCCTGCCTGGCAGCGCTTCTTCGGACTGTCGCCCGCCAAGATCGAAGGCCTGCGCGAGGTCGTCCGCGACGTCCTCGACGGCCGCGTCCTGACGCGCGAAGAAGTCAACGCACAGATCGTCAAGACGCGCGGCTACGAACACCTCGCTGCCGAACTCAAATCGGGGTGGGGAACGCTGTTCAAGCCGCTCGCCTGGCAGGGCGATATCTGCTTTGGGCCGGGCCGCGGCACGCGCGTGACGTTTGCCCGGCCGGAACAGATCTCATCCAGCTGGCAGCCACTCCCTTCAGCTGATGAGGCCGCGCGGCCGGTCTTCCTGCGCTACTTCGAAAGCTATGGTCCTGCGACGCCCACACACGTGCGCCGATGGCTGGCCCGCGGCCGAGTGTCGGTAAAGCAGCAGCGTGCGTGGTTTGCCACGGTGGCCGACGAGGTCACGAAAGTCGACGTCGATGGCGAGGAGATGTATGTCCGGTCCGAGGACGTCGACGCGTTAGCGGCGTCGAAAGGAACCGACTCGGTGCGCCTGCTGGGAGGCTTCGACGAATGGGTGCTCGGCCCGGGCACTGACGATCCGCACGTGATCTCCCCGAATCGCCGGGCCGCGGTCAGCAGGGCAGCAGGTTGGATAGCCCCCATTGTGCTTGTCGGTGGCGTGGTCCGCGGGACTTGGCGGCAGGATGCCGATCGTGTCGCGATCGACTGGTTCAGCGAGAGCGGGAAGCCACCATCCGCGAAGCTCGGGAGCGAAGTTGAACGACTGGGCGCGTTATTCGGCCGGCGGCTGACGGCGGAACTCGCCGTCGTCCGGCTCTGAAGGTCACGCGCAGGAACGTAACGACAGCGCGTTCCTCGACAGCTCGGCGCGGATGTGGCCGGCTCGTGTTGTACCTGATCATCGTCAACATTGATGGCCTGACTTTCAATCGCTGCTGGTCAGACCGCGACACCTCTCAGGTCTCGGGCGATCGAGTCGGCCCAAGCGTCGATTTCGTGCCACGGTCGATAGTCGCCCCACGGTGAATGGATCATCCGTACGACGGCCCTTTCACCGAAGTTTAGGTTGTCCTGCTGGAGACGGCCGGCGAAGAGCTGATGGCCGCGCGCTCGGATCTGCTCGGCGAATCTTCTGGCGTCGGCTTCGTCGCGCTCGTCCATCACAGGTGTTACCGGCCCCGACGAGAAGAGCCAGACCGGCCGTTCGCTGAGCTTCTCAGCATTGGCCTCTACAAACCTGCGCGCTTCGCTCATCCAGCGGCCCATGTACACGGCACTACCAATGACGCACGCGTCGTAGCCATCTGGGCGCAACCGATCGTTAGGCGCCACGACGTGAACATCGATCAGGGCCAGGCATAGTCGCTCGGCGATCCGATCGCCTATTTCCTCAGTCGCTCCGTGTTTGGAGGCGACGCTGACCAACACTTTCACGAATGGCATCGTTTACGAAGGTGGAACCGTGCAACCAGTGCCAAACGGACTGAATCGCACAGTCGTGGAGCGACGGGCTGGACGCGCACGGCGGCGGTCCGGGGAGGACCGCCGCCGTAGTTGGGCAGCAACGAGAGAGATGGCGTCAGCCGGCCGCGGGCTCCACGGCAGCGTCGATGACGAGGTTGTCGTCCTCGACCTGGCCGACCACGTGGTTGGGGATCCACAGAGCCGCGACGGCGGCGACGGCGACCACGGCAGCGCCCACCCAGACGGCAGGGACGAGACCGTTTACGTAGGCCTGTGGGTCGAAATACGAGCCATTGGCCGTGAAGACGGCCGCGAGCACCGCGACGCCGAACACGCCGCCGACCTCGCGAATCGCGTTGTTCGCACCTGATGCCTTGCCTTCCTCGTCACGGCGCACCGCGGAGAGGACGACGTTGGCGATGGGCGCGAAGAACATGCCCATGCCCGCGCCGCTGATGATGAACGGCAGGACGAAGCTGATGTATGGCGTCGTCGGCGTGACGATCGCGGCCAGCCAGGCGAGCCCGATCGACATCAGCGCGAGGCCTGCCGCAACAATCGGCCGCGGCCCGATCCGGCTGCTCAGGACTCCCGCGATGGGTGCCACGAAGGCCGGCATTGCCGTCCAGGGCAGGACGCGCAGACCAGCTTCGAACGGGTTCATGCCCTGCACTACCTGGAAATACTGGGCGAGCAGGAAGACAGAGCCGAACATGCCGAAGTACATCAGCAATGACGTGACGTTGGCCGTGGTGAAACCACGCGAGCGGAACAGGTGGAGTGGCAGCATTGGTGCCTGGGCGCGGCGCTCCCACACTACGAAGGCCACGAGCAGCGCCGCGCCAAACGCGTAGCCGGCGAGAATCTGCGGATCGGTCCAGCCGCGGTCGTTGCCGTGGATGGTCGACCACACCAGCCCGAGCAGGCCAAAGCTGACGAGCGCGAGACCCGGAACATCGAGACGTCCTTCGGGACCATACGTTTCGTCGAGGCGGAGGTAGGCAAGGATCGCTGCCACGATGCCCACTGGCACGTTCAGCCAGAAGATCCAATGCCAATTCACGCCCTGGGCAATGGCGCCACCCACGACCGGCCCGATCGCGATGGCAAGGCCGCCGATGCCGCCCCACGCGCCGAGCGCCAGAGGTCGGCGCTCAGGCGAGACCGCGGCCGACAGGATGGTCAACGTCAGCGGCGTAACTATCGCGCCACCGACGCCCTGCGTTGCGCGCGCGATGATGAGCCAGGTGCTGGTCGGGGAGAGCGCGGCCATCGCCGAGCCGATCGTGAAGATCGCGACGCCGATGATGAACATGCGCTTGCGGCCGAAGCGGTCGCCCAGCGCGGCGCCGGTGAGCAGGAGCACGGCGAAGGTCAGCGTGTACGCGTTGACCGTCCATTCGAGGTCCTGGAGGCTCGCTCCAAGATCCTGGCGAATGACCGGCAGCGCCGTCGTAACGACAAGGTTGTCGAGCGCAACCATGAACAGCGCGATCGAAGTGATCGCAAACGTCCAGGCGGCTGTAGATCGTGTCCGCAGCTGTGTCATTTCGGTGTCCCCGGTCTCTCCTTACTTATCAGTCACTAAGAACGCGTGGCAAAAAAAGGGAGCTTGCTCGAGTCCGTTCAGAAGCCACCTCGCTTGAGCTTGGCTTCGATCTCTGGATTGAGGCCGCCGACGGCCGCTGAGACGTTCATCAACATGCCCTCGGCGAACCAATGGTGGATGGCATCGGAGTCTGCGCCTGACGCTCGCTTGACCGAGTCGTACAGCGACGTCCATTCCTCGCGAACGACGTGCCGGATATCCGCGTCGTCGCAGGCCGCGTAGGCCTGCATCTGGAGCCGGAGCATGTCGCGATCCGCGAGGAGATCGCAGTAGGCCATGCCCATCGCGTGGAGAATCACCAGGGGATCGTCGCTAGACTTGCGCGTCTCCCGTGCGACAGCCTCGAACTTGGTGATCACGCGGTCGAAGCATTCGTGGATCGCGGCGATGAACATGTCGCGCTTTGTGCCGAAGAGCTGGAATAGGTACGGCTGCGACACGCCCACGCGCTTGGCAATGTCCTGCGTCGACGTGCCGGCATAGCCGTGGGCCGCGAACTCGCGCGTGGCCGCGGCGACGACTGCTTCCTTGCGCTCCTCGGCTGTCTGTCGTACTGCTACAGCGTTCATCTGCGCCGCATCTTAGTGACTACTAAGTAAGTCCGTCAAGACCTGGCCGTAAGGTAGCGGCTCGGATCGCGATCGTAGAGGCGCAGCGACCAGAGCACTGCGCCGACGGTGATGGCGACGCACCAGGCGACCGCGACGAGGCCGTCATTGCCGATCGGCGAGCCGAAGAACAAGCCGCGGAGCGTCTCGATGATCGGAGTGAAAGGCTGGTTCTCGGCGAACCAGGCGAGCGGTCCCGGCATGGATTGGGTGGGCACGAATGCGCTGCTCAGGAAAGGCAGCAGGATCAGGATCATCGGCGAGTTGCTCGCGGTCTCGACGCTGTTTGCGCTCATGCCCAGCGCAACCGCGACCCACGTGATCGCGATCGCCGTAAGAGTCAGCAGTCCGACTGCGGCCATCCATTCGCCAGGGCCGGTTGTGGGCCGGAAGCCGATTACAACGGCGACGGCAAGGACGATTGCGATTGCCAGCAACGTCTGCAGGACGGCGCCGATGACGTGTCCGGCAAGGACCGCAGATCGCGCGATGGCCATGGTCCTGAACCGGGCGACGATGCCGGCGGTCATGTCCATGGCCACCGAGATGGCCGTGCCCTGGGCTGCGCCGGCGACGGCGAACACGAGCACGCCGGGAACGATGTAGTTGACGTAGGCATCGCGACCGCCGCCCGGGACGCCCAAGCCGCTGCCGAGCGCGCCGCCAAAGACGTACACGAAGAGCAGCAGCAGGACAACGGGCATGCCGGCGACGAAGAGTGTCAATGACGGGTAGCGCCGCATGCGGCGCATGCTTCGGGCGAGCATCGTGCCCGAGTCGGAAATGACGTAAGCGGTCATTGAACGGTGATCCTTTCATTGGCCTGTGTCGCGCCTTCGGGACTTTGCGCCGCGCGCGATCGGCGTGCCTCGCCGCTGGTGAGGGCCAGGAAGACGTCGTCAAGGTCGGCCGCCTCGGTTGACAGGCCGTCGACATGGATGTGCTCCCTGTCCAGCTGGTCAAGCAGGGAGCGCAGGGAGCGCGGGTCCGTCGCGCTGGAGACGCGGAGCGCGAACGATTCTTCGTCGCGCGTGCCGCCCAGTGCCCTGGCGGCGCGATCGAGCTCCTGCTCGTCGGGGAACTGCAGCCTGACACTGCCGCCGCTGACGAGTCGTTTGAGCTCGGCGGGCGTGCCGCTGGCGATGATCTTGCCTTCGTCGAGCAGCGCGATACGTCCGGCGAGCCGGTCCGCTTCCTCTAGGTATTGGGTCGTCAGGAGGATGGTCACCCCACGTGACACGAGCTCGCGCACGATTTGCCACATGGTTCGTCGGCTGCGCGGGTCGAGACCCGTCGTTGGCTCGTCGAGAAAGATGATCTGCGGATCACCCATGAGCGTCATGGCGAGGTCGAGACGCCGGCGCATCCCGCCGGAATAGGTCGATGCCGGTTTGTCGGCCGCGTCGACCAGCTCGAACTGCTCTAGCAGCCCTTGGACTTTCGCCGATGCTTCCGCGCGGCCAAGGTGCAGCAGGCTGGCCATCAGGCGCAGGTTCTCGGCGCCCGTGAACAAGCCGTCGACGGCGGAAACCTGACCGGTCACGCCGATTGCGTGTCGGACGTCATCCGCATTGTTCGCCACATCGTGGCCCGCCACTCGAACCTCGCCGCCGTCGGCTGGTATGAGCGTGGACAGGATCTGGACCGTCGTGGTCTTGCCCGCGCCGTTCGGCCCAAGCAACGCGAAGACCGTTCCAGCCGCAACTTCAAAGTCGATCCCGTCGAGAACGACGTGTTCGCCGTAGCTCTTGCGCAGTCCGCGCACTTCGATCGCGGCCGTGTCCCCGGCCGACCGGCCGTTCACGCTGCACCGCCGATCGCGTCGGCAGGGCTAGATGTCGAGATCCTCGACGAGGGGCTGCTTGGCAGATCGCTGGACCATCTCGAAGAGCTCCGGAGGGGTCGCCTCGCGCAGCTCGTCGATCGTGTCAAACACGTCGAGCGTCTTTTCGGCTGGAGTGCTGCCGTACTTGATGTTGCCGATGCCCAGGTAGCCGCGCCAGCCCGCTGGCTTGCCTTCGGCGTCGACCATCGAATACTCAGCGCCGTGCTCGTGGTAGAGCACGAACTTGTCCTTTTGGGTGCGATAGACGCGGTAGTGGTGGACCGTGTTGGGCGTCGCGTCCATCCACTCGCCAAGGAGGACGCCCATGAATCTGACCTTGCGACCCGCACCAATGCCAACGCGAAGAATGATTTCGTCGTAGCCGACTTTGCGGCTCTCCTCGACGTCGACATAGCGCTTGAGCGCAGCCGAGATTGCGGCCGAAAGGTTTCCGCCGGCGAACTCCTGGGCGCGCTGGAAGAGAGACAGGTCTCCATCGGAGACATAGATCGTCTTGTTCGGCACGACTTCATCGTATCTCCCGGCTT
>DATBFJ010000054.1:0-15190 GCA_036558545.1 Candidatus Limnocylindrales bacterium
TCGCGGCGTCTACGGCGGGGCAGTCGGCTACCTGGGCTACGACGGCTCGCTGGACACGGCCATCGCCATCCGGAGCGCCGTCCTGTCCGGTGGCCAGATCCACGTTCACGCCGGGGCGGGCATCGTCGCCGGGAGCGTGGCTGAGAAGGAATTCGAAGAGACAGAGCACAAGTCGGCGGCGATGCGCAAGGCAATCCAGATGGCCGGCGCCGGGGTGCCAGCGAGTCAATCGGAGCCTGACGGCACCGCGGCACTGGCCGCCGGGAGATCGCGATGATCCTCGTCATCGATAACTACGACTCGTTCACCTACAACCTCGTGCAGGCGCTCGAGACGGCCCGGGCGAACGTCAAGGTGGTTCGCAACGACGAGATCTCGCCCGCTGAGCTGACCGGGCTTGTCGACAATGCGAGCGCACCGCTGCGCGGCATCCTGATTTCGCCTGGACCCGGCGGGCCGCGGGGCTCGGGCTTGTCGATCGACTCGATCCAGCTGGCCCGCGAGCGCGGCATCCCGTTGCTCGGCGTGTGCCTGGGCATGCAGGCAATCGCCGCCGGCTTCGGCGCAAACATCGTCCGCGCTCCCACTCTCGTTCACGGCGAGGCATCGAGCGTTCGGCACGACGCCAAGGGCTATCTCGCAACCATGCCCCTACCTTTCCCCGCCGGTCGCTACCACTCGCTGTGCGTCGACGCTGGGACGCTACCCAGCGAGATGGTCGTGAGCGCGCTGGCCGACGACGGCGTCGTGATGGGCATCCGGCACAGGGAACTGCCCATCGAGGGAGTCCAATTCCATCCCGAGTCGGTGCTGACGCCGGACGGTCCACGCATCCTCGCGCGTTTCCTGCGTCGCTGCGAAGAGGGCCAGCCGGAGATCCTGGAGGCGCGGCGCGATTTCTGTTTCAAGGGAGTTGCCGCATGAGCGAGCACGTTCGAGCGGCAATCGCACAGGTGATGCGGGGCGGCTCGCTGAGTGCCGACGAGGCCCACGCGGCCATGGCCCAGGTCATGGAAGGCGAGGCAACACCGGCACAGCTGGCTGGACTGTTGCTTGCACTGCGCATGCGCGGCGAGAAGGTCGACGAGCTGACCGGGTTCGCCAGGGCCATGCGCGAGCGAGTGGTTGCGATCCACGCACCTGAGGGCGCAATCGACACGTGCGGCACGGGCGGTGATGGCTCGAAGACGTTCAACATCTCGACGGCCTCCGCGCTCGTGGTTGCCGCGACGGGCGTGCCGGTAGCCAAGCATGGCAACCGGGCGATGTCGTCTGCAACTGGTTCGGCCGACGTTCTCGAAGCGCTCGGGATCCCGATAGACCTGACTCCCGAGCAGGCCTCACGGGCCTTGGCGACGGACGGCTTCGCCTTTCTTTTCGCACCGAGCTACCACCCTGCGATGAAGCACGCCGGACCCGTGCGGCGCGAGCTTGGGGTTCCGACGGCGTTCAATCTGCTCGGCCCGATGACCAACCCGGCGGGCGTGCGCCGCCAGGTGATCGGGGTGGCCGACCCAACCGTCGCTGCCAAGGTCGCTCATGTGCTGCACCACCTTGGCACGGAGCGTGCCTTCGTCGTCCACGGCGATGGCGTCGATGAGCTGCCGCTCGATGGCACCGGCGTGGCGTACGACGTGTCGGCTGGTGGCGTTCGCAAGCGGCGGATCGACTCATCCGCGTTGGGTCTGGAAGCTGCGCCGAGTTCAGATCTGCGCGGCGGTGACGCTGCGCTGAACGCCTCGATCATTGAGAGCATCCTGAGAGGAGAGACAGGTCCACGGCGGGACGTCGTGCTGCTCAACGCCGGAGCCGCGCTACTGGTTGCCGGACGCGTGCCCACTTTGCGCCACGGCGTGCATCTGGCCGCGACCACGATCGACGGGGGCCGCGCGCGGGCACATCTCGCCCGGCTGCGTCAGCCGCGCGCGATGCCCTCCGTGGAGAGTGCCGCATGACAATCGCCGTGCGCGGTAGCGGCATCGTCCACGACATCGCCCTCCGGCGTGCGGCGGACCTTGCGGCACAGCGCCCGGTCGCGCGCGAGGTGGGCGTGGCCCCTGAGCCACGCCCACTGCTGCCCGCGCTCGCGCGACCGGGCCTGCACGTCATTGCCGAGGTGAAGCGCAGATCGCCGTCTGTAGGCACGCTCGCGGCGGACGACGATGTCATTGCCCGGGCTCGTGCCTACGAGCAGGGCGGCGCGGCGGCGATTTCGGTGCTGTGTGAGCCGCATTGGTTCAACGGTTCGGTCGATGATCTTCGCGCTGTCCGTGCCGCGGTCCGCGTGCCCGTGCTGGCCAAGGACTTCATCGTTTCGAAAGAACAGTTGGCCTCGCTTCGGGATGCCGGTGCGGACCTGGTCCTCCTGCTGGCCGTGCTCCACCGCTCGCGCGACCTTCGCGCCCTGGTGCGCGAGGCGCGCTCGCTCGGCCTCGAGCCGTTCGTCGAGGCGCACGGCGCGCGCGAGCTCGATCGCGCGCTGGCGAGCGACGCCAAGCTGATCGGCATCAACAACCGCGACCTGAAAACGCTCGACGTCGACGTGCGACGCGCGGACTCGCTTCGGTCGCTGGTCCCAGATGACCGGCTGGTCGTGGCCGAGTCGGGGGTCAGCGATCCGCAGACACTGATCCGCTGGCGCGCACTGGGTTTCGATGCTGCATTGATCGGCGAGGCTCTGATGCGCTCCGATAATGCTGCCGCCGCGACGGCCGCATTCGTTGCCGCCGGCCGCATTCCAGAGGATCTGGCCGCCGCTGACCGCCAGGCAGAGGTCAAGATCTGCGGCCTGGTCGACGAGAACGGCATCCGCGCCGCCATGTCGGCGGGAGTGGACTCAATCGGGCTCAACGTCGTCGCCGGCACGCCACGTGCCCTCACAACAAAGCGCGCGGCCACGCTCGCGCGCTACGCGCGATCACTGCCGGGCCGCGCGCCGCGCGTCGTACTAGTAACGGCTGACGCCACGCATGAAGAGATGGCGTCATTCGTGTCAGCGATCGATCCCGACGTGGTCCAGATCTCGGGCAACGAAGTCGCGCACGATTTGACATATGTCAAACGCGAGACGTGGAAGGTCGTCCGGACTGGCACGAATGCGCACGAAGCGCTTGCGCAGGCTCGGACGTGGATTGCAGCGGGTTGCGAGCGGATCCTCGTCGATGCCGCACACGGAAACATGCTCGGCGGAACGGGTCACGTTGCTGAACGGACGACTGCGGCGCTGATCGCCCGAGAAATCCCGGTGACGCTGGCGGGCGGTTTGCGTCCGGACAACGTCGCCTCGGCGTTGCGCGAGGTTTCCGCAATCGGCGTCGACGTCGCATCGGGTGTCGAACAGGCAGACACAAGGCCTCCGCTCAAGGACCCGCTCGCCGTTGCCCTTTTCACGAAGCGAGCACGCGCAGCGCGCGTCGATCTGCCGCACGCGCCCGCGCGGCCCGAACGAGCTTCCGCCGGCCTGCTCAACGCAGACCGTGGCGGCCGCTGGGGCACCCATCGCGAATTCGGCGGGCGCTACGTACCGGAGACCCTCGTGCCGGCCCTCCTCGAGCTCGAGCAGACCTATTACGAAGTTCGCAACGATCCTTCGTTCTGGGCTGAGCTGCGCGAGCTGAGCACCCATTTCGCGGGTCGGCCAACTCCCATCTACCCGGCAGATCGGCTTGCGCGGGCGCTCGGCACCCGGGTTCGCATCTATCTGAAGCGCGAAGACCTGGCACTCACCGGCGCGCACAAGATCAACAACGTCCTGGGCCAGGGGCTGCTGGCCAAGCGCCTTGGCAAAACAAGGCTCATTGCCGAGACGGGTGCCGGCCAGCACGGCGTGGCGACGGCCACCGTTGCCGCCCTACTCGGCCTGCCCTGTGTGGTGTACATGGGCGCGCGCGACATCGAACGTCAGCGACCAAATGTGCTCCGGATGGAGACGCTCGGGGCACAGGTCCGGCCTGTCGAAACTGGGTCGGCCACGCTCAAGGACGCGATCAATGACGCGATGCGCGACTGGGTCACGAACGTCAGCGACACGTACTACGTCCTGGGGTCAGCCATGGGGCCACATCCGTATCCGACGATCGTGCGCGATATGCAGCGCGTCATTGGTGACGAGGCCGCCGCCCAGATGAGGAACGAGACAGGCCGCCTTCCTGACGCGGTGGTTGCGTGCGTCGGCGGCGGCTCGAACGCGATAGGAATATTCAGCCGCTTCATCGGTGAAGAAGGCGTTCGCCTGGTCGCTGTCGAGGCCGCGGGCGACGGCATCGAGACCGGCCGGCACGCCGCGGCACTGGCTGGCGGCGGCCTGGGCATCATCCACGGCGCCCGGACAATGCTCCTCCAGGACGCCGACGGCCAGGTCCAGGAGGCCCATTCGATTTCTGCTGGCCTGGACTATCCCGGGGTCGGGCCGCAGCTGGCAGCCCTCTCCGCAGAGAAACGCCTCGAGCTTCGATCGGCCACCGACTCTGACGCGCTCGCCGCGATGCGCCAGCTGGCGGCCTGCGAGGGCATTCTGCCCGCGCTCGAGTCCGCACACGCCCTCGCTGCGCTACCGGGACTGGTCGAAGGACTCGTGCCGGGAAGCATCGTGCTGGTTGGTCTGTCCGGCCGCGGCGACAAGGATGTTGCGCATTTGACGTCACCGTCATGACAGCAGCCACGATAGGTTCGGAGCGCATCGCTGGGGCGTTCGAGACCGCGCGCAAGCGAGGACGCATCGCATTCGTGCCATACGTCGTGGCGGGCTATCCGGATATGGACACCTCGGAACGCGCCGCATTGGCGGCTCTGGATGCAGGCGCCGACGTGCTCGAAATAGGCCTGCCCTACTCGGATCCGCTGGCGGACGGCGTGACACTTCAGCACGCGAGCTCCATCGCTTTGGGGCACGGCCAAACTCTCGACGCTTCCCTCGACCTGGTCGAACGCATCCACCGGCGCAGACCTCAGAAGCCCTTGGTCGTCATGGGCTACGTCAACCAGTTCATGGGACCGCGCGGCAGCGACAAAGTCGCTCGGCGACTCGCGGATGCCGGCGCGAGTGGCGCGATAGTGGCCGATTTGACGCCCGATGAAGGTGCCCCGCTCGAGCGAGCCTTCGAAGGCGTGAGCCTCGCCCTCGTCTATCTGGTTGCGCCCACTTCAACGCGCGAGCGCGTGGAGTTGATCGCTCAACGCTCCGGTGGTTTCGTCTATTGCGTATCGCTGATCGGTGTCACGGGGGCGCGGCGATCGGGGCCGGTTAAAGCTGCGGCGTTGGTCGGCCGTGTCAAGGCTCGATCACGGCTGCCTGTCGCCGTTGGCTTCGGCGTTGCACGTCCCGAGCACGTCCGGACGATCGCAAAGGCTGGGGCGGACGGCGTGATCGTCGCCTCGGCGCTGATCGATGCCCTGGGTCCGGACGGCACGAACGTCGCTCGATTCTCGGCATTGTGCTCGGAGCTGAGCAGCGCCACGGCATTCCGCTAACGGGGGCAACAGCGCCCGCCCGTTCGGGTGTCACTCGGAGTGGCACGATCGCCGCCGGTTGCCACGGCTTTCGTCAGGCGCGCGCGAGCAGGCCTTCCACAACTTCCTCGAGACGGTCGTAAGTCTCGCGGGCGCCTGACTCCATGCCGGTGGCGACGACCATGTCGCGTGCCTCGACCGACGGAGCAAGGGATACGGCAGTGAGGTAGGTCCGGCCGTCTCGCTCCTCGAGCGTCATCCACTCGAGCGCGGGCACTCCGGGAAAACCCTCAAACTCGGACGTCTGTGCCACGAGTTCCGGAGACACCTTGTGGAACACTCCGTGAAAACCGAACTCCTCACCTGTTTGTGGGTTGCGGTTGATGTAGCGCCAACTCCCGCCGTCGTGTGCCTCCTGGCGATCGACGATGGTCTCGTACTTGCGCGGTCCCCACCAGTTCGAGATCAGCTTTGGATCGGTCAGCGCCTGGAACACGATGTCCCGCGGCGCATCGAACGAACGCTTGAAGACGATGTCCTGTTTGCCGGGCTCGATGATCACTTCCATGTCGCTCATGACCTGCTTTCTCCTTTCGCTTGCAAGTTTTTGATCTCCGCGTCGAGACGATCCATTCGGTCGGTAGCCAAGTCGCGGTATTGCTGGATCCATGACGACGCCGCGTTCAGTGGCGCAGGATCCAATCGACTGGGTCGCCACTGCGCTTCGCGCCCACGTTTGATCAATCCGGCTCGCTCGAGCACCTTCAGGTGCTTTGAAACGGCCTGGACGCTCATGGCATAGGGCTTGGCGATCTCGTTGACGGTCAGCTCGCCGCCGGCCAGTCGGGCGAGGATGGCTCGACGGGTCGGGTCGGCCAGTGCGCCGAAGGTCAGGCTGAGCTGATCCTCCGACTCCGCGTCCACTACTTCTCCTGGACCGCCCAGCCATTGCCGTCAGGATCCTGGAAGAAGAAAAAGCTGTTGTACGGGCCGTCGCCCTTGCCCGGTTTCTGCGCGCCGCCTTCGAAGTGGACGATGCCGCCTGTTTCAACGCCCCGGCTAACCAGTTCGGCGTGGGCCGCCTCGATGTCCGACACGACCAGCTGAAGCCCGTGGTCAAAACCTTTGCCTATCGCCAGCGAACAGCCTGAACCGTGCGGCGTGAACTGGATGTTGCGCCACGCCTCGCCCATGTCGTTGTCGACGTCGACGTTGAAGCCGAGCTTCTTCTCGTAGAACTCCTTCGACCGATCAAGGTCGGCAACCGGAATGGTCGCGACCTCCAATTTCCAATCCATCGACGCGTTCCCCTTAACAACTGCTTGGTTGATCAACTGATTGGTTGATTATGGCGCGGAACCAGGGAAGGTGTCAAGCCCCTCGATACAATCCGCGAACACTCGAGGAGTTCGCCACCGTGCCCCAACAGGACCTATCCCGTCGTGCAGTCGTGACCGGACTCGGCGCCATCACGCCGATCGGCAACGACTACCCGACCTTCTGGCGCAATCTGCTCGCCGCAAAAAGCGGCGTCGGCCCCGTCACGCGCTTCGACCCGACCGGCTTTGACGTTCGGATAGCGGCAGAGGTGAAGGGCTTTGACCCTGAAACCGTGATGGACCGCAAGATGGCCCGCCGCATGAGCCGATTCATCCACCTGGCCATGGGTGCGGGCAAGGAAGCGGTCGCCGATGCCGGGCTCGACTTCACCACGTGGACACCAGAGCAGCGCGACCGGGTGGCAGTCGCGGTAAACACGGGCGGCGGGGGCATCGAGCAGGTGACGCAGGGGCACGACACCCTCGAGACGAAGGGTCCCGGCAGCGTGTCCCCCTTCGCATTCCCGGCCCTGTCGGCGTCAATGGCAGCGTGCCAGCTGTCGATGGAGTTCGGGATAACCGGACCGGTCATCACCCAGTCCGCGGCGTGCGCGACGTCGATCATCTGCTTCCTCGACGCGCTGCGCATGATCCAGCGCGGCGAGGTCGACGTGGTGGTGGCTGGGGGCACAGAAGCACCGCTGCTGCCCATGGGTTTCGCTGCCCTGGGCAACATGCACGCGCTATCGCGGCGCAATGACGATCCGGAGCATGCGTCGCGGCCGTTCGACAAGAATCGCGACGGCTTCGTCTACGGCGAGGGCGCCGGGGTGGTCATCATCGAGTCGGCCGAGCACGCATTGAAGCGTGGCGCGACCATCCAGGCAGAGATTCTGGGCGCGGCCCTCACGGCAGACGCATTCCACATCTCTGCCCCGGAGCCAACCGGCCGCGGCGCGTGCATGGCGATGACCAAGGCGATGATGGACGCGAGCGTCTCACCCGACGAGATCGACTACATCGCTGCCCACGGCACGAGCACGCCGCTCAACGACGTGACCGAGACGCGCGCCATCAAGGGTGCGTTCGGGTCGCACGCGCACAAAGTGGCAATCTCGTCTACCAAGTCAATGGTCGGTCACACGATCGGCGCGGCTGGAGTGATCAACGCCCTGGCGGCCGTTGGAGCGATTCGCGATGGCGAGATCCCGCCAACGGCCAATCTCACCGATCCCGACCTGCCGGAGTGCGATCTCGACTATGTGCCGCTCAAATCGCGTGAGGCCAGGGTGGACACGGCGATCATCAACGGCTTCGGTTTCGGTGGCCAGAACGCGGTAGCAGTCTTCCGGCGCTTCGAGGCGTAGCGCTCACAAGCCGTCCTGGGGCCATGGCGCACTGATATGAGCTTGCCCCGAATTCCAGCCGTGCTCCGGCTGCGCGACTTCCAGGCGCTCCTCGTCTCGCGCTTCACCTGGTGGTTCGTCATGAGCGGCCTGACCGTAGTCGTTGGCTACCAGGTCTATCTGCTGACACGCGACCCGCTCGCGCTCGGCCTGCTCGGCCTCGTGGAGGCGTTCCCGGCACTGACGCTGTCGCTGTTCGGTGGCCACCTCGCCGACCGGCGCGACAGGAAGACGATCATCGTCATATTCCAGCTCGTGACCGCGGCCGCCATCCTCGGGCTGGCCTTGCTGTCCGTCGATCCGACGCGCTTCGGCCTGGCGGGCATCTTTGCCGTGATCTTCGTCACCGGCGTCGCCGCCGGCCTGCAGCGACCGGCCTACACCGCGTTCGAGGTGCAGGTCATACCCGAAGAGCACATGATGCGTGGCTCTTCGTTTTCGAGCGGCACGGGGCAGCTCGGCGGGATCATCGGCCCCGCCGTGTTTGGCATCCTCTACGCGCTGGTCGGAGTGACGGCAACGTACGTCACCCTGGCGTCGCTGTTCCTGGTCAGCGTGGGAGCGTTGCTCGTCATCTCGCCAAAGCCGATGCCCGTCGTCGAAGCCACCGAGAGTCTGCGCGACAGCCTCAGCGTCGGACTGCGCTTCGTCCGTCGATCGCCAATTCTGCTGAGCGGCATGTCGCTCGATCTGTTCGCCGTGCTTTTCGGCGGTGCGGTGGCCATCCTGCCCATCTACGCGAGCGACATCCTCGACGTGGGGCCCGGCGGACTCGGGTTGATGCGAACGGCTCCGTCGGTCGGTGCGCTGCTCGCCTTCAGCCTGACAGCGTGGCGACCTCCGCGAACGCACGCGGGCATGACATTGCTTGCCTGCGTCGCCGGTTTCGGTATTTCCATCATCGTGTTCGCGGTGTCGACCAACTTCGCACTGTCCCTGCTGGCCCTTTTCATGACCGGGGCGACGGACGGTGTCAGCGTGGTAATTCGCTCGATCATCACGCGCGTCGCGTCACCTGAGCACCTGCGTGCGCGCATCGCCTCGGTCGAGTACCTGTTCATAGGCGCTTCGAACGAGGTCGGTGCATTCGAAAGCGGCCTTTCGGCCAAGGTCCTTGGCGTGGTGCCAAGCGTCGCCCTCGGCGGTCTGGTCACGCTGGGCGTGGTCGGGATCGTCGCGACGCTTGTTCCTCAGCTGCGCCGACTCGACCTGGGTCAGCCGATTCCACCACCAGACGGGTTTGCGACCGCCGCTACGTCAGCGTCGCCCTCCAGCTAGCGGCGAGGAATGCCACGTCCCTCGTATGACTCGAACATGGCAAGCAGGTCCTGCGGCACGCGCACGACCTTGTTGCTGGCCAGATCGAACATGACCTGGACCGTCTCGCCGTCAGCAATCTGGCGAGCCGGGGCCACCACGGATTCGGCTGCCCTGATCCGATACTCGAGCCCGAATGACGTTCGGCTGGCCCAGGCGAAGCGGCAACCGACCATCAGCGTCTCGCCAAAGAACGATGGTGCACGGTACGAGATTCGGGCCTCGGCGAGGACGAACATGTCGCTCGAGCCACGCGCGCCGGTCATGAAGGGCTGGCCGGCTACCTTGGCGTAGTAGCCGGCGCGCGCCGCCTCGAAGTACGAGAGGTAGGTCGCATTGTTGACGTGGCCGAACGCGTCGGTGTCGACGAAGCGGACCTCGATCGGATGCTCGTAGGCGAAATGACCTTCGACCAGTGGTCCACGCTTCGGCATGGGCCGATCATGACAGCCCAGCGCTCAATTAGGCCGAGATCGGGTCGAACCGCTTCAGGCGCAGCGAATTGGTGACGACGCTCACTGAGCTGATGGCCATCGCGGCGGCGGCAATGACCGGGTCGAGCAAAAGGCCAGTAACTGGGTAGAGCGCGCCCATCGCAACGGGTATCAGGACGACGTTGTACGCAAAGGCCCAGAACAGGTTCTGGCGAATGATGTGCATCGATCGAGCCGACAGGCGTATTGCTGCTCCGACCAGGCGGGGATCGCCACCCACCAGCGTTACGTCCGAAGCCTCGATGGCGACGTCGGTGCCACTGCCGATGGCAATACCAATGTCGGCCTGGGCAAGAGCCGGCGCGTCGTTGATGCCGTCGCCCACCATCGCGACGCGGCGACCGGTGGCCTGGAGACCCTTGATGCGCAGCTGCTTGTCCGCCGGCAACACGTCGGAGATCACGCGGTCGCCAGGAATACCCACGCTCGTGGCCACCGAATGTGCGACCGCGTAGCTATCACCGGTGAGCAGCCACGTGTCGATGCCTGCGCGGCGAATGGCTGCGACTGCAGTCTCAGACTCCGTGCGAACGGCATCGCCAATCGCGATCACGCCAAGTAACGATTGCTCGAGCGCGACGTAAACCGCCGTCTGGCCGCGAGCCGCGAATCTGGCGACCTGTTCGCGCAGTGGGCCGACATCGACCGCGTGATCGGCCATCAGCCGCTCGTTGCCAACGAGGGCATGTGCGCCATCGACCATCGCGTGCGCCCCGTGCCCGGCCGTGGCCTCGAACTTCGTGCCCGGGACGAAGACGATGCCGTCGCGCCCAGCGCGCGCGACGATTGCCGCCGCGAGCGGATGCTCACTGGAGGACTCAACGGCAGCGGCGATGCGCATGATTCGATCCTCGTCAAAGGCGCGCTGCTCCGGATTGACTGCGATCTCGATGACTTCCGGTCGGCCACGCGTGAGCGTTCCGGTCTTGTCGAAGACGACGACCTGGATTCTCTCGGCCTGTTCGAGGGCCTCGCCACCGCGAATCAGGATGCCCGCCTCTGCCCCACGTCCAGTAGCAACCATGATCGCGGTCGGCGTGGCGAGGCCCATCGCGCACGGGCAGGCAATGATCAGGACGCTGACCGTTGTCACCAGCGCATATGTCAGCCGCGGCTCCGGACCAAAGAGCATCCAGATCACGAATGTCGCGATCGCAGTGACCAGCACAAGCGGAACGAACCACGCGGTCACGGCATCGGCGAGGCGCTGGATGGGTGCCTTCGAGCCCTGTGCCTGCTCGACCATGCGCACGATCTGCGTGAGGACCGTATCGCGACCGACGCGCGTGGCGCGAAACAGGAACGAGCCTGTTCCGTTGAGCGTGCCGCCGATGACCTCGTCGCCATCGCCCTTCGTGACCGGCATGGCTTCACCGGTCAGCATCGACTCATCGATGCCGCTGCTGCCTTCAACAATTCGACCGTCGACGGGCACCTTCTCGCCGGGCCGAACGCGGATGAGATCTCCCGCGTGCACCTGCGAAAGGTCGATGTCGACTTCACGGCCGTCGCGCACAACGCGTGCGCTACTCGGTTGGAGGCCGGCCAATCTGCGCACCGCGCCCTGTGTCTGGTTCCTGGCACGCGCCTCGAGCCAGCGGCCAAGGAGTACCAGGCCGACGATCACCGCGGCGCTGTCGTAATAGGTCATCGGTTCGACAAGTGCCCCTGTCACGAGGTCAGGCGCGAGCGTCACGATCGTCGAATATAGCCAGGCTGCGGACGTGCCAAGGACGACGAGAGTGCTCATGTTCGCGCTGCCGTGACGCGCGGCACGTCCTGCCGCGACGTAAAAGCGCCGGCCGAGCCCGAACTGCACAAGCGTGGCGGGAACGAACAACAGCACGTTCAGCTGTTCGAGTGGAATGAGAGCCGTCAACCACAGGCTGGCAACCATCATTGCCAGGCCTAAGGTCAGGGCAACAGCCGCCTCCCAGCCAAGCCGCCGCGTCTCCTGGGCGCGGCGCTCGGCGTCAGCCGCGGCGGCGGCGTCGAACGCCTCATCCGTCGAATCCGGCTCGGTCCGCACGCCATAGCCGGCATCTTCCACGGCTCGCACGAGCTCTTCGCGGCCGGTCACAGTGGGGTCGAAACGAACCTGCGCGCGCTCGGTTGCAAGGTTGACGTTGGCCTCGACCACACCGTCGGTCTTGCTCAGGAAACGTTGAACACGGTTGCTGCACGAGGCACAGGTCATTCCTTCGATCGGTAGCGAAAGCTCGATCGCGGGCAGCTGGGGCAGCGCGCTTGGTCGGACGGGCGAGTCGGTCGTCATACTCCCCCCTAGTATACGATCGCGCGCACGGTGCCGAATAGAAAAACCTAGGGGCGGGTCACCGGCTTCATCGCGAACACTCCAACGACGATCGGCACCGCTGGATCTTTGCTCAGCTCGAGGCCGATCTCGCCATCACGGACCAGGGTCGCGAGGAAGTCGGCTTCGCGTCGGGGCAGGCCGACGAAGACGTGACCGTCCGGCACGTCGACCGCGCAGACCTCGTCGAGCTCGCCGTTCAGCTCGAACCTGCGACGCAGCTCATGGAGCGGTACGTACGGCCGCGACTTGATGAAGCGACGCAACTGGGCCGCGGTGGGTCCGGCACTTGACGTTTCCGCGGGCGCTGGTTCGCCGTGGACCTCGTCCGGATGTGTCGATTCGACGTTTTCGCCAGTTTGTTCAAGCGTCATCAAAGGGTCCCTCAGAGGCCCGATCATAGCCCCCATCCCCTTTCAGCCGCGGACTACGACCAGATCGCGTGTGACCTGGTTCAGAAGATCCGGACCAGCTGCCGTGCACGCGACTATGTCCTCGATCCGCGCGCCGTGCCTGCCCTCGACATAGATCCCCGGTTCGACGCTGAACGTATTGCCCACTTCCAGGTGCGCGCTATTGCCCTGGACCATGTACGGGTCCTCGTGGCCTTCGAGGCCAATGCCGTGGCCCGTGCGGTGGATGAACAACTCGCCCATGCCGGCTTCGCTGATGATGCTGCGCGAGACGCGATCGATCTCCTGGCATTCGACACCGGGCCGGACTGCCGCGGTGCTGGCGGCCTGAGCTCGCTGGAGGACGTCATAGAGCTTCGTGAACTCGTCGCTGGGACGGACGTCGTCGGGTCCGGTGACCC
Organism: Candidatus Limnocylindrales bacterium; assembly: GCA_036558545.1. GTDB lineage: Bacteria > Chloroflexota > Limnocylindria > Limnocylindrales > CSP1-4 > JALYGJ01. The sequence continues at coordinate 13,113 of DATBFJ010000054.1, forward strand.
ACACCGTCCGAGTAATGTCTGAGCAATAGCCCGAAAGCGACCCGCCAATGTCGACGACGATCGCCTCGCCTGCCTGGATGACGCGGTCGGTCGGTTCGTGGTGCGGGGAGGCAGCATTCGGGCCGCTGGCAATGATCCAGAACGAGGCCATGTCGTGGCCTTCGTCGACGAGCCGGTCGCGCACCTCGCGAGCAACATCCGCCTCTGTTCGACCGACCAGCCGACCATGGGCAATTGCTTCGACCACCCGATCTGCCGCATGCGCTGCTTCGCGCAGAAGGGCGATCTCCTCCTCTTCCTTCACCTCGCGGAGCGGACCGAGGACGGCCGAGGCGAGGCCGAATGCGGCGTCGGGCACTGCCGACTGGAGCCGGAGCAAAAAGGTTGCCCACAGCCGATCCGAAACGAGCAGGCCGCCGAGACGGCCCCAGGCACCACCGAGGGCACCGAGCTGGATCTCGGGCCGGCTGTCGCTGGCGTCAAGTCGCGCCGCGACGATCTGGAATGGATCCTCTGTCTCCTCCCAGGTCAGGACGTCGACGAGGCCCGCGCCAACGGCAGTCGCAGCTTCTGCGGCGGCCCGCTCCAGACGAGGCACCACGAGGGTTGCGCGGCCGGATGGCGGCACAACGAGCATCGTCAATCTTTCCAGGTCCTTGGCGCCGTAGCCGGTCAGCCACTGGAGATCCGGACCCACCCCGATGAGCAGCGCGGACGCGTCCTCCGCGGGCAGGCGGCGCTGGGCTGCCGCGATCCGGGCTTCGTATCGTGCCGCGGGGATCGTGGGCCGGCTCACAGCGTGCCTTCGATCAATCGCGTGATCACGCCAGGACCGTCTCCGAACATCTTGTTGTATGAGAGAACTCTCTTGGCGCCAGCGCCAAGAGCCTGCTTGCGCAGGCCAATGTCGTCGTGCTCGCAAACGGCGAGGACCGTGGCACCGGAGCTCGCTGCCTTTCTGACTGCCTCGACGCCGTCGTACTCGCGCCCGCCGAGATCGATCAGGGCGAAGGGCGCATCTATGGACTCGGCGTCCTTCACGGGAACGGGTTGCGCGCCGGCATTCGATGCGGCGGCGCGGAGTCGTGACGACCAGATGAGGTCATCGGCAAGGACTGCCACGCGCGTGTGTGCGGCCGCGGAAACGCTGCTCTGCTCCATCGCCGCGCAGTCTATGTAGCATCGCCAAACATGGAGCGCGAGCGGCTAATCGGTATCGCGCTCGTCGTCATCAGCGCGTGCGGCTACGGCTCTGGCCCCCTTTTCGCCAAGCCTGCGTATGCGGCTGGAGTCGACTGGCTCACCCTCCTTGCGTGGCGCTTCCTGTTTGCCGCCATCGTGTCGTGGGGTTGGCTGCTCCTCTGGCCGGCGCAGCGCAAGGCGGTGCGCAACCTCTCGCGGCGGCGCGTGTTCGTGCTGATCTTGCTTGGCGTGTTCTTTGTCGGAAACAGCGGAACGTACTTCGCCGGGCTGCAGTACCTCAGCGCCTCGCTATCGGCCCTGATCGTCTACATGTACCCGGCGATCGTTGCGGTGCTGACGATTCGTTTTGGGCGCCGCCTCGAGGGTCGGCGAGCGTGGGGAGCGCTCGCGCTGGCCACTTTCGGCGTCGTGCTCGCAGTGGGCGGCATTGACCCGAACCAACCGGTCCAGCCCATTGGTCTGGTGCTGATGATCTCGTCACCGATCATCTACGCGGTCTGGATCGTGCTCGCTGGTCGGCTCGCGGGCGAGCGATCGAGGCAGCGTGAAAACGCCGGGTTGGTGCCGCCGCACGAGTCCGAATCGACCGAGGAGGCACGCGACGCGGCGCCGACCGCCGCGGTGATGCTGACCGCAACCGCGGTCGCGTGGTGGTCCTGGGCGCTCGCCGCGCACAACCCTGTGCTGCCCCAGCAGATACCAACAGACGCGTGGCTGCCGCTCGTAGGCGTTGGCATCGTCTCAACGGCCATTGCGTTGCAGGCGTTCTACGCGGGTGCTCGACGCATTGGCGCGGCACAGGCATCGCTCGTCAGCACGGTCGAGCCGATCTACACGATCATCCTTGCTGCGCTGCTTTTCGGCGAGCGCCTGAC
>DATBFJ010000055.1:0-2055 GCA_036558545.1 Candidatus Limnocylindrales bacterium
TGAACGCAGGTTTCTTATCGAGTTGTCACGAAAGGGTCATTCAACCGTCACGACTTTCACGAGCCTGTCGGGCTTTGTCAAGGCGAGGCCCCCTCAGTGCCACTCTCCGATGCCCCTGCAGCGGCCGCTTAGAGCATGGAACCGATTGCCGTCTCGCGGCGGACCCATGTCAGTTCGTTGACTGGGCGAAATCTGGCGCGCTAGACGGATAGGACTGGAAACGGCGCGAAGCTGGCCGGCGCTCAGAGCAGGTACTGCCAATTGCGCTGGAAGAAATCCCCCATGCGGTCGGTGAATGGCCGCTTCCGCCATTCGTTCAGCTTGATCTCCTTGGCCGATTTCTGGTCGTCCTCGAAGATCTCCTCCAGCCCTGCGGCGGTCTTGCGACCGAGGACGACGGCGTCGACCTCGTCATTGAACAGCACGCTGCGGTGATCGAAATTGGAAGAACCCACCGCCGACCAGACACCGTCGATCGTAAGTGTCTTGGAGTGCAGAACGACATCGTTGAGCTCGAAGATCCGCACCCCTGCCTCCATCAGGTCGGAGTACTGCGAGTGCGCCACGGCCACCGCCGCTTCGGCGTCGCTCACCGCCGGCAGCATCAGCCGCACGTCGACCCCGCGCTCGGCGGCGTCGACCAGGGCGTGCTTCTCCTCGAAGGTCGGCACGAAGTACGCCGTGGTCAGCCAGACGCGCTGCTGTGCGCTCCGGATCGCGGATACCGACGTCACGTAATAGCGCGAAACGTCCTGCTCGGGCGAGCTGCCGATGATCCGCACCATTTCATTGCCCTGCGGCGACTGTACCGGGAAGAAGTCCGCTTGATCGAGCTTTGGCCCCTTCTCTCTGACCCAGTGGCCCAGGAACAGGCGCTGAAGCTCCCTGACCGCGGGCCCCTCGATGCGGATCGAGACGTCGCGCCAGTTCGTGGGCAGCTTCGTGCCGAACGGATTGCCCTGTTTGTTGTCCTTCGCCTGCTGCCCGACTTCGTCGCCTCCGGGAATCTTGCTTTGATAGTAGGTGGCGAGGTTCACCCCACCGGTGATGCCGATCCTACCATCCACGATCATGATCTTCCGATGATCGCGATCGTTCGGCGAGTAGCCTTCCACGGTCGCTTCCAGCGGATCGACGGGATGGTACGGCAGCAACTTGACGCCGGCCGCCTTGAGCCGCTCGAAGAACGCCGCTGGCGTCTCGCTGGAGCCGAATGAATCGTAGATGATGTTGACCGCGACACCGGCGCGGCGTTTGGCGATCAGCAGATCGCCAAGGTGCTGGCCGTCATAGGCCACGTCTTCCAGCGTATAGTATTCCAGGTTGACGGAATGCCTGGCACCACGGATCGCCTTGAACACGGCGGCAAAGGTGCCCGCGCCATCGCGCAGCAGGGCCGTGTCGTTTCCGGCCGTGAGCGGAGTTCCGGCGACCGCCGCCTCGATCGCGAGGTGGCTTTGCAGCAAGGTGTCGCCGCCGCCCTGGTTGGCGACGGTGCTGAGCAGGCGGTGACTTTGCGCTACCGTCAGCGGCCCGTCAGCACCAAGGATCGTGGATCTGGGCGAAGATGTCGCAGTCGCGGCCGCGATGTCCTCGTCCACATCGGGAACGGTGGCGCAACCCGCTGCGGCCCACAGCAGAATCGCTAAGGCCGCGTAACTCCGGGGCTTTCCAATGCCGCGTGCGACGAGGCGGTCCATGGTCCGGAGAAATGCCGCGATTTCACCAAAGTTCCGCTGCGCTGAGGGCCTAGAAACGGCCATTTGCGCAGGGAACCTTGGCCCCCATTCGTTGTTTCTTCGGTCAATGGCACGCGCGTCGACCCGGTGCGCCACCCCACGCTCCGGTCCCGCTCCAGCATCCCCCCATGCATCGGGACCTCTAGGGTGCGGCGCGCGTCGCCATTACCGATTCCCCGGGAGATACCATGCTGAAGCTCAATCTACTCACGCTGGCGATGATGCTTGCCATGACGACTGGACAGGCCCACGCACAGACCACCACTCCGGCGACACAGGTTCCGACGTCGATGTCGGGCGACGCGGGCACCAACAT
>DATBFJ010000056.1:0-19761 GCA_036558545.1 Candidatus Limnocylindrales bacterium
GCCATCCAGGCCGACCAATCGAAGTCCCGACTTCCAAGAGGTCTCGAAAAGCTGCTGACCTGGCACCGGGCCAAGCGAGAAGATGGGGATGGCCAGCGCCGCGGCAAGCGCACCAAAGGCACCGAGAAGCAGCCCGAGCAGCGCTTTGCGGCGGGTAATCCCGCCCTCCTCGGCGAGCGTCTCGCGGAGCATCTCGCCCGCCTGCGGGTCGCTCGAGATCGTGCCGCGCTGCTCGACGACAACCTTCGCGTCGAGGAGGTCGTGTGACCAGATGACGATACCCGCACCAAGTCCGCCAAGGCAGATCGCAAGCAGCGGCCCCTCGACGCGCGTGTCGCTGCCGACGATGTAGAAGCCCAGCAGGGCGAGCCCGGCAACGATCGTGGCGCCGAAGCAGAAGGCAACGAGAAGCTCGGCGCGGCGCGTGCCGGTACTCATCCGTTGAGGCTCTCGCCGTGCGGGTCCTGCTCTTCGGACGGCTCCGGTAGCTTGTCGCGGCGCGCGACCCAGCGGGAGATCGCCACGAGCGCCGCGACACCAAGGACGGCGGCGACCGCGCCCTCTACGACCGGGCCGTCACTCAACGGGAAAGCCCCGGGCGCGGCCGGCGTGTTAAGCGACTCGACATACGCCACGATCGCGTCCTGGTCGTCCTGACTGAACGCGAATTCCGGCATTGGACCGGGTCCGACGATCATTGCCTCGGCGATCGTCTGTGGGTCTCGGCCGGTCAGCGGCGGCGCCGCGATCCCGGCTCCGACCGAGCCGCCGCCGCCCGCCACTCCATGGCATGCCGCGCAGTTGTTGACGTACAGGTTCCAGCCGTGCGAAAGGTCCGTGCTCGTCGACACCGTGGGAATTGCCGGCCCCTGACTGAACGCTGACGCGTATTCGATGATCGCCGCGATCTCTTCAGGGCTCAGAACAGGTGTCTGCCCGACGCCGGTCGTGCCCAATCTGGCAAGGGGCATGCGCCCCGTGCGCATGTAGAAGTCGAGTCCCGCAGGTCCGGAGTTGGCGAGCGAGGGAGCCACGCTGCTTCCCTCGCCCATCGCACCGTGACACGATGAGCAGTTCTGGATGTACAGGAGCCGGCCGTCCGCGACCGCGTCGCTCGAAACCTGCGCCTGGACGGCCGGCGTCTCCAAGCCAGGTGCCATGACAAGGACGGCTGCAGCCAGCCCCAGCCCAACAAGCACCAAAAGTCCCACTGCGACGCGCACGGTCGCTTTCGAAACTACGACCCCACTGCAATACCCGGGAGTCCCCACACGCTCCCGACACTTTCGACCCCCTTACAGACGATCAGGCGGGGCAGTCAGCCGATGACGGTTGCAAATGGAAGACGTCAGTCGGTGGGGGGCGGAAGCGCTTGTGGCTCGGCAGGTCCGCGGAGCTTGGCCTTGCGAGCCTCCTCGCGATCGAGCTGGGCGTCGAGTCGGACGCCTTCGCGTTCCTCGGCGCGCAGCCAAACCCATAGCGCAAGGAGCATGGCGATGAGGAACATCATGTCTCCGCCAGCCCACATGATCCCGCCCGCCCAGGCCTGATCGTCCAGCGGCGTTGGCCCCCAGGTCCGGACGAGCGTGGCGTAATGCGAGTACAGGACCGCCGGCGCGGAGAAGATCGCCAGACCCAGGAACGACGACTGGGGCATACCCAGGAACAGGTAGCCGATACGCGCTGGGTGTGGCAGTCGCCAGGGCGATGGGTCGGCGCCTACGACCGGCCACCAGAACAAGAGGCCGGCGCCCAGGTAGAGGGCGTGCTCGAACACGTGGATCGCATCGTTGTCGAGGGACGCGTCGAAGATCGGCGAAAAGTGTGTTCCCCACATGACCGCCGCAAAGATGATCCAGGTCACGACCGGGTAGGAGATGACCTTGACTGGCCACGAGTGCAGCACGGGCAGGATCACGCCGCGGCGCGTTTCCGGCGACGAAACGCGGAGTAGCAGCGTGATCGGAGCGCCAAGCACCAGCAACGGCGCGGCCACCATCGTGAGCAGCAGGTGCTGGACCATGTGGACCGAGAAGAGCGTGGTGTCGTACGTGCCGATGGGTGATTCGAGCGCCAGGAGCAGAACCAGCAAACCGGCCATCCACGACCAGTAGCGAAATCGAGGCACAGGATTGTTCGGATGTGCCGCATTCACGGTGCGCACCGCGTAGTGGTAGAAGAGCGCCGCCGCGATCAAAGGAAGGATCACGTGCGGCTCGATCTGCCATGCAAACAGCACCGACCAGATCGAATCGGGTGGCGGCGCGTAGCCGTGGGCGGAAACTGGGAGCGGCGTAACGAGAGCCGCCCCGGCGATCGCCACAAGCGTGCCGAGGGAGCGGATGGCAAGTTGCCGCAGCGGTTGGGCTTGGAGCACAGCGCGGCGAGTCACGCCCTATTATGCTGACTGCCCGATCTCGAACGATTTTTCCCGACCACGACAGGGAGTCCGCGTGCCTTTGGTCGGCTGGCAAGGCCTCGTCCGCAAGCCCGCAATCGAGCCTCAGAGCCCTAGCCGCGCGAATGGTCGTCGGCTGAGCGCGCTCGTGGCTCGCTGGCCTCGAGTCCGCGCGCTCAGCTTGTTCGTGCTCGTTTCGATGGCGGCGCTGCTGGTCGCGTGCTCGAACCTGCCCAAGGGGAACGAACCCGGCAGCGAACCCGGACCCGGTATCACGCCCGTTGCTCCCGTGTCACAAGCCGGACAAGCGACGCTGAACCTTTACTTGCTGACCTTCGTCATCGCGGTGATCGTCTTCGTCATCGTCGAAGGCCTGCTGCTCATCATCACGCTCCGTTTCCGACGCAAGTCGGGCGACGATGAGCTGCCCAAACAGGTTCATGGCAGCAACCCGCTCGAGATCCTGTGGACGATCGTGCCGGCCATCACGGTCACAACGCTCTTCGTCGCCGCGTTCCTGACGCTCAACACGGAGGAGACGATCGCCTCGAACCCGGACCTGACAATCGATGTGACGGGCTTCCAGTGGCAGTGGACCTTCGACTATGCCGACCAGGGCATCAAGCTCACCGGGACCGGCCGCGATGGCCCGGTAATGGCACTGCCTGTCAACGAGACGGTCCATATCCGGCTCCACGCCGCGGACGTGATCCACTCGTTCTACGTACCGCAGTTCCTGTACAAGAAGGACGTGGTGCCGGGCCGTACGAACGAATTTGACCTGGTCGTCCAGCAGGTCGGTACCTTCGCCGGCCAGTGTGCCGAGTTCTGCGGCATTGGCCACGCTGATATGCACTTCACGGTCCAGGCCATGACACCGGACGACTTCAATGCCTGGATCGTCCAGCAACAGCAGCAACCCACGGCCGGTCCGTCGCAGCCGGCGCCACCACCGGGCGCGGCAACGATCCAGGTCTCAGCAATAAGCATCACGGCGGGTTTCACTCCGACCGACCTGACCGTCCCCGCGAATCAGCCGTTCACCGTCGACTTCACCAACTCAGATCCGTCCGTGCCGCATAACTTCTCGATCCACAAGGCCAATTCGGACGGCAGCGACTGGCTCGCGCCCGTGAACGCTGACGGCGGTCAGCAAGCCACATATAACCCGCCGCCGTTGGCCCCGGGCGACTATCAGTTCTTCTGCAGCATCCATCCCAACATGGTCGGAACTCTTCATGTTCAGTAGGAAACGCTGATGGCGACTACGACGCTTGCCCCAGGCGCGGCCGTCTACGGACGACGTTCGTGGATATACGAGTGGCTGACCACGACCGATCACAAAAAGATCGGTGCGATGTACGTCACGACCGCGTTTGGCTTCTTCCTGATCGGCGGCATCTTTGCCCTGCTGATTCGCAGCGAGCTGGCCCTGCCTGGCGTGCAGTTCGTCGATCCCGAGACGTACAACCAGCTCTTCACCATGCACGGCACGACGATGATCTTCCTGTTCGTGATGCCGATGATGACGGGCCTCGCGAACTACATCGTGCCGCTCCAGATCGGTGCCGCGGACATGGCGTTCCCGCGCATCAACGCGCTCTCGTTCTGGATGGTGCCGCTTGGCGGCCTGCTCCTGTATTCCGGCTACGCCGTGGGTGGTGCCGCTGATGCCGGCTGGACGGGCTACGCGCCTCTGTCAGAGCAAAGCGGCGCGGGCGTCGATCTGTGGATCGCCTCGCTGACGCTGCTCGGCTTCAGCTCGATTCTCGGCGCAATCAACTTCCTGGCAACGATCTTCAAGATGCGCGCACCCGGGATGACCCTCATGCGCATGCCGCTGTTCGTCTGGAACATGCTCGTGACAAGCGTGCTCCTGCTCTTCTCGATCCCGGTGCTGACGTCGGGGCTGATGATGCTGTTCATCGACCGCAACTACGGTGGTGGGTTCTTCGACCCGGCACAGGGCGGCAACCCGATCCTGTGGCAGCACGTGTTCTGGTTCTTCGGCCATCCAGAGGTTTACGTGCTGATCCTGCCGGCATTCGGCATCGTCACGGAGATCGTGCCCGTCTTTAGCCGCAAACCGCTCTTTGGCTATAAGGCGTTCGTCTTTGCCACGACCGCGATCGGCGCCCTGGGCTTCACCGTATGGGCGCACCACATGTTCACGACCGGCGCCGTGTACCTGCCGTTCTTCAGCTTCTTCACCTTCCTGATCTCGGTTCCCACCGGCATCAAGTTCTTCAACTGGTTGGCCACGATGTGGGGCGGCAAGCTCAAGATCGACACGCCGATGCTCTACGCCATGGGCTTCATCGCCCTGTTCCTGATCGGTGGTCTTGACGGCGCCTTCCTCGCCGTGGTGCCGTTCGACTTCCACGTCCAGGACACGTATTGGGTCGTCTCGCATCTGCACTACGTTCTCGTCGCGGGGTCGGTCTTCGCGATCTTCGCCGGCATCTTCTACTGGTTCCCCAAGATGACCGGCCGTTCCCTGAACGAGCGGATGGGCAAGTTCCAGTGGCTGCTCCTGTTCATCGGCACGAACCTGGCCTTCTTCCCGATGCATCTGCTCGGCCTGGATGGCATGGTGCGGCGCATCGTTGACTACGCGCCAAATCCAGGGTGGACGGAGCTCAACTTCACATCCACGATCGGCGCGTTCATCATCGCCATCTCGATGCTGCCCTTCCTGTGGAACGTCTTCATTACGCTGCGCCAGCCGCGCACAGCGCCGGACGATCCGTGGGATGGCTACACCCTCGAATGGGCGACTACGAGCCCGCCACCTACATACAACTTCGATGCGCTGCCGCCCGTACGCTCAGAGCGGCCGCTCTTCGACCTCAAGCACGGTGCCGTCGCGGCCCACGCCGTGGCACTGCCGGCAGTTGCCGGCACGACCCACGATGAGACCCGCGCCGACGCGCCCGAGGAGAACCTGGGCGAGCCGATAGAGGGACACAGCGAACAGGCAAACGCGGGGGATGTCCAGCCAGGCGTATCCGAGGCGGCACCCGACGCTGTGCCTCACGCGGCACGCAAGCGCCGGGTCAAGGTCAAGGACACCGACCTCCCGAAGAAGGAAGACACGAAATGACCGCCGACAGCCAGGCGATGCTCGTTCCGCACACTGAGGACGACGCCGGCGGTCATATGTCGCAGGGCGTCAATACGGCGCTGCTCGGCATGTTGCTGTTCATCGGCAGCGAGCTGATGTTCTTCGCCGGTCTATTCGGTGCGTACTTCAACACTCGCGCCACGGCGCTCGGCCTCGGCCAGCCGTGGCCGCCGAGTGGCCTCGAGGATGTCATCGAGCCCGGCATCGTCCCGATTGCGGCGACGGTCATCCTCGTGCTCAGCTCGTTCACCATGCAATGGGGCGTGTGGCGCATCCGCAAGGGCGACCGCACGGGCATGAATCGGGCCCTGGCGCTGACGCTGGTGATGGGCCTGATCTTCCTTGGGATGCAGGCCTACGACTACCTGACCCTGGTCACCGAGCATGGCTTTGGCATCAACAGCGGTATCTATGGATCGCTGTTCTTCACCATGACGGGCTTCCACGGCGCGCACGTATTCGGCGGCGTGGTCGGCATCTCTGTGATCCTGTTGCGGGGACTCGCAGGTCAATTCAGCGCCAATCACCACATCGCAGTCGAGGCCGTCAGCGCCTACTGGCACTTCGTCGATATTGTCTGGATCGCCCTGTTCGCGACCCTGTATTTCCTGAAGTAGAGGCAGCGCGATGTTCATCTGGCGCAACGCCTTGATCCTTGGCCTGATCTTCATCGTCGTCGGTGTCATCTACTGGTACGTGCAGGCCAAGCCAATCAACATCGATCTGGCGGGCGCAACATTCCTCGTTTTCCTGGGACTGGCCATGGCTTTCTCATTCGCGGTCCTGTTGCGCGGCTCTCGTGAGCTGTAGCGCTCGATCAGGGCGCACAATCGACTGACGCAATGACAGATCTGATCAACGCGTTCTTCCAGTTTCTGGAGCAGTTGATCCTGCCCAACTGGCCGGATCTGATCGCGCTATTGCCGTGGGTCCTGGTCGCGATCGTGATCGTTGCCATGTTCGGTTTCGTTTGGGCGTGGATGCGCACAGGGGCACGGACACGGTCGCGTGTCCCACGTCGCGTTTCAGGGATGCCGCCGCCGGGCGTCCATCTTCCTGGACCTTCGCGTTGGCCCTTCGTCGCGCCGATCGGCGCGGCGCTGCTGCTGTTCTCATTCGCCCTGCCGCCCAAGGACGCGTCGGGCAACGCCACGGGCCCGTTCAACCTGCAGCTCTTCGCGCTGGGCATGATCGTCGTCCTGATCGCGGTGGGTGGCTGGCTGTGGGACGCAATGCGCGAATGGCGCGCAACCGCTGAGCCGCAGGCTGTGCACGGGGCCCTGCCCGCAGGGGCGAACGCGGCCGCGGCGCTCGTACCGGCTCAATCCGCCGCGCTTCAACGCCGGCGCGCGTTCGAGGCCGCCGAGCACTTCGAGCCCGAAGAGGCGCAGGTGGCATATGTCGAGCCGCCCCCGGGCGTACACATGCCGGGACCCAGTCCGTGGCCGTTCTTCGTGCCGATCGGCGCCACCGTGATGCTGTACGGCTTCATCTTCAGCTCGGTCCTGATCGTCGGTGGCTTGATCCTGACGCTGATCGCGCTCGCCGGCTGGTATCTCGAAGCGGGCCGCGAGTACCGCAGCACGGAAGCCGTCGGCCACGCTGTGCCTGCGACGCGCGATCCGTACAAGGCGTGGCCGCGGCGGCTCGTGCCGATCTATTTCTCGGTCATCGCGATCTCGGTTGCGATCACCCTCGCGCCGATTGGCATCAGCTTCCTGAATTCATTGACGCCCGCCGCTGCGACGCCCACGCCACTGAAGGTCCCGGCACAGCCGGTCATCTCGGCAAAGGGAGTGCAGTTCGATACCAAGACGCTGGTCGTCCCGGCGGGACGGCCGTTCCAGCTCATGTTCAACAACAATGACGCGGGCGTGCCGCACAACGTCCAGATCGATGACAGCAGCGCCAAGACGACAGTCCTGTTCGACGGCAACGTCATTACCGGCGTGAGCTCGGCGATCTACAGCGTTCCGGCCCTGCCGCCGGGCACGTACTACTTCGAGTGCAAAGTCCACCCGAACATGAACGGCACGGTCACGGCCGTGGCTGAAGCGGGCGGCGCGCCGGCGCCCAGCGGTGCGGCGCCGGCGCCGGGTGGCGAACCTGCAGCGGGCAACAACACGAACGGCACGTCGCCCGCGCCACAGGCAACCGGAGCGCCCTGACGAATCGCGTGGTCATAAGCGCGGTCGCCGTGGCCGCCGCGCTGGCGGTCGTCGTGGGCGTTCTGGCCTTCTCGGGAACTCTCGGTAGCTCGAGTCCCGGTGCCAGTGTCATCGTCGTGGGCCGCAACCCATTGATGGGCCAACCGGCTCCCGACTTCACGCTCCAGACGATCGACGGTCAGACAATCTCCCTTTCGTCACTGCGTGGCCGGCCGGTGATCGTCAACTTCTGGGCGAGCTGGTGCGTGCCCTGCCAGCAGGAGTTTCCGCTGCTCGTCTCGGCATACCAGAAATACTCTGGCGACGGTCTTCAGATCCTGGGCGTGATCTATAACGACGGCCCTCAAACAGCCACGGACTTTGCCAGGAGCTACGGCGCGACGTGGCCGTTGCTACAGGACCCCGACCAGACCGCATGGAAAGCTTTCAAGAATTCGCTCGTGCCCGTTTCGTATTACATCGATCGTGACGGCACCGTTCGCGCGGTGAGCTACGGACCGCCACCCTCCGGTTATCTCGACGACGAGATCAACCAGATCCTGTAAATCGGGCTCACCGAACCCACAGTTCGCTCTCAGCAAGGCCGCAGACCTTGCAAAGTCAGCGCCAGCACCATCGGTCCTCAGAGGATCAATCGCTTGCTGCCCCTGCCCGTTCGGAAAGGACCGTCATAGATGCCCTGGCGCACCGTCGGCGCTGTCGCCCTGATCGTTGTCGGCGTCGGCGCAGTGATCTTCGCGTTGTTTGGACCGGCGTTCGGAAAGTCGGACACGACGCAATACATCACGTCACAGGCGACGACGACCAACGTGGTCAACGAGGCCCAGGCCGATGGAACGCTGTCTGCCGCCCGCACGTACGGGCTTTCGTTCGGTGCTGATCCGGCGATCGTCGATCCGAGTTCATCGAGTTCGTCGAACTCAGGTTCGGGCGGGACGTGGCTGGTCAAGGATGTCAGCGCCACGGTCGGCCAGCAGGTCAAGGCCGGCGATGTGCTGGCCACGGCCGACACAACCGATCAACAGAACGCGCTCGACCTTGCGCAGGCCAACCTTTCCGCGGCGCAGGCCAAGTACGAGGCGGACAACGGTGGCCCGACAAGCACCGACCAGCAGTCGGCGCAGCTCTCTGTGGACCAGGCACAGCAGCAACTCGATGCCGCGACAAAGTCGCGTGACAACACGGCGAGCCAGAACCAGATCAAGCTCCAGCAGTCGCAGAACGCGTTGAGCCAGGCGCGTTCGAAGCTCAGCGATGACCGGAGCAGCCACGCGCCGAGCGCGCTGATCACGTCAGACAAGCAGGCGGTCACCCAGGCGGAGTCCGACCTGAAGCTGACCAAGGCGCAGATCCAGGCATCGAATCAGAGCGCCAACCAGCAGGTTGCCTCTGCGCAGCTGTCGCTGCAATCGGCCCAGAACGGCTATACGTCGCAGACGGCGCCGGCGAGCGCGCAGACACTTTCGTCGGACAAGGCCTCAGTGCTCCAGGCGCAACAGGCCGTCGATGACGCGCAGCAGCAGCTCGACGGCGCCGTCATAAAGGCCCCCGAGGACGGAACGATCGTGGCCGTCAACGTGGTTGCCGGCACGACCGCGCCGAGCGGCGATGCAGTCGAGATGATGACCAACGACCTCAACGTCACGGCCGACTTTGCCGAATCAGACGTGCCCAACATCGCGGCCGGCCAGAAAGCTTCCGTCACGATCACCGCCACGGGCGATCAGGTGCCAGGAACGGTGACGACCGTCACGCCGGTCGCTTCCACCTCCGGTGCAAGCAGTGTCGTTTCGTACTCGGTGACGGTCGCGCTCGACAACGATCCGGCCAAGTCGCTGCCGGGCATGTCCGCTCAGGTAGCGATCACGATCGACGAAGCGGACAACGTCGTGGCGGTCCCGGCGATCGCGCTCGAAGGCTCGAATGGCAATTACGCGGTCCGGGTCTTGAACGCGGACGGTTCAGTCACGCAGACGCCCGTCCAGGTTGGCCTGATCACCTCGAGTCTGGCCGAAATCAAGTCCGGCATCAGTGACGGTCAAGCCGTGGTAACGGGCACGACCTCCTCGCTCAACTCGACGTCGACCACAGGTGGCACCGGCTTTCCCGGCGGTGGCATTACCGGCGGTGGCAACTTTCCGGCCGGGGGCTTCCGGCCGGGCGGCGGCGGTCGCGTCGTGACCAACGGCAATTAGAGACCGCGCGAGTACGGCGCGATGAACACCGTTGTCGACATGCGTGGCATCAGCCGCGTGTATGAAACGGGAAGGCTTCAGGTCGCGGCCCTGAGGGGCGTTGACCTGGCCGTTGGCGAAGGCGAGTTCGTCGCCATCGTCGGTCCGTCCGGAAGTGGCAAGTCGACGCTGATGCACATCATCGGCTGCCTCGACCGCGCGACGGCCGGCGAGTACAGGCTCGACGGCAGCGCCGTCGAGGAGCTGACCGACGACGAGCTTGCGCGGCTGCGTAACCGCACGATCGGCTTCATCTTCCAGTCATTCAACCTGCTGCCGCGTACCTCAGCTCTCGACAACGTCGCGACTCCGCTGCTGTACCAGGGAGTGGGTGGCCGCGAACGACACAAGCGGGCCAGGCGCGCGCTCGAGCGACTTGGCCTTGGTGAGCGGCTCGACCATGAGCCGACGGAGCTGTCCGGCGGCGAGCAGCAGCGCGTCGCCGTGGCGCGCGCCCTCGTGACGGAGCCGGCGCTGATCCTCGCCGACGAACCCACCGGCAACCTCGACTCGCGTTCCGGCGCGGACGTCATGAACGTGTTCCGCGACCTTCACGAGGCCGGGCGCACGATCGTATTGATCACTCACGACCTCGACGTGGCCAACCAGGCGCAGCGCCAGGTCCATGTCCGCGACGGGCTGATCGATCAATGAACCTGATCGAGCTCATCCGCCTCGCTTTCAACCGGCTGCGCACGAGTCGCCTGCGCAGCGCGCTGACCATGCTCGGCGTGATCATCGGCGTTGCCTCGGTCGTCGCTCTGGTGAGCGTCGGTCAGGGCGCGACATCGGGCATTACGAGCCAGATCGAAGCGCTCGGCACCAATCTGCTGACTGTCAATCCGGGTTCCTCGACGACGGGCTTGACCAACAATGGCTTTGGCACCGCGGAGACGCTGACCCTGGACGACAGCAACGCGCTCGCGTCGTTGCCAGGCATCGCCGCGGTGGCGCCGGAGATCACCACGTCCGAGCTGGTGCTCAACGGCACCAAGAACACGACCACCTCGATCATCGGGACAACGACTGATTACGCCGCTGTGCGCAACGAGACGATCTACCAGGGTTCGTTCCTCAATGACGCGTCCCAGGAGAACTCACTGCGGATCGCGGTCATCGGCGCGACGACGGCCGACAACCTGGGCCTCACGGCAGCGGACGTGGGCTCGGAGATAACCATCCGCGGTATTCCATTCGAGATCGTCGGCCTGCTCCAACCCAAGGGTGGCATCGGCAACCAGGACGACGCGATCTACGTGCCCCTGAGCGTGGTCCAGCGCGAGCTTGTGGGTACCAGTGATTCAGTGCGCGCGATCTTCGTCAGCGCCTCCGACACGGTCAGCGTCGACCAGGCGAAGGCGGAGATCACGGCACTTCTCGAGCAGCGCCACGGTACGAACGGCACGAATGATGACTTCTCCATCGCCGATCAGTCGCAGCTGCTCAGCACCTTCGCGTCGATCTCCGGGGTGTTGTCGCTGCTGCTTGCCGGCATCGCCTCGATCTCGCTCGTGGTCGGCGGCATCGGGATCATGAACATCATGCTCGTGTCGGTCCGGGAGCGGACGCGCGAGATCGGCATCCGCAAGGCCATCGGTGCGCGTGGCCGCGACATCCTCGCCCAATTCCTGATCGAGGCGCTGACCCTGTCAGTGCTCGGCGGTGTGTTCGGCATTGTCCTCGGCATCCTCGTCTCGGCGCTCATCGGCGCTATCGCCGGGTGGGGCCTCCAGATCAGTCCACTGACGCTGGTCGCTGCAGTTGGCTTCTCACTTCTCGTCGGCATCGTCTTCGGCGTGTGGCCTGCGCGGCAGGCGGCACGGCTCGATCCCATTGCCGCCCTCAGGTACGAATAGGAGAGCTTCCCTGTGTCCGATCCCTTCGCCCCGGCACCGACTCCCGCGCCGGCCCCGGTCCCGACCACTGAGCCAGTTAATCCACAACTGCCGGCGGTGGCGAGCAAGCAGGCCGCCAAACGACAGAACCGCAGCGGCACAATCCTGCTCGCAGCGGCCGGATTGGTAGCCGTGGCCGGCATCGCTTTCGCTGCCGGACGGTTGACCGCGCCACCGGCCGCCGCCGCGGGCAACGGTGGCACCGGCGGCGGCCGTTTCGGCGGTTTTCCCGGCGCCAGCTTCGCGCCGGGGCAGTTCCGAAATGGCGGACCGAATGGTGGGGGCGGCTTCGGTGGCCTCACCGGCGGCGTTGAACTGCGCGGCGAGGTCACGTCCATCTCGTCAACAGCCATCACGGTCAAGCTCGACAACGGGACTGATGTGACTGTTCCCCTCGACCAGAGCACGACCTATCACCAGGCAACGTCGACATCCTCGTCGGCCGTGACGGTGGGCAGCACCGTGACTGTTCAGCCAGGTACGGCCAACTTCACGCCGGGCGCATCACCGAATCCAGCGGCCAGTGGAGCGCCCGGCTTCGGCGGCTTCACCTTTGGCCCTGCCACGGACGTAACCGTCGTCAATAGCGGAAGTTCGACCGCGACAACGGCACCCTAGACAACAAGAAACCCGCCCCTCGGAAAGGCGGGTTTCAGAGACCAATTTCTGGTTGCGGGGGACGGATTCGAACCGCCGACCTTCGGGTTATGAGCCCGACGAGCTGCCGCTGCTCCACCCCGCGACCTTGAATTCTAGCGACTTGCCCGATTCGTGCACGCGCGGACCGATTCCCGTCAGTCGCTCATCGATGTCCGCGACGATCTCACCACCTGCACGAATCACCAGGCGGACTGCGGATGGAGCGATGCGATCCGGAAAACGGCCGGCCAGGAGCGCTTCACCGTGGACTGCCTCGCCCGGGTGTGCGAGCGGAGCGACTTCGACGTCCGTTCGATCGAGTTCACGCCGTAGCAGGTCACGTGCTGCGCTCGCCTGGCTGGTTCCCAGAAATTTTGCTGCTACGACCCGCATTCGAATACTTCTCCCCCTTTACAGGGCCATAGCGTCCCACGAGCGGGTTACGAGGCGGCAACGTGCGTCAAGCCGAAGGTTGCATTCCCCTCTTTAGTCGGGGCAGGTACTCGACCGAAATTGGCTCGAATTCGTCGGCCAGCTCAAATCCGAATACCTGGGCGTAGAACGAGAGTTCGCCCTCGAGAGCTCGTTTCATGTTCTCTAACCTGCGAAAACCATGGCCCTCGCCCTCGAAGACGAGATATGCGTGCGGGACGCGCCGCCGGCGAAGGGCCTCGACCATGCGCTCGGCCTGCGCGATGGGAACCACCATGTCGTCCGCGCCCTGGAGGACGATCAACGGCCGTCGCAAACGATCGACGTGGTAGATCGGTGAGCGCTCGTGGTACAGCTCGACCCCGTCGGGATATGGAGCGATCAGGCGATCGAGGTAATGGGATTCGAATTTGTGCGTGAAACGAGCCAGTCCCTCGACGTCGGCCACGCCGTAGTGCGAGGCCCCGGCGGCAAAGACATCGCGGAAGGTCAGTGCTGCAAGGGTCGAATAGCCGCCGGCACTGGCGCCTCGAATCGCCAGCCGATCAGGATCTGCATCGCCGCGAGCGACCAGATATGTGGCCGCGGCGATGCAGTCATCGACGTCGTTGATGCCCCACATTCCGTCAAGGCTGCGCATGTATTCGCGGCCGTGGCCGGTGCTGCCGCGGTAGTTGACGTCAACGACGGCAAAGCCGCGGCTTGTAAAGGCGTCGATCTCAAGCTGCAAAGCCGTGGTCGCGGACGAGGTCGGGCCACCGTGGCTCATGACCACGAGTGGAGGCTTTTCGCCGGTCGTGCCCGCGAAATCGGGGTTAGTCGGGGCGTAATAGAGTCCAAAGGCGGACTGACCGCCGGTGGTCGGAAACTCGATCTCCTGTGGCTCGGCGAGGTACGCCGGACCAATTTCTAGTGCGAACTGGTCGCGCAGCACACGGCGCTCGTTCGTGGCAAGGTCGAACAGCACCATCCGCCGGGGCTCCGCCCAGCTGCCGCCTATGTACAGCAGCCGCCCGTCGTACACCTGAAGTGATTCCACGCGAATATCAGGCACATCCAGGAGACGAGGCGGCTCCGTCGCCGAGATCACCCAGATGCCACCGCCGTCGCCGTCCTCGCCACCACCTGACGCATAGATCGTGCCGTCGGCGTCGATGCCATACCAGCACATGCCAAACACCCACTGGGGACCGGCAAACTCAGCCCGCATCGGCGCCAACGCGATTGGCTCGCCAGGTTGTTCCGGGTCCTGCCGGTGGAGGTTCCACCAGCCCGTGCGATCGGAGACAAAGACAAGCGTGCCGTCTGGAGCCCACTCTGGCTGAACGATCGATTCGTCGGTGCCGCCCGCAACCTTCCGTTCGCCGACCAGGCTGCCGTCGCTGTCGAACTCCGCAACCCACAGCTCGGATTCATCCCAAGGCATGTGTGGATGGCGCCACGCCAGCCACGCCAGGCGTGCGCCGTCGGGGCTGACGCGCGGTGTCGAGTAGAAGTCGTACCCGGACGCGAGAACCGACTCGGCTCCGGTTCCGAGGTCGACGGCGATCAGCGTGTTGACAGGTTCGGCGATGCGGCCGCCCTCTGGCGCCGCGAAGTCGTGGGTCAGGCCGGTGTGATCTTCGCGGATGCAGATTAGTCGGTTGCGCGACGAGTCCATGACAAGGTCGCCATAGCGCAGAGGTCCCTCAGCAGTGAGCGGCCCTGGAGCTCTGTCGGCGAGCCGGTAGATCCGGTTGTCCGGCACGTTGGAGAAATAGACCGTTCCACTCGCACGATCGACGGTGTACCAGCCGCCGCCGTACTCGTGGATCATTGTTCTTGCGTTGAACGGCGGCGGCGTCACGTCGCGGACGCCGTCTTCCTCGCTCCAGCGCACGATGACCTGGCGGCCCTGTTCCTCCGGCCGGCCTTCTGTCCAGTAGGCGTGCGAGCCGAACAGGCGCGGCTCGCGCAGCGTCCGCTGTGAAGTCACGGCCATCTCGATGGTGATCGGTGACGGCCACGATCCATAGGGCAGCGCGCTCCGATCAGCCATGCGTTCCTCCACCTCGACCCTGCTGCGTCTCGGTCAGGTTAGTTGCGCTCGCGCTATGCTGCCGTCCCCATGGCGAGCGGTGGAGACCAGCCAACACGGCCGCCTGGTCAACGTCACAGCGGCGTAGTCCACGGCGGCCTCAATCGACGCCCCGCGCGGCCGCCGCGGCGTGATTGGCTGCTGGGCGGCATGGTCGCCGGTTTGACGGTCATCGCGATGCTCATCGTGGCCAATGTCTTCGCTGCCAGACCCGCTGACGTGGCCAACGTGCCAACCGATGTACCGACCGCGTCGCCCGTGTCATCGCTGCCCATCTTCGTCCAGGAAACTCCAGTGCCACCGACACCGACGCCGACTCTTCCGCCGACACCGACTCCCAGTCCCGCCCCTGTCCCGACACCTGCGCCCTCACTTGCGCCAACTCTGTCGCCGACGCTGCCGCCCACACCTACCCCCAGCCCCACCCCTACTCGCGCCCCCAGTGCCTCGCCTGCGCCCCTTCCCACCGCGTCGCCACCGTTGGCGACTGTTGGCCCGACACCACCGCTGGTCGGGCTCGTGATAGTCCAGCCTGCCGACGGATCGACGACAAAAGAAAATTCCGTGGTGATCTCAGGGCTCGCCCAGCCGAACGTGACGATCACTCACGACATACCCAACTGGTTCGATGAACACACCACGACCGACAACCAGGGCCGCTGGTCGTTCACGGAGTCGCTCGCTCATGGAGAGAACACCTTCAGGTTCCGAGTCGGCGACGATATGGCGACTGAAGTCACCTTGACGCTGTACTACCAACCAGCGTGACCCGCACAAGGAGACTGAGATGACTGACGCGAAGCAAACCGGCGTCGGCACGGGCCGATCAGCGGACGACCCGACATTGCCCTCAGGAGGTGAGCCGTTTGGTGCAAGCACCGACTCCGGCGTCGATCCTGACATAGTGGTGGGCGCGACCAGCGGATCGCACCCGGCCGCAGCGAAAGGTGTTGACATCAATCGCAGCGGCAGCGGCGGGACGGGCGGCCCGGGCACGGACGAGCCGGACTCGCAGACAGGGTCGCAGCCCTGACAGAGCCACGCGCGGAGCTGGGTCATGTTCTCGTCGTTGGATCGATCAACGTCGACCTCGTCGTGGTTTCGCCGATGCTGCCCGCGCGCGGCGAAACCGTCGTCGGTGGCTCCTTCTCGCAGCATCACGGTGGCAAGGGCGCGAACCAGGCCGTAGCCGCGGCGCGCATGGGCGCGGCCGTGACGTTCGTCGGTGCCGTTGGCAACGACATGTACGGCCGTGAGGCGATCGAAGAGCTGCGCCGCGACGGCATCGACGTCACCGGGATCTCCATCCTGAGTGGCGAATCGACGGGTATCGCGCTCATCGTGGTCGACCATCACGGTCAGAACCAGATCGCGGTCGCCTCGGGCGCCAATGCCCGCGTCACGGGTGATCTCGTCAACAGCGCCGTTGCCAACCACGTCGTCGCGGCGGGCGGATCAGGTCCGGGCGCATACCTCGCCAATCTTGAGGTGCGCGATGACGCCGTGGTCGCCGGCGCTCGCTACGCTCGAGACCGGGGCATGATGGTGCTCGTGAATCCAGCGCCCGCTCGTGCGCTCAACAGCGAGCTGACGGCACTCTCGCCGATCCTGATTCCCAACGAGCTCGAGGCAGAGGCACTCACCGGAGAGCACGACCCGGCGATGGCCGGGCGCCTGTTGTCCGGTCGTACCGGAGCTCCCGTGATCGTCACGGTCGGCGCCCGGGGCGTGATAGTCGTGACCCGCGAAGGTGTCGTGCCCATATCGCCGCCGTATGTCGAGGTCGTCGACACGACGGGCGCCGGAGACGCATTCGCTGGCGCGCTTGCCGCCGAGTTGGCATGTGGCGCGGAGCTCGAGGTGGCCGCGCGCGTCGCGGTCCGTGCCGCATCACTGTCAACCACCGCGCGCGGCGCCAGAACGGCGATGCCTACCAGGGCGGCCGTCGCGTGAAGCGCGTCGTCATCTGCGGTGGCGGCTTCGCCGGCGTCAGCACAGCCCAAACCCTGGCCAAGCTCCTGCGCAAGCACGGCAAGCTCGCTCGGCGCGGACGCACCAACGCACAGGATGCCGTCGAGGTCGTGCTGCTGAACCGCGACAACTACTTCGTATTTCAACCGCTGCTCGCGGACATCCTCTCGGCGACGATCGAGACGACGCACGTGGTCGTGCCCCTGCGGCGGATGCTCCAGGGTGTCGAGATCGAGGTCGGAATCATCGAGTCGGTGGATACGGACAAGCGCGAGATTAAGGTCAAGCGTCGCCAGAAGGGCGACGCGGTGACCATTGGCTACGACGAGCTCGTGATGGCACTCGGCAGCATCACCGACTTTCGCTCGGTGCCCGGGATGGTTGAGCACGCGCTCGGCATTCGAACCCTTGGTGATGCGTTCTACCTGCGCAATCGCGCGCTTGATGTGCTCGAAGAGGCCCGCCTCGAATCAGATCCGCAACGGCGCGAGCGCTTGCTCACGACAGTCGTTGTCGGCGGAGGTTCGACAGGCGTTGAAGTTGCCGCCGAACTGCACGACCTGTTTCAGACGGCGGCCAAGACCTTCGCCGCCGACCCGCCGCTGGAGCCGCACGTGGTCCTCGTTCACGGCGGACCGTATCTACTCAACTCATTCGGCGAATCACTCGGCAGATACACGACGCGCCGGCTGGTCAAGACCGGCGTGAAGCTGGTGCTCAATCGGAGGCTGGCAGGTGTCGAGCCAGAACAGGTCGTGCTCGATGACGGCAGCACGATTGCCACGGAGACCGTCGTCTCGACGGTCGGCAATGCTCCGCACCCGGTCGTGGCGGCGCTGGGCGGCAGCCACGATGACCGTGGCTGGATCCTGCCTGACGCGACCTTCCGCGTGCCCGGCTTGGACCATGTCTGGGCACTGGGTGACTGTGCCTCGATCATCGACCCAAAGAACGGCAAGCCGATGCCGGCGACGGCACAGCATGCCGTGCGCGAGGGCCCGCACGCGGCGCGCAACATCTTCGCCGCGCTCAGCGGCCAGCCAGTCACGCCGTTCTCGTATGCGCAGCTTGGAATGCTCGTGTCGCTCGGTCGCTACCGGGGTGTCGGTGACATCCTGGGTATCAAGGTTTCGGGATTCGTCGCTTGGGTCGCGTGGCGCGGCTACTACCTGTTGCGTCTGCCCACCTGGGATCGCAAGATCCGGGTCGCAGTCGACTGGACGCTCGACTGGTTCCTGCGCCGCGACGTCGTCGAGATCAATGTCAAGCGCTCACGCAACGTGCCCGACGGCGACGACGAGCTCTTCGTCGAGTAGCTCCGGACAGCGCTGGGCCCTCCAACTTCTCAGCCGCGTTTTCCGGCGGCGGCCTCGATAGCCTTTTCCTCGTCGTGCCTCTCCGAGTGGACAACGGCGCCAAAGGCCACGGCAATGAGGGCACCTACCAGCGGTCCAAGCCAGTAGATCCACAGACTGCTCAGGTCGCCCGTGGCCAGGGCTGGACCAGTGGACCGCGCCGGGTTCATTGACGCGCCCTCGAGCGGCAACGCAACAAGCCCGCACAGGATGATCGTGGCACCAACAGCGATCGCGGCATTCGGACCGACGAGGTGTGCCCGATCGGCCGTGCCAAGGACCACGGTGACAAGCGCCCAGGTCAGGAAAATCTCGAGGACGAGAGCCACCCACGGCTCGATACCGTGCGGTTCCGTGACTGCGTGTGATGCGGCATCGTTGCCAAAGACGACTACGAGTCCAAATCCGGCTACCACCGCGCCAACCAGCTGAGCCACCCAGTAAGCAGCGAGCCATCTCGCGGGAAACCGGCGTCTGACGGTGAAGCCAAGGGTTACTGCCGGGTTGATATGCAGGCCGCTGACGTCGCCGATGGCATAAATCATGGCCATCACAAAGAGCCCGGGCGCGATCGCCCGAGCCATCGCGGTCACCTCGCCGCCGGTCAGAAATCCCGCAACGTCCGCCAGCCCTGCGACGGCCACAAGACCGAACGTGCCGACCGTCTCTGTCAGCAGCCGCTTGACGCCGGGATTCCAGCTGTGCCATTCGGCGTAGCTGATGCGCGGCGTTTCCCTGGCTGGCGCGACCTCCTCAGGCTCCGGCATGTTTCGAAGCATACGGTCAGGCGGTTTGCAAACAGCCTTGCAAAGTCGACATACTCCTGCCGATGGCGTTGGATCGACTGCTCCATCCAAGCGTGGGTCCGGCGGACCTGCACGAGCCGCGCTGGGCGAAATTCCTATTCGCGTCGAAGACCGCCGCGTGGCTGTGGCTCATCGTCAGGCTGTACATGGCCTCTGTGTGGCTGCCAGCCGGCTACGAGAAGATCACCAGCGGCAAATGGCTGTTTGGCGACGGTACGCCGATAGTGGGCTTTCTGAACAAGGCTGTCGCTGATCCGGGCACCCCGAGTTGGTACGCGAGCTTCGTGAGCTCGGTCGTGCTTCCCAACGCCGGCCTGTTCGCCACCCTCGTCGCACTCGGAGAATTCGCAGTGGGCCTTGGCCTGCTCGTCGGACTGCTCACTGGGTTCGCCGCGTTCTTCGCCGTTTTCATGAGTGCGAACTACGTGCTGTCGGGAACGCTGAGCTCAAACCCCGTCCAGATCGTGCTCGGGTTGTTCCTCGTCGTGGCGTGGCGCAACGCAGGCTGGATCGGACTCGATCGGCTCTTCCTGCCATGGGCCGCGCGCCGCTTCAGACGTAGCTGAGGGCGCAGCTCGACGTGCGCTCGACTGGCGATTAGGCGGTCTTCGCTCGCACTTTGACCCGCGACGACTACGTTCTTCCAATCTGATTCGGCGAGA
>DATBFJ010000057.1:0-14135 GCA_036558545.1 Candidatus Limnocylindrales bacterium
GCCGGGATCCATGCCGCGCTCCGGCAGGCCGTCGTGAGCAAACGCCGTCTCGCCCGGCGCGGGCGCGAGCCGCCGGCGAGTGGGCGGCGCCGCCTCGTGGCGTTGCTCGGGAGCGTCAGTTGCCAGCGCCCGCGCCGGCACCCGCGCAATCTCGGCACCGCCATCAACGACGACCACGTCACCGTCGTCAGTGATCTCGCCTATGACCTCGCCGCGCAGTCCCCAGCGCCTCACGACGCGCAGCACGTCGTTCAAGCGCTCTGGCCGAACGATCGCAAGCATGCGCTCCTGCGACTCGCTGATCATCAACTCGAACGGTTCCATGTCTTGTTCGCGCAGCGGCACGGCCGTCAAATCGACACGGATGCCCGTGCCACCGCGTGCGGCGACCTCTGATGTGGCACACGTCAAACCGGCCGCGCCAAGGTCCTGCATTCCCTCGACGAGGCCGCCTTCCACGAGCTCGAGAGTCGCCTCGATAAGCAGCTTGCCGGCGAACGGGTCGCCGATCTGGACGCTGGGCCGCATCGCCGCCGAGCCCTCGTCGAAGTTCGCACTGGCGAGGACCGATGCCCCACCTATCCCGTCGCGGCCGGTCGACGATCCGAACAACACGGCCAGCGAGCCCGGGGTGGGAGCAATCGCGCGCGAAATGGCACCCTCCGCGACGATGCCGACGCACATCACGTTCACGAGTGGGTTGCCGGTGTACGTCGGATCGAAGGTCAGCTCCCCGCCCACGGTCGGTACGCCGACACAATTCCCGTAGCCGCCAACCCCACGCACGATGCCGTCGACCAGCCTTCGCGTGCGGTGATCGTCCGGCCAGCCGAACTTGAGCGCATCGAGCAACGCGACAGGCCGCGCGCCCATCGCCACGATGTCGCGCAGGATGCCGCCAACTCCGGTTGCGGCCCCCTGGTAGGGCTCGACCGCGCTCGGGTGGTTGTGCGACTCGATCTTGAACGCCACCGCCAGACCGTCACCCACGCTCACCACGCCGGCGTTTTCGCCAGGGCCGGCGAGCACGTCACTGCCGCCGCTGGGCAAAGACCGCAGGAGCGATTTCGAGCTCTTGTACGAGCAGTGCTCGCTCCACATGACGCTGAACATCGCGAGCTCGAGATCATTCGGCGCGCGGCCGAGCAGCTCGTGGATCTGACCGACTTCGACGTCCGTCAAACCCAGTCGACGATGCATGGCAGCCGGCGCCGGTGCCTCGGCCACGGTCACGCCGCAGCCTCGATTTTGGCCATGCTTTCGACGAGTGACCTGATCAGCAGCATGCCGTCGTCCGAACCCAACAGCTCTTCGCTCGCCCGCTCGGGATGCGGCATCAGTCCGCAGACACGTCCGCGCTCGTCCGTGACACCCGCGATGTTTCGCGCCGATCCGTTGGGATTGCCCTCCGGCGACGTGTAGCGAAAAACTACCTGGCCACTGCGCTCGAGCGCATCGAGCCGATCGTCGGGCAGCCAGTAGTTGCCCTCGCCGTGGGCGATCGGCATGTGCAGCGTCTTGCCCTGTGGGACCAGCCGTGTGAACGGCGTGTCGCGATTCTCGACCGCCAGGGTCACCCAGCGGTGCTCGAAACGCAGCGTGGCGTTGCGGCGCAACACACCCGGTAGCAGACCGGCCTCTGTCAAGACCTGGAATCCGTTGCAGATCCCCAGGACCAGGCCACCGCGCGCCGCAAACTCGCGAACCGGACCCATGATTGGGCTGAATCGCGCGATAGCGCCGGCGCGCAGGTAATCGCCATGAGCAAAGCCGCCGGGCAGGATCACCGCATCTGAGCCACCAAGGTCGGGTGTCTCGTGCCACAACAGCTGCGTCTCTGCGCCCGCGAGCTGTGCAGCATGCTGCGCGTCGCGGTCGCAGTTCGAACCCGGAAATACGACGATACCGACCTTCAAAGCGGGCTGATCTCCCATCGTTCGATCAGCGGGTTCGCCAGAAAGTCGGCCGCCAGCGAATCCACGGTCTCGAGGGCAGCGTCAACTGAAGCCGCCTGCACGGACAGCTCGATGCGTCGACCTACACGAACCTCGTGCACGTTGTCTGCGTGCAGCTGCGGCAAAGCTGCCTCGACCGCCTTGCCGGCCGGGTCGAGGATGCCGTCGCGCGGCATGATCGAGACGCTGAAGCGATAGGTCTCCATCAGCCGATGGCGTCCTCCGCGAGGTAGCGGTCGAACGAGCCACCGGTGATGCGCTCGAACGCTTCGACGTAGCGCTTGCGCGTGCCGGCGACGACCTCCTGCGGCAGCTCCGGCCCGGGATAGGTCTTGCCCCAGTCGAGCGTCTCGAGGTAGTCGCGGACGTACTGCTTGTCGAACGAGTCCTGCGCGCGGCCTGGCTCATAGGTCGAGGCATCCCAGAAACGCGACGAGTCGGGCGTAAGAACCTCGTCAATGAGGATCATCTCGCCACCCTCGACGATGCCGAACTCGAACTTCGTATCGGCCAGGATGATCCCGGCAGGCTCCGCCCTGGAGGCCGCAAACTTGTACAGCTCGAGCGCCTTGGTCCTCGCCTCCTCCGCGCGCTCGGGTCCGACCAAAGCAACCATCTGGTCGAAAGAGATGTTTTCGTCGTGGCCCACGTCCGCCTTGGTCGAAGGCGTGAACAGCGGCTCGGGCAATCGCTCGCTCTCGCGCAGACCTTCTCGCAGCGGGATGCCGCACACCGCGCCCGTGCGGCCATAGTCCTTCCAGCCACTGCCGGCGAGATAGCCGCGCACGATCAGCTCGACCGGCAGCACGTCGGCACGCCGGCAGATCATCGAGCGACCACGCAGCTCGGCGGCCTGTGCGCTGTACTCACCCGGCAGCGTGCCAACGTCAGTCGAGAGCAGATGATTGGGCATGATCCCGGCGTTCTGAGTCTCGGCAAACCAGAAGCGCGAGATGCCGGTCAGGACGCGGCCCTTGTCCGGAATTGGCGTGGGCAGGACCACATCAAAGGCGCTGATGCGGTCACTGGCGACGAGCAGCAGGCGTGCATCGTCCAGGGCGAAGATGTCGCGCACCTTCCCGGAGCGGACGAAACCGGGTACGAGCTCAACGACTGACACGGGCGTGATCCTCCAGCTGTTCTAGACGGTCGATCAGGGTCTTGGCATGGGTAAGTAACCGGGCGATGTCGAAGCACGATGCGATCTGCGTCGCGCTGAGCACGGACGTCACCGCGTCGTCAGCCTCCACGAGGTCGCGCAGCTGGCGACGCTCGTCCGCCGCTCGCAGGGCATCGCGCTGGACGATCGCGTAGGCGTCCTCGCGGGTAAGTCCACCCTCCTCGACGAGCATCGTCAGCAGTCGGCTCGAGCCAAATAGCCCCAGGCCGCGCTCGACGTTTTCGCGCATCCGTTCCGGCCGCACGACCAGGCCATCGACGATGCCCCGGAAGCGAACGAGCATGTAGTGAAGCAACGTCGTGGAACCGGGAAGCGCCACGCGCTCCACCGAAGAGTGCGAGATGTCGCGTTCGTGCCATAGCGCCTGGTCCTCGAAACCAGCGACTGCATAGCCGCGCAGCAGTCGCGCGAGGCCGGAGATGCGCTCAGACGAGATGGGGTTGCGCTTGTGGGGCATGGCACTCGAGCCCTTTTGGCCCGCGCGGAATGGCTCCTGCAGCTCACCGATCTCTGTGTGCTGGAGGTTGCGGATCTCTGTTGCGAAACGCTCCAGCGAACCGCCGGTGACCGCAATCGCCGCGAGGAATGCAGCGTGCCTGTCGCGCTGAATGATCTGTGTACTGATCGGATCGACGGCCAGCCCAAGCTCCGCCATCACATCCGACTCGACCTCAGGTGCAAGCTGGCTATAGGTTCCGACTGCCCCGGACAGCTTTCCGGTCGCGAGATCGCGGGCGGCCGACTCGACGCGGTCACGGTCCCTGCGCAGCTCGAACGCCCACGATGCGAGCTTGAGGCCGAACGTGATCGGCTCGGCGTGGACGGAGTGGGTGCGGCCCATCATCACGGTCTCGGCGTGCTCGCGGGCTTTGGCCACGAGCGTGGCGATGAGCGCATCCATCTCTGAGATCAGCAGATCGCCGGCCGTCTTGCATTGAAGGGCCAGCGCGGTGTCGACGACGTCGCTCGAGGTCAGGCCGAAATGGATGAAGCGGCCATTTGAGCCAACCGTTTCGGCGACCTGGCTGACAAAGGCAATGACGTCGTGATCGGTCGTCTGTTCGAGCTGTGCAATTCTTTCGACGTCTACCTTGGCGCGGCTCGCGACCTCGTCGCTGACGCCCTCCGGAACGAGTCCACGCTTCTCGACCGCGCGGAGAGCAGCGATCTCGACTCGCAGCATCGCGTTGAAGCGCGCCTCGTCCGTCCAAAGCGCGCCCATCGCCGGAAGGGTGTAGCGCGGGATCACGCTTGAGCTCCCACCAGCGGCCGGCCGATGTCGCGTCTGAGCCACTTGCCGGCATAGTCGATGAGCGCGGCCGCGGCGTACGCGGCCTCCGCGGCGGCAGGGACGGTTGGTCCGCTGCCAACCACCGTCAGGACCCTTCCGCCGGCCGTGACCAGCTTCCCGTCCGTGCCGCGTTCAACGCCAGCGCCAAAAACGAGGGCACCCGTCCTTTGCGCATCTCCGATGCCTCCGATCACGTCCCCGCGGTGCGCCATCTCCGGATAGCCCTCTGCCGCCAGGAATAGGGCGACCATGGCCTCGTCCCGAGCCGGTAGCACGCCGGTCACCGAAAGTCTGCCCTGCGAGCACTCGAGCATCAGCTGTGCCAGTGGCGCGTCGATGCGCGGCAGGATCGCCTGCGCCTCTGGATCACCCAGCCGAACGTTGAACTCCAGCACGCGCGGGCCACTGGCAGTCAGCATCAAGCCGCAGAACAGTGCGCCACGAAACAGTTTCCCTCGCCGAGCCATCTCCCGGAGCACCGGCGCGACCACCGTCTCACCCAGCTGTGCCAGCTGTATGGCACTCAGTTCATCAATAGGTGAAAACGCCCCCATGCCGCCCGTATTCGGCCCGGTGTCGCCATCGTGGGCTCGTTTGTGGTCACGCGCCGCGGGCAGAAGCGCATACCGCTCGCCGTCGCACAGGGCAATGACGCTCGCCTCCACGCCGTCGAGCCACTCCTCGACCACGACCGTGCGTCCCGCGTCGCCAAATTGGCCGTCGACGAGCGCCCCGGAAATGGCGTTTTCAGCGTCATTCAGGTCGGCGCACATCGCGACGCCCTTGCCCAGGGCGAGCCCGTCGGCCTTGACCACGACCCTGCCGCCAAGCTCATCCGCGTACGCGATGGCCATGCCAACATCATCGAATGCCTGGCCGCGCGCCATCCTGACTCCCGCGGCCTCACAGACCTCGCGCGCGAATGACTTGCTGCCCTCGAGCATGGCCGCGGCCGCGCTCGGTCCGAAGCACGCGACGCCGGCCTCCGCAAGCCTGTCGGCCAAGCCGGCGACGAGTGGGTCCTCCGGTCCAACAACGACAAGATCCACGTTCTCTGAGCGTGCCAGCGCAACAATCGCCGCCAGGTCGTCGCCGGGCACTTGCGGCCGAACATCCGCGACATCCGTCATGAGCGGGTTGCCGGGCGCCGCGATGACCGCCTCGACGCCGGCCTCAGCGTTGAATTTCCAGCACAGAGCGTGCTGTCGGGCGCCGGCGCCAACAACCAGGACCTTCATCGCGCGGCCACCAACGAGTCGCCACGAACAGCGATCGTCTGGGTCCGTTCCGGGCCAACACTGATGTGCGAGATCGGGACACCGGCTCGTTGCTCGATCGCGGCCACGTAGCGCCGCGCCGCTGCCGGCAGCTCCTCGATGGACCTGCAGCCTCTCAGGTCCTGTGTCCAGCCCTCGAACGTGTCGTAGACCGGCGCGGCGCGCTCGAGCACGGC
Source organism: Candidatus Limnocylindrales bacterium (assembly GCA_036558545.1). Taxonomy (GTDB): domain Bacteria; phylum Chloroflexota; class Limnocylindria; order Limnocylindrales; family CSP1-4; genus JALYGJ01. The sequence goes on from DATBFJ010000057.1 coordinate 5,880, forward strand.
TGCCGACATGGGCCACTCGTCGATCAGCTCGTTGCCCACCCGGTACCCGACGCAGACCTTGACCTCAGGCAACCCGGACAGGATGTCGATCTTGTTGAGGACGATGCTGCTGACGCTGTTCACCTGGACGGCATGGCGCAAGGGCACGAAGTCGAGCCAACCGCAGCGCCGCCTCCGGCCGGTGGTCGTTCCGTATTCGCGGCCAGTCTCGACCAGATGCGCGCCGACTTCGTCGTTCAGCTCCGTCGGCAGCGGTCCGGCGCCGACGCGTGTCGAGTAGGCCTTGAGGACGCCAATCACCTCTGTGATCTGGCGCGGGCCAACCCCACCGCCGGTGCACGCTCCGCCCGCGACCGGGTTTGAGGAAGTGACATACGGGTAAGTGCCGTGGTCGAGATCGAGCAATGTGCCCTGCGCACCCTCCAGCAGTACCAGCTCGTCGCGCGCCAGGGCAGCTTGCACGATGGCCGTCGTGTCCGTGATGAATGGCGCAAGTCGCTGGCCCCACGACAGGGCGTCGCTGAAGAGCGACTCGAACTCGAAGGCAGGTAGTCCGTAGAGGGCCAGCACCGCGTTCTTCTCGGTCAGCGCGGCGATGAGTCGGCTCCGCAGCAAATCGGGATCCAGGAGGTCGCCCATGCGGATGCCCGTGCGCCACGCTCGGTCGCCGTACGCGGGCCCAATCCCGCGCTTGGTCGTACCGATCATTCCATCGCCGGCGGCAGCCTCGCGCGCTCCATCGAGGGCCACGTGGTACGGCATGATCACGTGGGCGGAAGAGCTGACGCGCAGCTTCGACATCTCGATGCCGCGCGACTCCAGCATCTGGATCTCGTCGAGCAGGGTCCGCGGGTTGACCACCACTCCAGGCCCGATGATCGGCCGGATGTGCTCGTGCAGTGCGCCACTCGGGACAAGGTGAAGCTTGAAAGTCTCGTCGCCGATGACAACGGTGTGGCCTGCGTTGTCGCCGCCCTGGTAGCGCACGACGAGCGAAACGTCCGCGGCGAGCAAGTCGGTGACCTTGCCCTTGCCTTCGTCGCCCCATTGGAGTCCGCAGATAACGCTCGCAGGCATATCAGCTGCCTGCCTTTGCGCGGGATAGAGTCCGGCCCTGTGCGCTGCTCCCGGCGTCCGGGAGCCCTCGCTGGCTGCGTGTCGGCCTCACAGGACCGCCCGCTGCCTCCTCGGGCAACAGCTCCTCCAAAGTTCCTCGCGCCAGGGTCACGGTGACGCGTCGGAGGCGGCAGTGTACCAGCGCGGACTCCGCCCGACCGGACCGTTCGTGCAACCGTCTGGCCTATTCGCGCGTCGTGCTGCAGCGCGCTAAAGTCCGCGCAGTCTCAAGCCACGAGGGGTCAGGCATTGAGGGCGCACGTCATATCTGAAAACAGGCTTCAGCGTCGCCGTGCCTTGGTGGCGTACCTCGCCGTCGCGTCAGTCGCGTTGTTCTCCGCGACGGTTGGATCGGCGTTCGCTCCGGTTACCGTTGATGCCGCCGTCGGTTGCGGAGCGAACAACCAGTTCTTCATCAAGGGTCCCTTCAAGACGAGTCCGGCCCATTACTCAAACGGCTCCGATTTCGCCGTCAATCTTGTGTGGCGCGGCGTCACAACGACGCCGCCGCAGACCTACTTCGCTCGGTTTGCAAATGCGACCCGACCAGTCGGACATTTCACGCTTTACAACGGGGCCGGAACACCGACTGACTTCTCGTACACGCCGAACGCCACCTCTGATCCGGTCGCGAGAAGCATTCCCGGCACATTTCCCGTAAACATCGCGATGGTCCGATTCTGTTTTGTGCTGCCCCCGCCGACGCCGACGCCGACGCCGACTCCCACTCCTACACCGACTCCCACTCCAAAACCGACTCCTACACCCACACCCACACCGACCGCAACGAAGACTCCGACCCCTACGCCGACGCCGACAAAGGCACCGACCCAGACCCCGACGCTGCAACCAACAGCGACCCCGACGCTGTCGCCGTCACCAAGCGCATCGCTGCCGGCCTCCGCCTCCCCCAGTGCTGTTCCAGCGAGTCCGCCGCCGACCAGCTCGCCGCCGACAGTAGCGCCCGCGACGCCGCCGACCGCGACGCCACAGCCCACGCCGACTCCATCGCCGACGCCCGAGCCGACCCCCGAGTTCACGGTGCCGCCGCAGGTTCCTCCCTTTCTTGGCGGAGGATTGCCACCAGGGTCCTTACCGGCGTCCGTGCCGACAGTCGGCCAGGTCTCGTTCGACCCGATCTCCGTGGGGGAAAGCGCGCTCTTGGCCCTTCTCTTCCTTCTTCTCGCAGCGTTTCCTGGTCAGCTGTTCAACAAGACGTACGAGGAGAACCAGGAGGAGATCCACGGCTGGTTTGCCGGCCGCAGTGGGGCATTAGCCGGCATCAGCGCAGCGCTGTCGGGCTTCTGGAACAAGCGCGTGGGCATCTTCACCTTCGTCGTCCTGAGTGCCCTGCTCTACAGCTTCCTGAGTCCGTCATTCGGTGTCGATGCCTTGTCTATTGCGTCATTGATCGGCATCCTGCTGGGGCTCGTAGTCGTCATCCTCGCCTTCGAGCTGCCGATCGCGGGTGCGCACCGACGATTGCTGCATGAGCGAGGCAAGGTTCGCGTCCTGCCGATGACCATCTTTGTCGGCATCTTCTGCGTTATCGCGTCGCGACTGACCGACTTTCAGCCTGGCTACCTGTATGGACTGGTGGCCGGCTACGCATTCGCGCGAGAGCTACCGGACAAGGATGAGGCGCACGCTCACGTGTGGACGGCCGTGAGCATGCTCACGATCTCGCTCGTCTCATGGCTGGCAATGCCGCTCGTCGACAACAGCTTCAGTGCTCAGCCCCTACTCGACACCCTGATCTCGGCGGCCCTGGCGACGATCTTCGTCGCCGGTCTCGAGGGCCTTCTCTTTGAGCTCGTACCGCTGCGCTTCCTGCGCGGCGAGGTCGTCTACGAGTGGCGTCGCTCCGTCTGGACCGTCTTGTTCCTGGCGGCCGCGTTCCTGTTCGTCTGGATCATGCTCCAGCCCAACTCCGGGTACCTGGGATCGACGAGGACCTCGCCGCTCGTTCCCGCCGTGATTCTTTTCGTGGGCTTCGGCATTTTTTCGGTGGTTTTCTGGGCTTACTTCCGCTTCCGCCCTGCACGCACGGAGCTCGAGCACATCGAATAGAAGATGGTCCGGGTTGCGTTACAGCCTCGTAACGGGGTACCCTGCGCCAATCATCTCGTTCGAGATCCGTACCCCAGTATGGCTCGGACCTGCACTTATTCCTCGCGACGTACCCCAGTACTGAGCGGGGTTTCATTTAGTCCGGCCGTGTCTCCTCACGGCCACCGCACCCCAGTGCGGGGAATAGGGAGGGAAAGCCGTGGCCGTTGCGCGAGCCGTTGCGCGCATCACGCTGCCGTTGGCGCTGGTAATTGGCGTTCTGCTTACGAACGTCGCGCCCGCCGCAGCCACCACCTCGTCGCAGAGCGACTTCAGCAAGATCTTCAGTCTCGCCAAGACGAAGATCGGAGACCCGTGGGTCCACTATGCGAAAGGCCCGAATAAGTTCGACTGCGTCGGATACGTCTGGTACATCTTCCATTACTACGACCTGCAGAGCCACATTGGTGGTTACCGCGGCGTCAAGGCGTACTACGACTGGTTCAAGTCGCGGGGCCTGGTCTCGAAGGACAACCCCAAGATCGGCGATCTGATCATCTGGGGAAACTTCCAGCACGTAGGCATGTACATCGGTGATGGCAAGGCGATCAGTGCCTTGATCAATCCGTACGGCGTCAAGATCCATCCCGTGAAGGGCTGGCTCAACGAGCCTTTCAAGTACTACCTGCACACTCAACTGCCCAACTAGGGCTTTTCTGGGGTGGCATGGTTCCGGGCGCGCAAGGCGCTCCTATTGACTGGTCTTCTGATGGTTGCTGCGATCGGGCTTCCCTCCCCGGCGGCCGCAGCAACTCCGCCTAAGACAGAGGCACAGCGAATACTTTCGATGGCAGCCCAGGAGCTCGGCGACCGTTACTCGTTCGCCTCCACCGGGCCGACGACGTTCGATTGCTCAGGCTTCGTCTTCTTTGTTTACAAGCAGGCCGGTCTGCTGGATCGCATCGGCGGTCAGCGGCGCACGGTCGCTGGCTATCACAAGTGGTTCAACAAGAACGGAACGGTCAGCCATTCGATCAAGGACGCCCAGCCTGGCGACCTCCTGATCTGGGGCAACGACCACCACACAGGCATCTACGTCGGTGATGGCTATGCCATCAGTGCGCTGATCAATCCGTGGGGAGTGACCAAGCACACGATCGGCTGGATTCATTTGAAGCTGACGTCGGTGCTGCACGTCAACCTAACTCGCTAATCACGTTTGGCGTCCCGGGCGCCAACAGAAACGCGGCAAGCGGTCCACTGGGTAGCGGGACGCTGGCCGCGTTTCTGCGCCTGCCGCGTTTCTGCGCCCGCCAGTCCATCATGGGCGCATGAGCCGTCCACTTCTCCTGGTTGCCGGAGTGCTGTGTTTGATCGGCCTGGTCTGGATCGGTCAGGGCAGCGGCGCGATCGGCGGCAGTGCCATGACCGGCAGCTCGTTCTGGCTCGCCGTTGGTGCCGTACTCGTCGTGACCGGCCTTGGCCTCGTCGCGTTCGCGTGGGCCAGAAGGCCTAAGCCAGGAGCCTAAAGAAGGCCCCAGGGCCGGCCGCGGTCAGGCCAAAACTCGTCCGCAACGTTCGCAGACCCGCTCGTCGAGCTCGGCGAGCTCCTGGTGTGCGCGCTCGTTCAGCTGAACCAGATCCTGGAGCAGCGGCCGCATCTTGCCGCTGGCCATGTTCGCCTCGACGATGCCGCGCTTGAACGCCTGGGACGTCGCACTGCGAGCGGCCTCGCGGATCGCCCAACTGTCCACTTTTAGCCTGGCCAGGTATTGCTCTGTCGTTTCGCCCATGCCCGCCTCCTAAACGCCGGGAAACCTCTCCCAGTCTAGACATTGGGTGGCGAGCTGGGCAGTACAGCGCGGCGAGCGGCCCGAGGGGGAAGGCCGCTCGCCGCGCCGGTTTCGGCGGACTGCGCTGGGGCGCCTGAGTTGGCGGCGGTTGGCCGCGGCTCAGGCCGCGACGAGTTCCTCTTCAGTGCCTGTCTCCACGTCGTCCTCGTCATCCGCGTCCGGATCTGACTCGAACGCCGCGGCCGTGGTCGTGAACGTGCCGTCCTCCGGGCTGAGTCCCATCGCGGCGGCCTGTGCCGCGAGTGCCTGGGCGGCCGCATCTGCGGCGTAGTCCTTCTTCTTCTTGCCCGAAAGCATCTCGACCGTGTTCGCCACGATCTCAGTCTTCCAATGTCGCTTCTTCTCGTCATCTTCCCATTGGCGCGTCTGGATCCGGCCGCTGACCGAGACGAGCTGGCCCTTGCCCAGATACTGGCCGCAGATCTCCGCCAGACGGTCCCAGGTGACGACCGTGTGGTACTCCGAATGCTCCGAGCCACCGCGGTAATCGTTCGTGGCGATGCCGAACTGGGCGACGCTCTTTCCGCTGGCCAGCTTGCGGATCTCCGGATCGCGCGTCAGACGACCCGTGAGCAGAACCTGATTCATCCGTTGGACCTCCCGGCCGGGCCCAAGGGCTGGGCGCGGCTGCGTAGTCGGCGGACGGCGGGAACTAGACCCCCAGACCTTAGCCCGGGCGACTTATCGGGCGCTTACTGAGCACTTAGCCCAGACTTTCGCGCCTCACACTCAGAATTTGACGCTATCGACGACCTTCTGCGCCAGATCGAAGAAGGTTTGGATCTGCGCGACGGCAGCATCTGGCCCGGCATTGCTGGCATAGACGAAAGACACGTTGCTGCCACCCTTGTCGAGGCTTACCACCTTGAACAGCTGGTCGGTCTGCACGACGTAGTCCTTGCCGCCCAGGGGAAACACGGCAACTCCACCTGCTCCCGGGTCACTGGCCGCCAACACTGACGGACTGATCGACAGGTCGAAGGCCTGGCCGCTCCAGCCACTGACGAAGACGGGCGTCACGTCGCCCATCTGCACGAAATCGAGTGCCTTGAGCCCGTCGACTATTTCCTGGGACGAGTTGATCGTGGGCAGGTCGTCACCGCCCGAAACGCACGGGTTCGAGTAGATCGTGTTGATGTGACCTATGTCGAGCGTGCCACCCGGGGCGGGCTCCGACAGGAAGCTGACGCGGCTGGATGTCTCGCCGGTCATCGACCAGCCCGGATCCGCGATGGTGAAACCCAACCTGGGCTGGAACTGGCTCGTTGCGTACTGGCCGATGTCGAGCGCACCAATTCGCGGCGCCTGGGGCGTTATCACAGGGGCCGTGGTCGGCGAAGGCGGCTCCGGCGTCGCGGTTTGTTGCGCGATCGCCGGCGGACCTGCCTTGGACAACAGGGCGAACGCCAGGAGGACGACGACCAGCAACGCGACCACGACACTCGCATCCGCCGCGAGTCGGCGCGCCTGCGCCCGCCGAGCGGTGGGCAGCGTCACGCCTGCCGGCACGACGCGATATAGCTCAACGGGCTCGCCAATGCCCTTGAGACGGCGTCTGCCGCGAGATACGAACGTCACCGGGATGCTCTGCTGGGCAATGCTGCGCACGGTGCCGGTGACGAGCACCTCGCCGGCGCCGGCAACGGCACACACGCGCGACGCCAGGTTGACGGCACTGCCGATGTAGCCGCCCTCGGGCACCGGGACGGCCTCGCCCGCATGAACACCCACGCCCACGCGGATGGGCAGTGCCGGATTCTCCGAATTGGCCTGCTCTGCCCTGTCGACGATGGCCAGGCCGCACATCACGGCCGTCGAGGCGGACGGGAAGACGACGTAGACTGCGTCGCCCTCAGTCTTTACCTCCGCACCATCGTGTTGCGATACCTCGTCACGGACGAGCTGCCTGAAGCGGCGAACCAGCTCCGCGCCGGCAGCATTGCCGGCCTGCTCGGTAAATGCTGTCGAGCCGCGCAAGTCGGCGAAGAGGTGGCCGCGAAAATGCGACGCGCCAGGATCAGTCAACGGGCAGCTCGTGGATCTGGCGTGCGGCTCTGATGCCCGACTCCAACGCCCCCTGGATCCAGGCGTGATAGAGCGAGCAATGCTCGCCGGCGAAATAGACGCGACCCTCTGGCTCCAGGATCGCGTCCTGGAGCGTTGTTTGCTGCTCCGGCGCGAACAGGGCGAACGCGCCGCGCGCCCACCGGTCGCTGTACCACGCGTGCGAGGCGCCAACCTCGAACTCGCGGCGGATCTCAGGATGAATGCGTGATACGTCGTCGAGCGCCTCCGTCACCCGTTGCTCGGGGTCCATCGCGCCCCATTGCAGTGCGTCCTGGCCCCACGTGTAGGAGCCCAGCAGCACTCCGCGGTCCGTCGAGGGATCGCTCGGTGGGTAGTTCATGCGCCGGATCGGCAGGTCGGTGACCGTGGCGCCACCCACGATGCCGTCGTCCTTCTCCCAGAAGCGGTGGCGCACCTGGAGCAGGATCTTGGTCGATGCGTGGTAGTTGAGCTGCCGAATGGCGCGCTCCTTGTCGCGTGAGAAGGCGGCTTCAATCGGGCGCAACACGGAAAACGGCACCGTGCAGATGATGTAGTCGCCGTGGAACGTGACCCGGTCCGGGCCCACCCGGCAATGCAGCTTCACGCCGTCGTCGTCCTGCTCGATCGAGCGAACCTCCGTCCCGAAGCGCACGCATTCCTGCAGCTCGTTGTAGAAGGCGTGGGGCAGCAGATCCATGCCACCGACGATCGACTGCATATCGACATATGCGCCGCCGAGTTCCTCGCGCAACACCTCGATGAACGAGTTGTGCAGATCGCTTTCGACGAAGTTCATGACCGCGTAAAACTCGATCGCGCCCTGGCTGAAGCCCTTGTGGCGCAGGAACTCGTAGAGCGAGAACTCGTCGTAGCGCTTGACGATGTCCGGCCAGGCGGCCTGCCCTTCTCGATCGACCATCTGCTTCAGATCGGCGATCGCCGTCTGCCAAAGGTCGTCCGCGCTGCGGCCGTGCTCCGAGGGTGACAGGTTGAAGGGCAGCTTCTCGGGGTGCTCGTTTGCCTCCGCCGCGGTCATGCGTTGGCCTGCGACGTAGACGAGTCCCTTTGGATTGCCCATGACGAACGGCCGCATCGGCAGGTTGAAGAGCGAGCAGTACTCGAGCGTCAGGTTGTGCGCGCGCGGGATGCGCATCGCACCCGCTTCGGCGTACAAACCCGGAGCGAACGG
>DATBFJ010000058.1:0-40908 GCA_036558545.1 Candidatus Limnocylindrales bacterium
CTGCTTCAGCCGCGAGCCAAAGCTGCGCACCGTGCTGTGGGCGTGGCGCGGGACGAAGATCGCGCCAGAAGAGATGGCCGTCGTGGGGCGCGTCCGCGCAGCGCTTGACGGTGACCTCGGCACGCAGCTTGGAGATCTGCTAAGCGAACGCGAGGTCGACGCGGCGCGGCGGCGTGCCCAGGCACTCATCGACTCATGCGTCTTTCCCGAGCCGGACCCAACTCGGCCGGCCGTGCCCTGGCCGCCCTTTTAGACCCGACCTGGAGGGATTGCGTCGGTCGGAGCTAGCGACCACCATTCCACGGGTGGACAGACCATCTACGTCGTACGCGTGGAACGACGACACTGCGCTGGCCTACCAGGTGTTCGGATCGGGCCCAGACCTGCTGTTTGTGCCCGGGTCGGTGACCCACGTGGAGTGGCTCTGGGAGGAGCCCAGGGTGGCGCGATTCCTTGTCCGACTGTCTCGATTTGTGCGTCTGATCCTGATGGATCCGCGTGGTTTGGGCATGTCGGATCGGCTGACAGAAACGCCGTCGCTCGAGGAGCGTGTCGCCGACATGCTGGCCGTCCTCGACGCGGCCGGCAGTGGGCACGCAACGCTGTTCGGAAGCTCGGACACGGGCCCTGCTTGTATTGCCGCGGCCACTGCTCATCCCGAGCGGGTGGATGGGTTGATTCTGCTCGGCACGTACGCCAGGATCGCGTGGAGCGAGGACTACCCGTTCGGCGCCCATGAAGAGGACTTTGCCGACTTTGAAAACGCGGTAAAGAACGACTGGGGAACCGCTGAGCGGCTGAGCAACATCTCGCCTTCCACGGCCGATGATCCCGCGTTTCAGCAATGGGCGACGCGCCTGATGCAAGTAGGTGCCAGTCCTCGTGCGGTGGTGCTGCTGGCCCAGATGACGCGAAAGGTCGACGTTCGGGACCGGCTGGCGGATGTCGCGGTTCCGACTCTCGTAATGCACCGCGCTGGTGACCGTCTGAACTCAATCGAACATGGGCGCTATCTAGCAAATCGGATAGCCGGAGCGAAGTTCGTCGAGCTGCCGGGTGAGGATTTTGTCGTGTGGGCGGGCGACACGGACGTGATCGTCGACGAGATCGAGGAATTCATGACGGGACACCGATCTGGATTGACGTCCCGCGTCGTCGCAACGCTCATGTACACAGACGTCGTCGGATCGACTGAGCAGGCGCGATTGTTGGGCGATGAACGATGGTCGAACCTGGTGGAGCTTCATAACTCCAGGGTGCGTGCAGAGCTCCGTCGCTTCGACGGCCACGAGATCGACACGGCTGGTGACGGCTTCCTGGCTTGGTTCGAATCGCCCAGTTCGTCGATACTTTGCGCGCAGGCGGTGCTCCGATCGGTCGGTGAGATCGGGTTGAAGCTGCGTATTGGCATTCACGCCGGTGAGTGCGACGTCCTTGCAGACAGGCTGCGCGGCATCGCGCTCCACATTGGATCTCGCGTTGGCGCAGCAGCCTCAGCAGACGAGATCCTTGTCTCTCAAACCGTCAAGGACCTCGTTGCGGGATCACGCTTTCAATTCAAGGATCGAGGCCCGCGCCAGATGAAAGGCGTTCCCGACGAGTGGCACGTCTACTCGGTCAGTTGACCCAGGAGTCGGTGGCCGCCGGGTTGCCGAACAGGTCGAGGAGCCCGCGGAGCGGGATGGACACCCAGTCCGGGCGATTGTTGAGCTCGTAGCTCAGCTCGTAGAGAACTTTTTGGAGCATTGCCAGCTCGAGCGTCGTTCGCAGCTCATCTGCGTTCTCCGGTACGAAGGCCTGGCCGCGCGCGCCCTCAAGGTATGCGCGCAGGTACGCGGTGGCCACGTGGAGATACCAGAATGATGCCCAGCGCTCGAGGCGCATCCGGTCCTCAGGCCGGACGGCCCCACCGACTCGCTGGTTGAGCAGGGGGCCGTATGCCGCGTAGTGGAACGAACGCAGCATTCCCGCGACATCACTGATTGCCGAGCGCTTGAAGCGCCGCTCCGAGAGCGGTCGGCCGGGCTCGCCTTCGAAGTCGATCACCACCACGTCCTTGCCCGTCCAGAGGACCTGGCCCGCGTGGTAATCGCCGTGTGTCCGTATGCGAACGGCGGCCGGTTTCGAAGAGATCAGCTTGCCCACCTCTGCCATCACCGAGCCGGCAAGCTCCAGCGCCGCGTCGGCCTGGTCTCGGACATCGTCCTCGAGCACCTCTCGTCGTTGCCGGAGCGCGGCAAAGGTGGCCGAAGACTGGTTGCGCAGCGTCTGGAACAGCGACCGCTGGTAAAGGGCACTGAATGGCTCGGGCGTGAATGCGGGATCGTCGACGGTCGCGAGTGCCCGGTGCATCTGGGCGGTGCGCTCACCCAGAAGTCGGGCAACGCCAAGGAACGAACCGATGGCATCTCTGGCGAGCTCTGGTGTTGCTTCCTCACGCGCGCGGAGCAGGTCCTTGAGCGACGAGCCGCTCAGCTCCGGAGCGGGCATATCGTCGGCGGCGGCACGCTCGTAGAAGTCACCTATCTGGTCGAGCGTGTACTCCCAGACGTCGCCCTCGTTGGGCACGTACTGCTGAAGCAGGCCGATAGCAGCGGGCTCGTCGCTCCTTGTGCGGTACGCCAGCCAGCCACCGAGAGCGGGCGTGTACGGGAACCCAGCCTCGGTCAGCGCGCCGCCAACCTCGATGTCCGGGTTGATGCCAGGTTCGAGCCGGCGGAAGAGCTTGAGCATCAGACGGTCACCAAAGGCAACGCTGGTGTTGCTCTGTTCGGCACGCCCGACTGTCGCCTCCAGCCGCTCGCTCTTGGACCCGCGCAGCCTGCGATACGCGTTCGTCGGCGAGGCCGTGACCTGGCCTCGACTGCCGGAGAAACGTCGCCGGCCGCCGATGGCATCGAGCAGCTCGTGCGAGAAACGAGCGTCGTAGATGGCGTCGTAGAGCAGCCAGGCCGGCTCGTCCGCCGCGCTGCCCGGTGGAACCACGTACGCGATCAGGGCCTGGGGCGTCTGCGCGACTATCCGCTCAACATCCTCGCCGCGACCCACAGCGAGTGGCAGCACATAAGCCTCGCTCTCGCCCTCGGTGTACTCCACGTCGAATATGGCGATACACGAGTCACCGATCGCCATCGAGTCTCTTACGGTTACCCGCTTGATGCGCCGAGCCTTCGATCGGAACCAGCGCCGGGCGCGCATGTAGCCGGGCAGCGCTGCCGTCAACTCGACCTTCGCGCGGCCGGCGATCAAGGCGTCAAGGCTCGCCGGAGCGTTCAAGGTGGGCGCCCGCTGGTCCAGCGTGCGCACCTCGTGGCCGCGTCCTGAGGGGTCTGCCTCGAGAGAGAACCAGATGAACCCATGCGGGGCCAGGGTCATAAACAGTGGTCCATCGCCAATCCGCGGAAATTCGACGCGGCCGAACATCTCGACCGGGACGAGGCCGCGATACGCGCCCAGGTCGAGGTCGGCGTACTGGACGAAGCGCGACATGTTGGCCACGACCAGGATGCGCTCGCCGTTGTGCTCCCGGACGAACGCGACAATGCGCCGATTATCCGGGTGCAGGAAAGTGAGCGAGCCCCGACCAAATGCCGGGTGCTCCTTGCGCAGTGCGATGAGCCGTTTCATCCACCACAGAAGCGACTGCGGATTGGCCTGTTGCGCCTCAACGTTGACGGCCTCGTAGTGGTACTCAGGGTCGATGATCGGCGGCAGGAACATGCGCTGCCGGTTGCCGGTGCTGAAGCCTGCGTTGCGGTCGCCGCTCCACTGCATCGGCGTGCGCACGCCGTTGCGATCGCCGAGATAGACGTTGTCGCCCATGCCGATCTCGTCGCCGTAATAGATGACCGGCGTGCCGGGCAGGGACATGAGCAGGCCGTTGAGCAGCTCGATACGCCGCCGGTTGTTTCCGAGCAGCGGCGCGAGCCTGCGTCGGATACCAAGGTTGAGGCGCATCTGCGGGTCGTGAGCGTAGACGCGGTACATGTAATCGCGCTCTTCGTCGGTGACCATCTCGAGCGTCAGCTCGTCGTGATTGCGCAGGAAAAGCGCCCATTGCGCGTTGTCGGGGATCGCGGGCGTCTGCTCGAGGATGTCGTAGAGCGGAAAGCGGTCCTCCATGCGCAGCGCCATGTACATGCGCGGCATGACCGGGAAGTGGAAGTTCATGTGGCACTCGTCACCGTCGCCGAAATACGAGGCGGCGTCTTCGGGCCACTGGTTCGCCTCCGCCAGCAGCATCCGGTCGCTGTACTTGCCATCGATGTGCGCGCGCAACTCCTTGATGAAGGCATGCGTCTCGGGCAGGTTCTCGCCGTTCGTCCCGTCGCGCTCATACAGGTACGGGATCGCGTCGAGGCGCAGACCGTCCACTCCCAGGTCGAGCCAGAAATCGAAGGCCTTGACGACCTCGGTGCGTACGCGCGGGTTGTCGAAGTTGAGGTCGGGTTGGTGATGGAAGAAGCGGTGCCAGTAATACGCGTTGGCTACCGGGTCCCACGTCCAGTTGGAGCGCTCAGTGTCAGTGAAAATGATCCGGACTTCCTTGTATTTCTCCGGGTCGTCGCTCCACACATAGAAGTCACGATAGACGCTGCCGGCCGGAGCTCGGCGCGCGCGCTGGAACCACGGATGCTGGTCACTGGTGTGGTTGCACACGAGCTCGGTGATGACACGCAGGCCGCGCGCATGAGCCTCGCGAATCAGGTGTTTGACGTCGCGCAGGGTCCCGTACGCCGGGTTGACGGCGTCGTACTGGGCGATGTCGTAACCATCGTCCCTGCCTGGCGACGGATAGAACGGCAGCAGCCAGATCGCGGTGACGCCCAGGTCGGCCAGGTAGTCGAGCTTCTGCGTCAGGCCGGGAAAATCGCCCACGCCGTCCGCGTCCGAGTCGAAGAACGCCTTGACGTGCAGCTCGTAGATGACCGCGTCCTTGTACCAGAGCGGGTCGGCGCCAATGCTGGCCGACGGTTGCTTGCGCCCCATCAGCCGCCCGCCACCTTGTTGCCGCCGGCAATAGGCTCCGTTTGGACGAGATACATCCAGCGGAATCTCCGCAATTGGTCGTGTGAACGACGGTCCGTCCAAGCGGCACAAAATGGCCCGTTTTCTGCGAACCGGTGGATCCATCCCATCCAGCTGGCGCACGCCGAGAAAGCTGAGCTCACGAGAGGCGCCTCAGCCACAGGACGTGGGCGGCGCGGACCGTTGGATCGAGCTCAACCCAGGCAGTGTCGCCGCTCCACGTGTAGGTCTGATCGTCGAGCAGATCGACCGCCCGGTACGGCACGTCACGGCGCAGGCCCAATGCGGCCTGATCGAGAGCGATCGAGCCCGACTGGCTCGCGTGGTAATCGAAGTTCACGACACTCAGGATGATGTCTCGCTGGTCGGGCGTGTTCTTCGAGTAGACGAGCAGATTCGGATTGTCGACCGGATGGAAGAGCAGCCTTTCGTTGGTCTGCAGGGCGGGATGCGCGCGCCTGGCGGCGTTCACGCGAGTGATGAGCGCGCGCATCCGCTCTCCGCCTGAGAGGTCCCACGTGCGCTGCTGGTACTTCTCCGAGTCGAGATATTCCTCCGAGCCGGGCTCGCGCGGAACGGCCTCGCCCAGCTCGAAGGCCGGGCCGTAGATGCCGTAATTCGACGAAAGCGTGGCCGCCAGGACCAGACGCGCCTCGAAGGCCGCCGGGCCGCCTGTCTGCAGGTCCGCGTGCAGGATGTCTGGCGTGTTCGGCCAGAAGTTGGGACGGAAGAAATCGGAGACCGGCGGCCGTGTGATCTCCTCGAGGTATGCCTGCATCTCCGCGGCATTGTTGCGCCACGTGAAGTAGGTGTAGCTCTGGCTGAAGCCGAGCTTGGCCAGCCGATACATCACCTTTGGCCGCGTGAACGCTTCCGCCAGGAATACGACTTCAGGGTGATCCGCTTTCAAGTCCGGAATGCACCACTCCCAGAACGCAAACGCCTTGGTATGCGGGTTGTCCACGCGAAAAACTGACACGCCGTGGCCGATCCAGAATCGGAAGACCTCATTCAGACCCTGCCACAGGCCACGCCAGTCGCGGCCCTCGAAGTCAAACGGGTAGATGTCCTGATACTTCTTTGGCGGGTTCTCGGCGTACTGAATCGAGCCGTCTGGTCGCTGCCTGAACCAATCCGGATGCTCGGTCACCCACGGGTGGTCGGGCGACGTCTGGAAGGCGATATCGAGAGCGATCTCTATGCCGCGGCGACGCGCCTCGTGAACGAGCCGGTCGAATCCGCCCAGGTCGCCCAACTCCGGGTGAATGGCGTTGTGGCCGCCCACCGGACCACCGATCGCCCATGGAACGCCGGGGTCGGACGTGCTCTCCGACGCAACATTGTTCGGTCCCTTGCGGTACTGCCGGCCTATCGGTGAGATCGGCGGCAGATAGAGGGTGTCGAAACCCAGGCCCTTGACATAATCCAGCCGGGCGATCACATCGTCGAACGTTCCGTGCCGGGCCGGATCGGGCGAGGCGGAACGCGGAAACAGCTCGTACCAGGCGCTGAAACGCGCGTTGACCGGATCCACAACGACGCCGAGCGGAGGATCCTGGACCGTCGCCCAGGTCAGATCTGGGTGGCGCGCCACAACTTCTGTCAGATGGACGTCCAGTGCGCTTTGGGCCGTGAGCATGGCTGCGGACTGCATCAAGGTCTGCTGATCGGGACCACGTGCACGGCTGGCGGCTGCCTCGATCAGCTGCCGACCGATCTGCAGATCGATGGTCACGCCCTGACCGGCATCGATGCGCTTCTTCAGGTCGTGGACCCAAGTCTGCCAGTGATCGACCCAGCCACTGACGAAGAACTCGAGTCGGCCCACCTCCTTCAGCGGTACGGCGGCGCGCCAGCGGTCGTTGTCGAGAGCCTCCATCTCGACCTGTTCCCAATCTTTGCTGGATGCGTGGCGCCACGAAAGTCGGGCGCGAACCTCGTCGTGCCCGTCGGCAAAGACGTCCGCCTGCACCTCGAAGAGGTCACCGACCACCCGTTTGACGGGGAAGCGACCGCCATCGACCTGCGGCGTCACGTTCTCGATGATTGCCCGCTTCCGGCCTTCGACGGGCAGTCCGGGCCTCTCCGCGTTCAGCGTTTTACCTCCACGAGCAATACCCAGGCATTGAGCACGCCACCGACGATTGCGACGATCCAGCCGGGAACGAGCCAGTAGAAGCCACCGCCAACAGCTGTCGCGAGGCTCAGTCCACAAACCATGATCGACACGCCCGGGGTCCCATTGAGCAGCGCGCCAACGAGTCGACCGCGCTTGTAGTCGGCCGCGGTAACGCGATAGCTGCGCGAGTAGAGACGCAAGGTCCAGGCGAGCATGAACAGACCGAGAAGCACGAGCTCGGTAGCCAGAATGCCCGTAGGTTGACCAGGGACCAAGAGTAGGACGCCGCTGATCGCGATGCCTGTGAGGGCCATGATGCCGGCCAGGGCGAGATCTGCGATGCCCGCCAGGCTGATGACCTCCTGCAGGTTTATCGAGATCGAGACGAAGATGAAACCCGCGAAAGCGACCGAGGCGACCACGACTGCGGCCGCCAACTCCGACCAGGCGAGCGGGTCAGCTTCCATCTGGATTCGGCTTGGTCGGCGGTCGAGCGGCCGGTGTGGTTGACGATTGCGAGGCCGGTTTCGTCGCGACCCCCGAGGCTTGCGAAATCGACGACCCGTCGGGCTGCCCTTCCAGAAGCGCCGACAGGTCGTCGAGGCGGTACTCCGACTTCCTCGCGGCGGCGACCAGGCTGGCTTCATCTGGCACAGCCAGCCACTCGACGGCGTTGGCGAAACGCTCTCGGTTGAAGTAAGCGACACCATCGTGCTCGTTCACGCCGATCGCTCTACGGAACCGCTCGTCGGCCAGTAGCCTTCCCGGCGCGAGACTGTTTGCTCGAGCGGATTTGGACTGCGAGCCCACGTCGAGCCAGAGCGCCATGAGGTCCGCCTCCGGCCAGACATTGCCGATCAGCCAGTCATATATCCATTTGCCCTTCGACATCTCTGGCTTGCTGGAGTCGACGAGCTTCTCGACCGCGCGCGCCAGCGTCCTGTCGTCTGCCTTCGTGATCCTGCGCTC
The DNA here is from genome assembly GCA_036558545.1 of Candidatus Limnocylindrales bacterium. Classification (GTDB taxonomy): domain Bacteria; phylum Chloroflexota; class Limnocylindria; order Limnocylindrales; family CSP1-4; genus JALYGJ01. The sequence continues at coordinate 8,117 of DATBFJ010000058.1, forward strand.
GACATTTGGGGCCGGTGGCGCCTCTCGCGGCTCGACTTCGAGAAGCGCCGCCACCTCCGCCAGCGCAGCTTGTTCGTCGCCGGCGCGCAACGCATCGTGAAGCGGCTGGAGCTCGAGCTCGCGCAGTGCCATCTCGATCGACGGCACTCCCCCACCCTGCAACCAGGCTGCAAGGCGCGCGTAACGACCGTCTGAATCATGGACGTCGCGCATCTCCGAGTAGACCTGTGTCTCGTAAGCGTGCAGAGTGAGTTGCAGACCGTGCTCGGTGAGCTCACGTTGTGATCGGAGGTACTCGAGGCCTGAGCGCGCGTCGTGCATCACCAGCCAGTCTTGCGGACCGCCGCTGAGGCGCAAGCCTGCGGCCAGCGACGCTCCGCTGACGGCGGCGGTCCTGATCCAGCCGGATGTCTCCGCGTACCTGTTGTGGTAGACGATCAGTGACCGATTGCCCTCGCGCGAGTTGGAGAACGCGAAAACGTCTTCGTTGACCGAGCCATCGGCGGTGAAGAAGTCGTACAGCGCGAAGTTGTCGACCTCGGCAAACAGCCAGCGCCGGTGCAGCAGCGGGTAGATCTCGCGCTCGTGGCGGGCGACGAGCTGCAAGTCGGGCGTCTCATCGTGATAGGCGCGCCGGTACTCCATGCCGTAGCGCTCCGCATAACCCTCAATCTGGCCGTGCCCGAACATCGGCAACCCGGGCATCGTCGCGAGAACTGTCGCCACACCGAAGTATTTGTCGCCTTTGCCGAACTGGTCGACGGCCGTCTTCTCGTCGGGGTTGTTCATGAAGTTGACGTAGCGCTTGAGGATCTGCGGGTCGAACTCGAGCGTGTTCTTGATTACCAGTCGGTATTCGGCGTTCTTCTCGTCGCGCATCATGTTCATGAAGGCGCTGTTGTAGACCCGGTGCATGCCCAGAGTGCGGACGAAGTAGCCCTCCATGAGCCAGAACGCTTCGGCCAGCAGCAGCGTTTCGGGCGCTTCCGCCGCGACGCGATCGACAACCTCGCGCCAGAACTCGACTGGCATGGCGCGGTCGAAATCGACTTTGCGCATCGCGTACTCGGCGCGGCTCGGAATCGCTCCGGCCGAGCCTGGCTCCGGGTACCAGAGGCGCTGGATGTGGCGCTTGGCCAGCGTCATCGCGGCGTCGAAGCGGATGATCGGGAACTGTCGGGCGACGTGAAGGATGGTCTGGATGACGGCCTCGCGAACCTCTGGCTTGAGATAGTCGAGCTGGGCCGTGTCGTTCCACGGCATCGACGTGCCGTCGTTGCCGTGATAGATGAAGCGGCCATCGCCGCTCCAGTGGTCGGTGCGTTTGAACGTTACCGCCGCGTCCGTGTTGTCGAAGTAGTGATCCTCGATCTGGATCCCGACGCGTGGGTCCGGAGACAGGTTCGGGCCGTTGTATGAGTAAGCGGGATAGGGCGCATCCGGCCTCGACATGAACCAGTCGGGATGCTCCACGACCCAGCGTGAGTCGATCCCCATGTGGTTCGGCACCATGTCGCTGGCCAGGCGGATGCCGCGCGACCAGGCGCGATCGCGAAGGTTGCGATACGCGTCGTCGCCGCCCAGGTCGTCGGCGATGCGGTAGTCCATCAGTGAGTAGGCGCTCGCCACGGCCTCAGGATTGCCGCGCATCTGCTTGATCGTTCGCGACGCCAGGCTGCGCTCCCACAGGCCGATCAGCCACAGTCCGGTGAAGCCGGCACGCGCCAGACGATCCAGCTCATCGTCAGGAATCTGGTCGAGCCGGAAGATGGGCCGGCCATATTGCCGCGATAGCTGGTCGAGCCAGACGTATGTCGACTTGGCGATCAGGACGACGCGCGGCATCCACTCAAGGTCCGCGCTGAAGCGCTCGACCTCGGGCTCCGCAGCTGTCCCTTCCATCTCGAACCCGTGCAACGCCGCCGTGTCCGAGGCGCCAGCATCCGCAGCGCCGCCGTGAGTCGCGTTGAAGCGCATCCACACCGCGCGCTCCTCCTCGTTGAGCACGTCGAGCGAGATGACCATCCGATCGCCGAAGCGCTCCGCGACGAAACCCCACGCATCTCGAATCCAGCGCAGCTGTTCGGTCAGCGAACCGGACGCCTCCAGCGCGGGACGGCGCAGCAGGGTGATCAGATCCTCGTTATCCGGGCCAAATGTGGGCTGTGTCTTGAAGTAGCTTTCAAGTGAGCGCACGGCCGCGAGGTAGGCGCTGCCGTCCTCGAGGTTTCGGTCATCGAACAGCTCGCCATATTGCGCAAACGCCGGGTTGCCGTTGGCCAGCCAGACCATCAGCAGCTCCTCCAGCGCGATCTCGCGATTCGACAAGCCATCCGTGTTGCCCGCCAGGTACTCAGCAGCCGACTGATCGCCCCGGTAACCGGCAGCGTTCGGAAACTCCCCTACGAAGGCCTCGAGCGTCTGTTGCAGGCCCTGCGGCGTGAGCCTTGCCTCGAGGGCCGAAATTGCCCCAGCCATGACCTGCGGATTGCGCTGCTGCCGATACATGCCGACGACGAAGTGGAGGATCTCGTCGACGAGACCCATCGCGTTCAGATCGCCGGCACGGACGCTGTTGCTCGGGTCGCTGGCGAGGTCGCGTTGCTCATTCATCTGCTGCGCAAAGCGGCGCGCCGCGGCGAAGTCGGCGAAAACGACGTTGCCGGTCAACCCGAACAGCGCGTCGTCAAACGAGTAGCGCTGGCGGGCCCCGCGCGCGACGTGGAACTCGTAAGTGCTCATTGGGGGCGACAGATCATCTGGTCGTGGCAATGCTACCGATGACTGCGCGAGAGTACGGCTACGTCACCGGGCTGAACCGTCAAGGTCAGCCCACCCAGGCCGCCCACTGCTCGCCGGCGTCGCGTTCCAGCGCCTTGAGGTAGACGCTCAGCTTGCCGTAGAAGATGTAGACCGCCTCGCGGTAGACCTGATGCTGGACGAACGGCGACGCCACGAAGCCACCGCCGCGGTCGATCCGGTCAACGAGCAGCTCCGCCTCGGTGAACCTGTCGAGCGCGGCTTTCATGGCGTCGTCCTGTGCCTGGAACCACGCTCGCAGGCCGGCCGTCGTGATCGACGGTGGAGGCGGAAGGCGGCGGTGCGCCCAGTCGAGGGTGAACGTCTCGAACGAATGCGTGTAGACGCCCTGAAGATCCCCCATCTCGACGAGCAACTCTCCGAGCGTCGGGTTGCGCCCCGGCAGCTTGTAAGCGAGGTCGGCATCGGACACCACGGTCAGCAGGTGCTCCCGCATGCTGTGGTGCCCACGGATCTCCTCGTCGAACAGGTTGTTCATCGTTCGTCCCCCGTGACCGAGCCCGTTGGATCGTTGATGGTGCTGAGCATGGCAGAAGCCTGCCATCGTTATCTAAGAGACCCAGCAGCGATCCAATGGCTTCCCGGTCCATGCGTGTGTCACCGAACCCGGCGACAGCACAATCGGCTGGGCGAGTGTTCGTCAATGACGCCCAGTGGATCACCGGGCCCAGAAGTGGCGGGAGTCAGCCTCCGGGCGGGCAGGTAGGGCCGGGCGGACCTGCCGCGGGCACGGCGGACAGGCTGGTCGCAGGGTCACTACCGATCTGGATGAAATAGCGCGGCAGCTGAGTAACGTGAGTCACCAGAATCGAGGTGCCATCTCGGACTCTAATAATCTTGAGATCCCACGGCAGCGGCGGAGCGACGCCCTGTCCTGGAGTCACGCTCGCGCCACTGTCGCAGGCGACGGTGCCGATGTCGGTGTCCCCGATCCTGATGCTGAATGCGGGACCGCCACGGTTTTCGAACTCCAGGACTGGCGGCAGACCAGAAGGATTAGCGGGAGAGGCAGTACAGCCCGCCGCAAGAAGCGCAAACACAAGGCCGAGGCGAACGCGTGGCATGGTCCCCTCGCAGATGGGTGACGTGATGCTGCTGATGCAAACGATAGCGTTGCGACGGATGGAGTGACAGTGCTGTCACGTGCGCGAGCGTCCACCGGCCGGCGACGGGGCGGTGCCATGACGCGCCCGTTTCGTTCGCCCGGGGCCTTCCTTAGGCTGCTGCACGTGTTACGGTCGAGCCGACCACGCGGTCAGTCATCGTGCTCGTGCAGGGGGTGTTCCGTGCGCCGACTTGCCATTGTTATCGCGTCAATCGCCGTCGCGCTGATGAGCCTCGGCGTCCCGGCCGTTTCGGCCGACTCGTTACCAATGACGCTCGTCCAAAGCGGGTTTTCGGACCCGGTGTTCCTGACCAACGCCGGCGACAGCCGGCTGTTCGTCGTCGAGCGTGGTGGCGTTATCAAGATCATCCACGATGACGAATCGGTCTCGACGTTCCTCGACATCCCCACGCTGGTCAACCAGAACGGCGGTGAGCAGGGCCTGCTCGGTCTCGCGTTCCATCCCAACTATGCGAGCAACGGCCTCTTCTACGTCTACTACACGACGCCCAGCGGCAACGAGACACTCGTGGAGTTCAAGCGCTCGACCGGCAATCCGGACGTTGCCGACCAGAATTCGAAGCGCGTCCTGCTGACCTTCAGCGACCCCTATCCCAACCACAACGGCGGTTGGATGGCGTTCAAGGGCGACAACCTGTACCTCTCGCTGGGCGACGGTGGCAGCGGTGGCGATCCACAGAATCGCGCCCAGAACCTCGACCGATGGTGGGGCAAGATCCTGCGCATCAATCCGCTCGACCCGGACGGCAACGGGCCTCTGACCTACTCGATACCGTCCGGCAACCCGTTCGTCGGCAGAGCCGGGAAGGACGAGATCTGGGCCTACGGGCTGCGCAATCCGTGGCGCTGCTCGTTCGACGACCTGACGGGCAAGCTGTTCTGCGGCGACGTGGGTCAGGAGAGCTACGAGGAGGTCGACCGCGTCAAGTCGGGCAAGGCGGTCAACTTCGGCTGGCATAAGCTCGAGGGTTTCCACTACTACAACTGGAAGGGCCACACGAGCGGCAACGTGTGCACGGGCAGCTGCTACAAGCTGCCCATCGCCGAGTACGCCCACTCCGCCTTCGGCGGAGGGAACTGCGCGGTGACGGGTGGCTACGTTTCGCGCCGCAGTGGCGCGGACTTGAATGGCGACTACGTCTTTGGCGACTACTGCTCGGGCAAGGTGTGGGTCATTCCCGCTGATTTCAGTCCCGGCACAACGCTGCCCAATCCAGTCGTCGACACCGACTACAACATCAGCTCGTTCGGCGAGGACAGCATGGGCAGGATCTATCTCGTCGACTTGAACGGCGCGATTTACCGACTCGACGGAAGCTAGACCCGCGCGTAGCTTCAGACCGACCGAAAGGAAGGGATGAAGGCATGCGCAGGACGCTTCTCTCAGGCGCTGCCGCCGCGTTCTTGGCGGCCTCGTTGCTCGTCCAGGGCGTCTCGGCCGCCGGCTTGCCTTTGACCCTGATGAAGGGCGGCTTCAGCGAGCCCGTGTACGTGACGAATGCCGGCGATTCACGGCTCTTCGTCGTACAGCAGGACGGGCTCATCAAGATCATCCACGCCAATGGATCGGTGACAACCTTTCTCGACGCGAGCGACGTGATCCTGCACGACGCGGAACGTGGCCTGTTCAGCATGGCCTTCCACCCGAACTACGCCCGGAACGGCCTCTTCTACGTCATGTACACGCGCGCCGGCGACGGCGCGAGCACCGTCGCCGAGTACCACGTGTCGAGCGGCAATCCGGACGTGGCCGACCAGGGCAGTGCACGCGTGGTCATCTCCGTGGCTCAGCCGTACTCCGGTCACAACGGTGGCTGGATCGGCTTCCTCGGAAAGTACCTGTACGTGACCGTGGGTGATGGTGACAGCCCGGCCGACGAGCTTGGCTATGCCCAGAGCAAGGATGTTCTGAACGGCAAGATCCTGCGCATTGATCCCAGGGACCCGGACGGAAACGGTCCACTGACCTATTCGATCCCTGCGGGCAACCCATTTGTGGGCAAGCCCGGCCGGGACGAGATATGGGCTTATGGGTTGCGCAACACGTGGCGCTGCTCCTTCGACCCTAAGACGAGCAAGCTGTGGTGCGGCGACGTTGGGCAGGGCGGCTACGAGGAGGTCGACCGAGTGAGTACGACAACTGGCGGCTACAACTTCGGCTGGAACCTGATCGAGGGCTTCCACTATTACACCGCGGGCCACCAGAGTGGTGCCCCGTGCGTGGGCAACTGCAAGACGTTGCCCATCGCCGAGTACCTGCACAGCACGTACGGGACGCCCTATGCGTCGATCACGGGCGGGTACGTCGCGCGCCGGCCGGGTGCTCAGATGTATGGCAAATACGTGTTCGGCGACTACGTCACGGGCAATGTCTGGGAGATCTCCGCGACGCGCACACGATCGACGAAACAGCCCAAGCCAGTCGCCGACACGGACTACAGCATCAGCTCATTTGGCGTAGGCGCCGATGGGCGGATCTACCTCGTGGATCGCAGCGGCTCGATCTACCTGCTCAATCAGAGCTGACGCCGCTCCGGAGGTCCGCTCTACTGATAGGTCTTCCAGAGGTACTGGCGCAGCGTGGTGCCCGAGTTGTGGATGGCCTTTGCCGCACTGACGCCGACGAATCGGAAGTGCCAGGGCTCGGAGTAGTAGCACGTCACGCCGGTCCTGTTGGGCGGATAACTCATCACCCAACCGTACTTCCAGGCGTTCTGCTTCATCCATTTGCCGGCCGCGGTCTTGGCGAATTTCTGCGACACGTCGCCTGACGTGCTGGTCGCGCCGAAGTCGATGGTTACGCCAAGCTGATGCTCTGAGTGGCCCGCGCGCGCGACGCTGCGCCTGGCGATCTTCTCGCCGTATCGCCGGACTTCGCGCTGAAAGAGCTTTGCCTGGGACGAGTAGCTGCGATACGCGGAGATGACCCGGATTCCGGCACCGGCGGACTTGGCAGCCTTGGCCATGTCGGCAAGGTACGGGATGACAAAGCTGCGCACTACGCCGCCTCCCTTGACGCCGGCCCGCGAAGTCGATACGAGGCCCTTGGGTACGTAGCTGCTGGGAAGCTTGTACATCGTGTCGAGCAGTGACCTGTACCAGTCGGCGGACGTGGCGTACTTCGTGATCACGTCGTCGTAGCGACATGTCGGAGGAGCTCCTGAGGCAGCATCGACGGGCAGCACCTGCACGGCGCCCAGGAACGAGCCCAGGCACAAGACAAGCGCTACGGCAAACGGACGAGCACGATGGAATAACACGGCAACCCCCTGCGCTGCGTTGAGCAGTCGCTCTATTTAAGCAAACGACACGCCGCGAGTTGGGCCGATCCGACTACGTCACACAGCCGTTACAGGAGATCCGTATGCTGCCGCACATGAGGTCAAGGCTGAGCTGGGCCGTGGCCGGCATGTCTTCGGCCGCCGTGGCCATAGGCGTCGGCGAGGTCGTCGCGGGCTTGTTCGGCTCAACCTCGGCCATCGCGGCGGTTGGCGCGCTGGTAATCGCCCTTCAGCCGCCCGGCGGCAAGGACCTGATGACGAGCCTGTTCGGGACGAACGACAAGCTCGCCCTCGAGATCATGGTCTTCATCGGAGGCGTTCTGCTGGGGGCGGTGATCGGTCTCCTCGGCCAGCGCGATCGGCGCCTTGCGTACGGAGCCTTTGTGTTCGCCGGCGTCGTCGGACTCTTCCTGATCCTCCAAGACCCGCTCGAGGACACGTTGAGCGGCGTTGTCACGATAGGAGCCGCGGTCGCCGCGGGCCTCGCCTCTTTCATGTGGCTCACCGACATGATCCAGCCGCGAGCTGTGACCCCGCCAAGGCCAAAGTCCGCGGCTGCATCGCGAACGCCAGCGGCGCTCCAGATGCCGCGTCGCGCATTCCTGGCCATCGGCGCAACGTTCGTCGCTGCGGGAGCGGTGCTCTCGGTCATCGGGCGCTTCCTGGGCAGCCAGGTGCCGGCCCAGGCCACGACGCCGGTGGCCGTGCCCGAACCCGCCCGGACCCTTGGACCGGTTCCGTCGGGTGCCGATTTCGGCATCGAAGGCCTGACCCCGATCGTCATCGACAACGACGACTTCTACCAGATCGACACTCGCCTGGGCACGCCCCAGATCGACGCCTCGACCTGGTCGCTGCGCATCCACGGCATGGTCGACAACGAGGTGACGCTGACCTATCAGCAACTCCTTGCCATGACGCTGATGGAGCAATACGTCACCATCGCCTGCGTCTCCAACGAGGTCGGCGGGCATCTCGTGGGCAATGCCAAGTGGACGGGTGTGAACCTGAACTCTGTGCTGGCGATGGCGGGCGTCCAACCAGGGGCTACCCAGGTAATCGGTCGCTCGTTCGACGGATGGACCAGCGGCTTTCCTACCGACCATCTTTCCGGAGCGGGAAAGGACGCGATCATCGCGGTGCTCATGAACGACGAGCCGCTGCCGGCGCGCCACGGCTTTCCCGCACGGGTGATCGTCCCCGGACTGTACGGCTACGTCTCGGCGACGAAGTGGATCACAGAGATCGAGCTGAACACGCTCGAAGCGTTCAATGCCTACTGGGTAAACCTTGGCTGGGCCAAGGAGGGGCCGATCCTGACCCAGTCCCGGATCGACCTTCCGCGTTCTGGACAAGGCGTGACCGCCAGCCAGGTGCAGGTGGCCGGCGTCGCCTGGGCGCCGACGCGCGGCATATCCAAGGTGGAAATTGACGTCGACGAGGACGAGAACTGGCGCCAGTGCACGCTGAGCGCCCCGTTATCGACGTACACCTGGGTGCAGTGGCAAACCACATTGGGCGTTCCGCCCGGCCGTCACACCATTCGAGTTCGTGCCACGGACGGCACTGGCATCGTCCAGGACTCACGCGTGACACCGCCCGCCCCGGACGGGGCACGCGGCTACCACACGGTCAGTTTCAGCGCGTCATGACGGCGCCGCCCTAGAGGCGGCCGGCGCTGATGATGCGCTGCAGGAAGCGTTGAGTCCTGGGCTCACTCGGACTGGAGAGCATCACCGACGGCGGCCCCTGCTCGAGGATGACGCCCTGATCCAGGAAGCAGACACGGTCCGCGACGTCGCGCGCGAAGCCCATCTCGTGCGTGGCGATGATCATCGTCATGCCTTCCGTTGCAAGCTCTCGGATCACGTCCAGTACCTCGGCGACGAGCTCCGGGTCGAGGGCCGACGTGATCTCATCGAGCAGCAGCAGGTCGGGCTTCATCGCCAGGGCCCGGACAATCGCGGCGCGTTGCTGTTGGCCGCCCGACAGACGGTCGGGATATTGGTCGCGCTTCTCGGCCAGGCCGAAGCGCGTGAGCAGCTCCATCGCGCGCGCGTCCGCCTGGTCGGCCGACATTTTCAGCACCTTGCGCGGCGCCAGCGTCACGTTACTGATCACGCTCATGTGCGGGAAGAGGTTGTATGCCTGGAACACGATCCCGATGCGCCGCCGAACCTTGTTGACGTTGACGCCACGGCCGGTGATCTCATCGCCCTCGATCCAGATCCGGCCTGAGTCGACCGGTTCGAGCAGATTGATGCAGCGGAGCAGTGTCGATTTACCCGAACCGGACGCCCCGATGAGGCAGACCACCTCGTGCTCGGCGACAGTCAGATCGATACCACGCAGCACCTCGACCTCGTCGAAGGATTTGTGCAGGTTCTCGACGCGCAATGCCGGCGCGGATGGCGTCGATCGATCGGTGGCCATTGTCTATCGAGCGACAGTCGCCAGTTGGCGCTTGCGATCGCGCGCGACCAACCAGTCGACGAAGCGCGCCATCGGGATCGTCAGCACCAGGAAGATCACCGCGCACGACATGTACGCAGTGAAGTTGAACGACGCGCCGACGATTATCTGGGTGCGCGAGAAGACCTCGATGACACCGATGAACGAGACCAGTGCCGTGTCCTTCTGTAGCCCGATGAAGTCGTTGAGCAACGGCGGAATCACCCGTCGAACGGCCTGCGGCAGGATGACGTAACGCAGTCCCTGGGCACGGGACAGTCCGAGCGAGCGGGCCGCGGCGTCCTGCGACGGGTGGATTGCCTCGATCCCCGCGCGGTACACCTCGGCAACGTAGGCCGACCAGAGAATGACCAGGGTGATCAGACCGAGGACGAACACGTCGTTGGTGACGCCGGGTATGCGCAGCGCCGGCACTCCGAAGCCGATCAGGAAGATGACGAGGATGCTCGGCACTCCCCTGAACAGGTCGATATATACGACGGCCATCAGTCGAAACGGGAAGAAGGCCGGCCCCGGCAGGCTGCGCATCACGGCCAGGCCAAGTGCGAAGAGCAGGATGAACGCCTCGGCGATGAGGAACAGCTGAATGTTCTTGATGAGCGCTGGCAGGAGTTTGGGAAACGCCGCCCAGAATTCTTCTGCGTTGAAGAACGTCTGCTGGACGACGGGCCAGCCAGGTGAGCTGACGATCACGTAGCCGATGACGCCGAACACCACGATGGTGCTCAACGTCGCTATCGCCACGCCGCCGGGCCGGAGCCTGCCGAGCAGTCGTGACTGACGGCTGCCCAGCAACTCGGGCGGGGTCGTTGGCGCGACCCCGCTCATGCAAGCGACGCGCTGAGCACGGCCGCTAGGCCGTGATCAGCGCGGTTCGAGCGCAGCAGACGCCGAAGGCGTGCTGCGAAGAAGACAACCTACTGGAGGAACGGGATGTTCTGGCCGCTCACGATCCACGTGTCGTAAATGGCCTGAAGCGTCCCATTTGCCTTGATTGCGGCGATCGCCTGATTGACGCACGGAGTGAGCGGGCTGTCCTTCTGGAGGACTGCGCCCACCTCGTCGGTCTGCAGCGCCGAGCTGAACTGCCCGACGATCTGACCCGCCGGATCCCCGGCAAGCTGAGCGTCGCGCATGTAGAACGCGGTGCCGAGGTCGACGACGATGCCGTCAATCTGCCCGTTCTTCAACGCCGTTAGGGCGGCGGTGTTGTCCGGGTAAACAGTCGGATCGCTGTTCGGCTGAATGACCTGGTCGATCAGGTCGAAGCTCGTCGTGTTAGACGCGGCACCCAGTTTGTACGCCTTCAGGTCGTTGATGTTCTGGGCACCGGTGATCGGGTTGTCGGCGAGCGCCAGGAGTGACTGAACCGCATCGAAATACGGATCGCTGAAGTCAACGTTCAGCGCACGCTTCGGGCGGATCGAGACCTGGGCCATGTGGAAGTCGAACTGCTTGGGGCCCGGCGCGAAGGACTGGGCGAAAACCGTGTTCTGGATCCAGTCGATCAGATCCGGCGTGAAGCCCATCGCATTCGCGATCGCGTACGCGGTTGCACCCTCGAAGCCTTCCATTGAGTACGGATCGCTGACTTCCCAGTCATCGCCGCCGGCGGGCTCGTTCGGGTACTGCACGGTCGGATCGCCGCCCCACCAGGGCGGGAACGCCGGGTTGTCCGTGCTCAGAGTCAGACGGCCGGGCGTCTTGGTGGACAGACTCGTGATCGGTCCGCAGACAGCGAGCGGCGGGCTGGGCAGCGCATACGAGGGCGCGGCCGATGCTCCGGTGGTTGGCTCCGTCGACTCACTCGGTGGCTGCGTCACCTCCTCGGTCGGCGCAGGTGTGGTCGCCTCCGTCGGCTCCGTGGTCGGTGCCCCCGTGGCTGGCAGGCTGGCCATCTCGGTGGCCTCGGCGGTCGGGGTCGCCGGCGCGCCGGTTCGTGCCGGCAAAGTCGGCAAAACGGGTAGCTGCGTCGCAACCGGTCCACTGCATGCCGCAAGCAACAGCGAGACCGAGAGCAGCGCGAGTGACGTGCGTCTCACGGCATTCCTCCTCCTCTTGTGGGCGGAGGATAGCCAAACGGCGCGCGAGGCGCCGCGTTGTGTCAGGAGATCGGTTCGGCGATTGCCGGTGAGTGCACCACGGACAGGATGATCGTGACGATTCCGCCGACGACCAGGCCGACCAGACCCCAAGGGACGGCGCTCGCCCCGGCAGGCACCGGCGCGGTGATGATCAGGCCGATTCCAGCGGCAATGAGGATCAGGCCCCAGCCGGCAACGATCCAGCGCGGCAGCTTCGGGATGAACACCCAGGTCAACAGCAGGCCAAGAGTCAGCAGGCCGGCGAGCCACAGCGCGACGATGTCGATGTTGCGCGGCACGTCGTCGAGGTTGGCGATGGCCGCGAGCGTGGTAAAGAAACCGACCGTGAGGCCAAGGGCTGCCAGCGCGAACCGATCGCGGATCATCGAACTCCCTCTTTCATGTTGGCGATCGCACGGGGCCACCGGCCCGTCACCCAAGTATGGCGTCCGCTAGACGTCCTTGAACTGCTCGAATGGTTGGCGGCAGTCGGCGCAGTGATGGATAGCGCGGCAGAGCGTAGGCCCGAATGCATTCTCCAGCGTCGTGTTGCGTGAGCCGCAGAACGGGCACTCAGCGATGGGCAGCACCACGAGATCGCGGCTCCTCACGGCTGGCGGAGCGAAGCCCGCGCTGCGCAGTGCCTCGCGGCCGCGCTGGGTGATCCGCTCGGAGGTCCAGGGCTCGGCGAAGGAAATCTCGACACGGACATCGTCCGCGAACTCAGCCAGCCTCTGCTCGATCGACGATCGCATGACCTCGATCGCCGGACAACCGACGAATGTTGGCAACAGCTCGACTCGGATACTGCCCTCGCCCGTCTCAACCGTTCTGACCACACCCAGATCAACGACGGAGATGGTCGGGATCTCCGGATCGTGAACGTCCTGGAGCGCGGCCCAGACCGCGGACTCGAGCGGCCGGAGACTGATCGCCGCAGCTACCACGCAGCGCCCTCCTCGAGCCGGGCTACTGACGTGAACTCGTTCCACAGCCAGATGAACGACTCGTCGGGCTCCTGGTGATCACGACCATCGGTGCGCGGCTCGGTCCCTGTGACGGTTGGCAGCTCGAGCGCGCCCAGGCGGGCATTGGCCTCCGACTTCCAGCGGCCGGCCAGTTCGATCATCGGAGCCGAAAGCACTCCGGCAGCGACGAGCATGTCTTCGCCGGGCAGCGGCGCGAACACGGACAGGGCCACCTGCTCAAGCCCCTCGAGGGCCTTCGCCGTTTCGTCGCGTGGCATGCCCGAATGAGAGGAGAGCCTCTCGAGCCACGCATCAAGATGCATCAGGTGATAGCGCTCCTCGCGCCTGATCTTGGCCACTACCTCGGCGAGCGGCGCGAAGCTCGAATGAGCGAGCGCCGCCAAGCGGACCGAATCGGCGGTGTCATACAACCACCGGCGGGCGATGGTGAAAGCCCATCCCTGGCGCGGCTGGTCCAGCAGCCGCGCATGTTTGTACTCGGCTGGCTGGCGGTGAAACGCGAGTCGATCGGCCTCCTCGCCCGTCAGCGCCGCGCGCATCTCGTACAGCAGACGCGCGTGCCCGATCTCGTCCTGCGCGATCGAGGAGAACGCGACGTCCTCCTCGAGCATTGGCGCAACGCCGGTCCATTCCGAGTCGCGGAAGCCTATGACGAACTCGTCGTCGGCCATCGTCAGCAACAGATCGGCGATCGCGGCGCGCAGCTCAGCGTCCAGGGCAGACGCGTCGAACGCGGGCAGATCAGGTTGAATGAGCTGCCGAGTCGGCAGCCGCGCTTCGGCCGTCATCAGGTGGCTTCCTCCGCCGCGCGCCTCTTGGCGACTTCCAGCTTGTCACGCATCACGTAGCCGCCCGGCTTCTTGAACGAACGATCCAGCGGCGGCTGAAGCAGATCCGGATCGGACAGGTCCGTGATCTCCGTCCGGGGCACCACCCACAGGCGCACGCTTTCGTTGCGTCGGCTGTAGAACTCCCTGGCGTAATGCGTCGCGAGTTCGCGGTCGGGCGCACGGACGTTACCCGCATGGCGCATCGGGTCGCCTTCCTTCTCCTGGCGGAAGACCTCCCAGACGTCCGGATCGGCACCGCTGCCCAGTCGGCCGTCCTCGACGCGACGCCCCTCCGCCGGCCGCTGCTCGTCAGCCATTAATGCGTCTCGAGCAGGTTGGCGCTTCATGCGCACACGCGAAGACGATTGCGTCGACGACGTGGCCATTTGACCGTGGGCTTCGTCGGTTCACCCCGGCTTTCATTCGCCCAGAAGGCCCGAAAACGTGCCCACCCAACCGGCGCATCGCGTAATCGGGGCTCGGAGCTGGCATCGGTGGCTGAATGCGTTCACTGCAAGTGGAAAGTCGTCAGGCAGCTTCCGTCGAGGCCACGGTGGTGGTAAGGATCGTGTTGCGGACCCACGCTGTCTGCTCGTGGTTGAACCTCCGGAAGGCCAGCCGTTCCTGCGACTTGGGACCGTGGCCCGTCACGACCGTGCGAAGCTCCTGCCAGTCGGGCTCGGAGTAGCGCCACTCGCCTGACTCCTTGTTTTCGTGCAACTCCGCGTCCGGCGGGAACAGGCCGATCTCCCAGAGGCGCGGCACGTACGTCGACAGGAATTCCTGGCGTAGCTGCTCCCCGGTCTTCTCCTTGATGCGCCAGTAAAGATCGCGATCCTTGGCCGGATCCGTGCGCGGCCCATGCATCTGCATCAGCGGACCCCACCACCGATCGAGCGCCTCCTGGACCATGTCGCGCTGCATCTGCGAGCCGTTCATCATCGTCACGACCACGTCGCGGCCGTGCATGATGTGGACCGACTCCTCCCAGCAGATCTTCTTCATCGTCCGGCTGTATGGCCCGTACGACGAGTCGCGTAGAGCCTGCTGCGCCACGATGGCCGCGGCGTCGACCAGCCAGGCGATGATGCCTACGTCACCCCACGACTTCGTCGGGTAGTGGAAGACGTTGTGGAACTTGGTCTTGCCGTCGAGCAGGTCCTGGTACATCTGCTCGCGCGACTTGCCCAGATCCTCGGCGACTCGATAAAGCAACTGGGCGTGTCCGCATTCGTCCTGGACCTTGGCGGTCAGTGCCAGCTTTCGCTTCAGAGTTGGCGCGCGCATGATCCACTCGCGCTCCGGCAGGACGCCCATCAACTCTGAATTCGCGTGCATCTCGACGAAGCGCAAAACGCTCAAGCGATACTCGTCCGGCATCCAATCGCGCGCCTCGACCTTCTGACCGGACTGGACGTGCTCGACAAACGCGTCGTATCGCTGTTCGTGGTTGAGCGAGTCGTCGGCGAAGAGAGGAGTGGGCCTGTCCTCGGGCGCAAGAATCGGGGCGAGTGAGATCGGGTCGGTCATCGCGGGCTCTCCAGTGCACGGAGGAACAGGTCGGCGTGTTCGTCGGCTATTTGATCGGCAGTCAGTGGTCCGCTCGGTCGGTACCAGGTCGGAATTCCGTTCAGCGCGGAAAGGATCGCCATTGCGCTCGTCTTGACGTCGACCTCACGGAATTCGCCCTGTTCGACCCCTGCGGAAATGACGTCGCGGAACAACGCTTCGTACGCGTCGCGACGTGCCTGCATCTCCTCGCGGCGGGCCGACGAAAGGAAGCGCCATTCGTGGAGGAAGACCGCGGCGTCCTTCTGAATGCTGGTCACGACACCGACATGCGCGCGGATCATATTCGCGAGCCGGTCAGCCGGCGACGCTTCTGTCGCTTCGGCGACGGGGCCGAGTTGCGAGTTGAACTTATCCGCGGCGCGGGTGACGATCGACCACAGGACGTCTTCCTTCGACGCCATGTGCGCATACAGGCTGCCGCCCTGGAGGTTGAGTGCCTGCGCGATGTCGCGTACGCTCGTCGCGGCATAGCCACGCTCGCGGAAAAGGGCGGAGGCCACCTCCTCGATCTGGAGGCGGCGCGGAGTGTCGGTTCCCGCAGTCATCAGCTACGCAGTCTAACTAACGATTGTTAGGCTGGCAATCGGCTACGATCGTCGCTCGCCATGGACACAGCTGAGCAATCCAGCCAGGCAGACACGCCCATCTCCGGCACGATCACGTTCGTGTTCAGTGACGTGGAGGGGTCGACGCGGCTCCTGAACTCGCTGCGCGAGGATTACGGCCAGTTGCTCGACGACTACTACTCGATCGTGGGTGCCGCATTCGAGCGCAACGGTGGAGTCGAGCTCGATCGCGCCGGAGACGGCCTGTTCCACAGCTTCCCGAGCGCACGGCGCGCGGTCGCGGCCGCCGTGGAGGCACAGCAAACGATGGCCCAGCACGGTTGGCCCGCGAACGCAGTTGTTCGCGCGCGCATGGGCCTTCACACGGGCGAAGCGATCGGCGCGCGGACCCGCTACTTCGGCATGGACGTCCATCGCGCCGCACGCATCGCGGCGGCCGGTCATGGCGGTCAGATCCTGCTATCGCAGACGACACGTGACCTCGTAAGCAGTGACCTGCCACCTTCCGGCACTCTGACGGACCTTGGCCAGCATTGGCTGAAAGACCTGGCCGAGCCAGAGCACCTTTACCAGTTGAGCGTAGATGGCCTGCCACGCGCGTTCCCGCCACTCCGCTCGCTCACGACCCTGCCCAACAACCTGCCTCGCAACCTCAGTACGTTCGTGGGACGAATGGCCGACCTGGCTGAGGTGCGCAAGCTGATCGGCGAGGCACCGCTGGTGACGCTGACCGGACCAGGCGGCGTGGGCAAGACTCGTCTCGGCCTGCAGCTGGCTGCGGAAATGCTCGACACGTTCACCGACGGTGCCTGGCTCGTCGAGCTCGAGACAATCACCGACGGCACCCTCGTGCCGCAGGAGGTGGCCATCGCCCTGGGCGTCGCACGTGAGTCGGACGCGGACGCCAACGACGCGCTGATGGCCCACATCCGCGGTCGCGAGATGCTGCTGATCCTCGATACGTGCGAGCACCTGATCGACGCGTGCGCGCGGCTGGCCAACAGCCTCCTGCGCCAGTGCCCGGGCCTGCGAATCCTCGCGACGAGCCGTGAGGCGTTGGGTGTCGCCGGAGAGCGCCTGTACCCAGTTCGATCCCTGTCATTGCCCGATGCCACCAGGATCAAACCGGACGACCTGGTCACCGAGTACGAAGCGGTGGGCCTGTTTGCTGAACGCGCAAAGGCGGCAGATCCAGGCTTTGCCGTAACCGCCGACAACGCACCGGCGGTGATTGAAATCTGCCGACGACTCGACGGCATTCCCCTGGCGATCGAGCTCGCCGCGGCCCGCGTCCGCGCGTTGACGGTGCAGCAGATCGCCGACCGGCTGGATGACCGGTTCCGACTTCTTACCGGCGGCAGTCGAACTGTCATGCCACGCCATCAAACGCTTCGGGCGGCAATCGACTGGAGCTTCGATCTTCTGCCAGACGACGAGCAGATCGTGCTGTGGCGCCTTTCTGTCTTCGCTGGTCCGTTCACGCTCGAGGCGGCCGAAGCCGTGTGCACGGCAGGTGCGATCGAGTCGTTCGATGTTCTCGACCACCTCACCAGGCTGGTCGAAAAGTCGCTCGTCTTCCGCCAGGAGCAGATGTACCGAATTCTCGAGACGGTGCGCGGCTACGCGCGCGAGCACTCGCTCGAAGCCGGCGAATCGGAGGGCGCGTACGCGCGCCATCGTGATTGGTACCTGAACCTGGTGCGCGAAGCCGCGCCGAGCTTCTTCCGCGGCCCGGAGTCTCTGCCGTGGCTCGATCGACTGGATGCCGAACACGACAACCTGCGCGCCGCCCTCGCGTGGAGCATCAACGAGCCCGGCGGCGCGCAAACGGCCCTCGAGCTGGTCGACGGCCTGTGGCGCTTTTGGGAGATCCGGGGCTATCTCGTCGAGGGCCGCCAGTGGCTTGACCGGGTTCTTGCGCTGACCTCGGACCTGTCGCCGCTACGCGCTGACGCGCTGACGGGCGCCGGCATCCTGGCTGCTGCCCAAGGCGACCATGCCTCCGCCATGCGCTACCACGAGCAAAGCCTGCGCATCCACGAGGAGATGGGTAATCCGCTGAGCATCCAGTACGCATTGCACAACCTCGCCAACGCGGCGGTGCATCACGGCGACTATGCGAAGGCGCGCGCCCTGTACGAAAAGGCCGTCGATATGGCCATCGACACGGACCCGCAGGGACTTCCGATCGGCCTGGTCAGCCTCGCCGACGTTGCCGACAGGCAGGGCGAGTACGACGCCGCGAAGGGCTACTACGAGCGAGCCCTGGCTGCTGTCGGGCCTGATGGCGATATCTGGGCCACGGCCTTTGCATTGGGCAGCTACGGACAGTCAGCCGCGCGACATGGTGATCAGCAGCTTGCCCAAGAGCGTTACGAGCAGGCACTCGCGATCTATCGCCAGATGGGCGATGAGCGCGGCGAGGCGCGGATCATGACCATGCTCGCGGAACTGGCTGCGGCACAGCATGAAGACGCGACTGCCCGGAGCCTGCTCTATGACGCGTTGCTGATTCGTTGCCGGCTCGGCGATTCGCAGGGCATCTGCGCGGCGCTCGAGAAGATGTCGAGCTCGGCCACGCCCGACGATGCGGACAGGGCGGCGCGCATCCTGGCGGCGGCCGGAGCCATGCGCGAACGGACCGGCGCCCGGCTTTCACTCAAGGATCAAGCACAGGTCGATCAGCAATTGGCCAGCCTGCAGGGGTCGCTTGGCGGCGACAGGTTTCAGCGTGCGTGGCGCGACGGTCGCTCGGCGAGTCTCGACGACGCGTTGCACGATGCAGCGGCCCTGGCAGGCCGCTAGGGCTTAAGAGCCTTCCTGCACCGCGACGAGCTCGTCGGCAACCAGACCATGAGCCTCGGCGTGCACCTGGTTGGCCGCCTCGGGACTCGGCGCCTCCACCAGGCAGTAAACGCGCCCAGTCGCCTCGTCGAACCAATAGCGGACGTAGCGCACGCCGTACTTTGGCCCAACCTCGACATCACGCTGATGGGCGGCAGCGAGGGCGTCCGCGGTAAGGCCAGGGATGTGGCGATGTGTGTCCAGATATGTCGGCATCTGCTCTCCCTGCAGTCGCGGCAGCCGGTACGCGGAGGAGGCCGGCTGCCAGATCAGCATAACTGCGCGGCGCTGTCAAACATTTGTCATCCGGATCAGCCGGTGTTCTGAAGACCTGCCGCAACGCCACTGACGGTCAAATGGACCAGGCGTAGAAGCTCCGGGCGCTGCGCGTCGCCATTTGGCAACGCGCGGAGACGGCTGAGCAGGAGCACCTGGAGCTCCGATAGTGAATCGACGTACGGATTGCGCAGAGCGATCGAGCGCTGGAGGACGGGCATGTTGTCCAGCAATTGCGCGCGACCGGTGACCGCCAGGATCTGCTCCACTGACGTCTCGTATTCGGTACGGATGCGCTCCCACAGGCCGCGCGCACCCGGTCCAGTGGCCAGCGAGGCGTAACGCGCTGCGACGGACATATCTGCCTTGGCCAGGATCATCTCCGCGGTATCGAGCACGGCTCGGAAAAACGACCAGTCCTCGTACAGTGCTCGGAGCTCACGAAGCCCAGCGGCGCCACGGCGCTCGCGATACGCCGCGAGCGCCGTGCCGGTTCCGTACCAGCCGGGCAGGTTCGTGCGCGACTGGGACCAGGCGAAGACCCACGGAATGGCACGCAGCGACTCGAGCCGCGACGCCGCCGGGTTCGAGCCGCGCGCCGCTGGCCGCGATCCAATCGTCAGCGCCGACAGCTCACCGATCGGCGTTGCCTGTTGGAAGTAAGCCTCGAATTCGGGCGTCTCCCAAACGAGTCCGCGATAGGCGCTGCGTGCCGCTGCGGCCAGCTCCTCGATCATCGATCCAGAGTCGCGCGGCATCGAACCCGCCGGCGGCACAGACGCCTCGATGGTCGCGAACGTCAGCTGCTCCAGGTGCCGCAGCGCGATCTGTGGGTTGACGTATCGGTCAGATACGACTTCGCCCTGCTCGGTCAGCTTGAGCCGGCCGTCGACGGAGCCGGCCGCCTGGGCGATGATCGCCCGGGTCATTGGACCTCCACCACGGCCGATGGCCCCTCCCCGGCCGTGAAAGAGAGTCAGCTCGATGCCCTCGCGACGGGCGAGCGCGACGAGTTGCTGCTGGGCCCGATAGAGCATCCAGGCCGACGCGAGCGAGCCCGACTCCTTGGTTGAGTCGGAGTAGCCGAGCATCACCTCCTGGCGCTTGGCGCGACCCTCGAGATGCGCTCGATACGCTGGATTGGAAAGCATCGCAGCGACGATGCCCGAAGCATCGGACAGCGCATCCGCCGACTCGAACAATGGCACCACATCCAGCTCGGGTACGTCGTCGCCGCATGCCCGCCGCGCCAACTCGAGGACGGCCACGACATCCGACGCTTCATGCGTGAAGCTGATGACGTAGCGATGCAGCGCTGCCTCGCCGTATTGGCGCTGGATGTCAGCGATTGCGCGGAACGTAGCCAGCACCTCGCCTGCCGAGACCTCCGGTGCAACCTGCACGTCTGCTGACTTTGCCGCGAGAGCGGCGGAGTGCACCGCGGAGTGCTGCCTGACCTCGAGCGATAAACCGTGGAAGCCGAACGTCTCGACCTGCCAGATGAAGTCCTGGACCTCGCCCATCGCGACGCCTTGAAGGCCTAGGGCGTCCAGTGCCTCTGCAACTCCGGCCAACTCGGAAAGCAATGCGGACGGGTCTGGATAGGCGCCTGCAGTTCCGTCGCGCGTCCTGCGCAGACGTTCCGCGATATACGCGAAGCGCCTCCGAAACGGCTCGTCGGGAAAACGCCGCTGCTCCTCCGCCGCGACGCCACCAAGATCGGCAATATCTCGCGACAGCGTGTCTGCCAGCGACCCATCTGGCGCATGGACCGTCACAGTGTTTGAAAGGCGCTGGGCGACATTCTCGTAACCGTGCAGAACGTGATCTGACTGAATCGCCAGCGTTGCCCGAGTCACTTCCGCAGTGACACGCGGATTGCCGTCGCGGTCGCCGCCGATCCACGACCCAAACCTGAGCAGAGCTGGAGCGACGTCGCCTCCTGTCGCTCTCGAGACCACGCGGTACACGCGCGGCGCAACAACGAAGAGCGATTCGTCGAACAGCGCCATCGCACTGCGTACTTCGTCGAGCGGCCCTGGCGCCGTCACACGGATCGGCACGATGTGCCACAGGATCGATATCTGCTCGCGCAGGCGGCGCCGGATGTCCGAATCTTCTGAGGGGGTCAGTCTTGGATCGTCGAGCGAATCGAGAAGCCGATAAACACGGCGCAAGGCGACGATCAATGTCCGGCGGCGCGCTTCGGTGGGGTGAGCGGTGAGCACCGGCGAGATCGACAGGCGTCCGATCAGCGCGTCGATCTCCGTGCGCGACATCTTGCGTCGTCGACGCAGGTCGGCCACTGCGGCGGCAACCGATTCGTTTACCGCGCCTTTCGCGTTGCGCTCGCGCAGACGCAGCTGCCGCACGCGCTGCTTCTCCTCAGCCAGGTTCGTCAGCTGGAAATACAGGCTGAAAGCGCGGATGAGGACCTGTGCCTGTTGCAGACTTACCTGTGCAAGGTCGGCAGCCAGCCGTTCTCTTTCGGCGGCTGGTCCGCCGCGTCGAATCGAGATCGTCGCCTTGCGCACCTTCTCGACGAGGTCGAGAGCGTCTGTGCCTTCCTGTTCGACAATCACCTGGCCGAGGAGCGCACCGAGCAGCTTTACCTCGCGCGCCAGAGGGTCGCGCGCGCCGAACGTGCCAACGCCGCGCGGTTCGGCACGGACGGCAACGTTGGAAGCGAGACGCGAGTCTGGCGGCGACATTCGCGAAGAGCGTAGCCCTCGAGCTGTCGAAATCGGCGTTAACGATTCGTTGTCTTGCTGACGGCGAGCAGATAGCCGAACATCCGCAAACCTAGGAGGCAAACGTCATGCGCTACGCACTGTTGATCTACGTCGCGCCGTGGGAATCGACGCCCGAGGAGGACGCGGCCGTAATGAACGCCTACAACGCGTTCGGCGCCGAGGCCGTGGCGGCCGATGTCATGCGCGGCGGCGAGGCGCTCCACGAGGCCAAGACCGCCACGAGCGTGCGTGTTCGAGAGGGCAAGGTCCTGGTCACGGATGGGCCATTCGCGGAGACCAAGGAGGAGTTCGGTGGCTTCTACCTGATCGAAGCACCCAACCTCGACGAGGCGATCAAGTGGGCGGCCAAGATCCCGGGCGCGGCACGCGGCACAGTCGAGGTGCGGCCGGTCGTCGACTTCGACGCAGCCGTAGAAGCTGGCGAGGCTCCGGCGGGGATTGCCGCTGGCTGATTCTGGCGCACGGCCGCCCGGCATCGGGCGCGACGGACCGGTCGCGTTCGATGCCATCGACCACATCTTCCGCGAGGAATCTGGCCGCGTAATCGCCGGGTTGATTCGCGCAGTCGGTGATTTCGACCTTGCCGAGGAATCCGTCCAGGACGCCTTCGTATCGGCAATCGAGCACTGGCCCGCGGAGGGGATGCCGGCCAATCCGGGCGCATGGATCGCCACGACCGCGCGACGCAAGGCGATCGATCGATTGCGCCGGGCCAGAAACTACGAGCGCAAGGTGGAGGCGCTTTCCCGGCTCACGGCGGCCGACGCACACGACGCGGCTGGAGAGACTCACATGGACGCCGGCTACGCGATTGAAGACGACCGACTCCGACTGATTTTCACCTGTTGCCACCCGGCGCTGGCGCTCGACGCCCAGGTCGCTTTGACCCTCCGGCTGCTCGGCGGTCTCCGAACGCCCGAAATCGCCCGGGCATTCCTCCTTCCAGAGGCGACCCTGGCGCAGCGACTTGTTCGGGCCAAGAAAAAGATCCGCGATGCAGGCATTCCATACGTGGTGCCCCCGCGCGAGGACTTGCCCGGACGTCTGGACGCGGTGCTTCACGTCGTCTACCTCGTGTTCAACGAAGGTTATTCGGCCACGACCGGGACCCGCATCGTTCGCCGCGAGTTGGCGGGCGAGGCGATCCGGCTGGCGCGCATCCTCGTCTCCCTGATGCCTGACGAAGCCGAGGCGCTGGGCTTGCTGTCGCTCCTTCTCCTGCAAGACTCGCGGCGCGACGCACGCCAGAGCGCCAGCGGTGAGCTGATCCTGCTGGCCGATCAGGACCGCTCGCGCTGGGACGCGGCGCGCATAGACGAGGGGCTGAGCTTGCTGGACAGGGCCGCGTCATTCGGCGCGCCGGGCCGCTACCAGCTGCAGGCGGCGATCGCCGCGGTCCACGCCCAGGCTCCTGTCGCGGCCGAAACGGAGTGGCCCCGAATCGTGCTGCTCTACGACAGGCTGATGGCCGTGGAGCCTTCACCTGTGGTGGCACTCAATCGCGCCGTGGCCGTGTCGATGGCCCGCGGGCCGGCCGAGGCGCTCGCCATCGTCGACGATCTCGCGGTCCGCGGAGACCTGGGGGACTACTACCTTCTGCATTCGACGCGCGGCGAGCTCCTGCGGCGCCTCGGCCGGCGCCACGAAGCGGCCCAGGCCTACGAGCGTGCCGCGGCCCTGGCGTCCAATGCCGCGGAGCGCGAGTTCCTCGAGCGTCGTCGGGCTCAACTCGGGAACTAGAAGGGGCTATCTCGTACGATGGACCCGGCGATGGGGCTCGCCGCAAGTGCCCAACCCAGGGCTGATGGCTCCTACCGATCAATGATCGCGATGGAGACCGGGCCGTGGCTGCAGCAATCCTTGTCGGCGTCGGGGGCTTCTTTGGAGCCCTGACGCGTTACTTCCTCGACCGTCGAGTGACCGATTGGACCGGCGGGTCTGTGCCGTGGGGCACCTTTGTGATCAACGTCAGCGCGTCATTCCTGGTGGGCCTGACTTTCGCCCTGGTCGTCGAGCGAGCGGCACTGCCTCAGCAGCTGCGCGCACCCTTGATGATCGGTTTCCTGGGGGCCTACTCGACGTTTTCTACATTGATGCTCGAGTCATGGCGCCTGATCGAGGACGGCGCGTGGCTCATCGCCGTCGTGAATATCGGTGGGTCGATATTGGTCGGGATGATCGCAGTCATCGCAGGCGTGCTGGTCGGGAGGGCCATCTGATGAAGCTCGAGGGCACGGGTTTGCTGGTGCGCATCTATCTGGGCGAGAGCGACCAGTGGCACGGTAAGCCTCTGTACCAGGCGATCGTCGAGCTGCTGCGCACTCGCGGTCTTGCCGGCGCAACAGTGCTGCGCGGCATCGAAGGCTTCGGCGCGAAACAGCATCTGCATTCGACTCGGCTGCTCAGCCTCTCTCAGGACCTGCCCATCCTGGTTGAAGTTGTCGATGAGGAGACCAGGATCAGGGACGTTCTGCCGGAGCTCGACGAGATGCTCGGGGACGGGTTGATGACCCTCGAGAAGGTCGAGGTCATCGCCTACAGGGCGGGACGCCAGCAACGCTGACGGCCATCGATCGCGCCCGCCAGTCCCTCACGGTCGTTCAGCGCAGTCAAGGTCCTCTGCGCAGGCAAACCCGTTACCATCGGGTATTGACTATGAGCGCGGCCAACACGGACGTCAAAGACGAGCGCAGAGCTTCTGGCGAGATTGATCGCGCAGAACGGATCCGTCGACGATTCGCCGAAGCCTGGAGCCAGATGGGCGCATCATGGGGCATCGCGCCTTCAACCGCCGCGGTTCAAGGCTACCTGCTGGCTCATGGCGGCCCCGTCACGGACGCCGAGCTGCAGCAGGCGCTCGGACTGTCGCACCGTGCCATCAGGCTGGCACTTCAGAGCTGCATCGAGTGGGGCATCGTGCAGCGCGCCGAGGAACCGCGCCGGAGCGGCAGGCGCGGCCCGGCGGGCCGCGCCTGGATCGCGCTGGATGACCACTGGGAGTGGTTCCGGCGCGTCATCGAGGGCCGCAAGGAGCGCGAGGGTGACCCGGTCATTGCCATTCTCGAGCAATGCCTCGTCGAGGTCAGGCAGCTCAAGCATGACGACGAAGCCCAGCGGCTCGAGAGTCGGCTCGATGCACTGCTCGAGTTCGTACGCCAATTCGACCACGCGCTATCAGGCGTCCTGCGAGCCGAAACCGCGGCGCTGCGCAACCTGTTCGCGGTGCTGACCGCGCTGGACGACGCGGATCTCGACCGGTTGTTGAAAACCCTCGCGACTGTGCCGCCGGACGATTTGACACGGGCCGCCACGCAGATGAGCCAAATGTCGCCGTCCGCCGTCAGAAGGCTGATGCAGATCGCGGGCAACCCGGCGTTCAGTCGGTTGCTTCGCCGCTAGCGTCTGCGGCGGCGGCGGGCTAATTGGCCGGCGACATTCCGTGCGCGACATTCGGAGAGGAGGCCGAAATCGCCTCATCGCCCGCCTCGACGCCTTCCGGCTCAACAACTGTCTCGCGCTGAGCGAGGATCACATCGCCGCCCCTGTCAGAGATGAGCCGCTCGGCGCTGGCGTACTCGTTCACCGCAACACGCGCGACGAGTACGTAGCTGCCTTCGTTCGTGGCTTGACCCGGCGCCCCGAGCGGCGCAACGGAGATCTGGGCCTGCTGCGGACGGGCAACGGACGACGCGAGCGCCCGTGCCGCGGCGTCGGCGGCGACGCGCTCGCGGAAGCGCGCCGCGATGACGCGGCGCGAGCCGACATCAGACATGGCATCTGGTAGCTCGAGGCTTATCGCCCGGTACACCTCTACCCGAAAGTCGGATGCGAAGTCATCGATCTCTTCATACAGTGGTGAGCCGTCGCGGCCGGGATCAGCGATCGCCTCGATAACGAGTGGGCTCGGCCACGCACTCACGGCCGCGACCTCGATCGCGTTGTCGTTCGAGCCGGGACGCTCGCCCACTGCCCAACCGAGCATCAGCTGCTTGACGTCCTTTGTCCTATCGCGCCGCGGGCTGCGCAACCACGAGAGCATGCGTGACCGATCGCCGCTCGCAACCATGGCGCTCGTGAAGCGCACCACTCCACCGGGAGCGTCGACTATTCCACGAAATGCCGGCTCGATGACTTCGTATACGTCGACTGTGTCCACGACAGCGACGCCCGCGAGAAGGTCCGCTGCAATCGGGTTGGTCGTCTCACCCACGGCGTGGATTGCCTGGTCAACAGACTCCCAGCTC
Organism: Candidatus Limnocylindrales bacterium; assembly: GCA_036558545.1. Lineage (GTDB taxonomy): Bacteria > Chloroflexota > Limnocylindria > Limnocylindrales > CSP1-4 > JALYGJ01. The sequence goes on from DATBFJ010000058.1 coordinate 33,974, forward strand.
GTAGCCACCATGAATTTGTCGAGACCATCGACACGACGGTAGCCGGCCATGAATGAAAGCAGGCCCGGAGCCCGTCCTACATCCATCACCTGCTGCCTGCACACCGCCACGAAATCGTTCTCGCGCCCGGCACTGACCGTTCCTCTGATTATTCGCAAAAGCATTCGCGCGACGACTCTCCTGGCTCACCGCCGACGATAGACGGGCGGTCGCCGCGCGTCGTAAAAGGCGCGTATCAGCTTTGTTTCATTTTGTGGCTCACATTGGAGAAAGCTCGTACGGACCTGGTACGAGGTATCCATAGCGCTCGGTACTTCCGGCGACCACCATCACGGGCGGTGGCTCATCACCATAGTCGGGCAGTGACTTTGCAGGTCGCGGAACCGTCCGCGCGGCGGGGCATGACGCGCATCTTTGCTTCTCTGGAGACACAGGTATTTTGGACGCGAGCGGTCGGGACACAAAGAAGCTAGCCACTCGAGAAAGGTCGTCGTCGAAGGTCGCCCAGGTCGAGCAGCAGCCGCCGAATGCGGGGCTTGCCGAAGGCTCGATTGCGGCGCAGCTGATGGCCGTCAGTTTTGGTGGCCAGGTTCTCGGCAGAAGGATTCATGCAGTGTCGTCGGATAATTGGCGACGATGACCACCGAGATCCGACCGATGAGCCAGAACAGCATCGTGCGCCACTATCGAGCCCCGACGCGCTCTGAGACTGAGCTCGCCTACCGAGCAGATGCGCTGAAGGCGGCCCGGACTGGTTATGTGGCCGTCGACCAGGCCTGGACTGAGGACGAACAGGGCTTCCTCCTCGCCGTCACCTATGCCGGACCTGACGCGTATGGGCCTGCGGCCAAGGGCATGGCTCCCTCCGAGCCTGCCGAGCACTCGGTGGCTGAGGTCCAGCCGCTTGCCGCGGTAGCCGCGCAACCCGAGGTAGCCGCGGAACCCGTCAGTCCACAGCGAACGTACCAACCGGTTCGGCGCATCCCCCAGGTTCCAGCGACGGAACCGCCACCGCCCGCCAACAGTGAGCAGAACGGATCGGTTCAAGGCACAGACACTCCGCACGCCGTCACAGACACTCCGCACGCCGCCATCGACGCGCCCGCAGAGCAGGCAGCCACGCAACCAGCGCCCAGGGAGACGGTCGTCGAGCCTGCGCCAGAACCGGTGCCCGAAGAAATCGCCACTGTCGCCGAGCCAGTTGAAGTCGACGAAGCGCCGGACGCTTCTGCGACGACCGAGCCCGAGCCGCTCGGTCGACAGCCAAAGCTGACCATTCAGACAATGGAGCTGCATACCGCGGGAGAGCCGCTTCGACTCATCCGGAGTGGTTTCCCGGACGTGCCGATGCTGCCGGTGCTGGAACGCCGGCAGTGGGTCAAGGAGAACGCCGACCACGTCCGCCGCTCGCTCATGTTCGAGCCGCGCGGTCACAAGGACATGTACGGCGCCGTGCTGCTTCCTCCGCACAGCGACTTCGCCGACATGACCGTGCTGTTCATGCACAACGAGGGCTGGAGCACGATGTGCGGCCACGGGGTCATCGCGATCACGACCGGCCTCATCGAGGACGGCCTGTTCCCCGCTACGGAGCCCGTCACGACGATCCGCTTCGAGACTCCGGCCGGGATCGTGGCCGCGAACGCCGCGACCGTGAAGCTCGAGGACGGCTCGTGGGCCGTTCGCGGCGTGCGCTTCACGAACGTGCCGTCGTACCTCGCCGCACAGTCTCTGTCGGTAAGGCCCGACGGTGTCGAGCTGCACGGCATGGCCAAGCAGTACGGCGCGCTGGGTGTGGACCTTGCCTTTGGCGGCGCCTATTACGGCATCGTCAATGCCGCGGAGGTCGGCCTCCGCGTTGTCCCGGAACAGGCGGATGAGCTGCGCCGAGTGGGCTCCGCCATCACCGATGTTCTGCGGCGCGATCACACGCCCGCCCATCCGTCCGACCCCGATTTGAGCTTCGTCTACGGCACGATCATCGTGGATCTCGAGCCACGCACGTCCCCGGACGGTAAGGCGCGCGACGCGCACATCCGCAACGTGACGATCTTCGCTGATGCGGAGCTGGACCGGTCGCCGTGCGGCTCAGGCACAAGCGCGATCCTCGCCCAGTTGCATGCCCGCGGCCGCATCCAGGTTGGCCAGGAGATCATCAATGCCGGCATCACCGCTGAGCACTTCCTGGGGCGCGTCGAATCCGAGACAACCCTCGGCCCGCACGCGGCGGTGAACACGTCCGTAGCGGGCACGGCTTACGTGACCGGCTACTCCACCTTCGTCGTTGACGGCCGCGACCCTCTCGCCGAGGGCTTCCTGCTCGAGTAGCGCACGTGCGCTGGCGGCCGCCGCTGTCTGCATCAACCAAATTGTTTGTTTTCCGCCGCGCTCGGTCAGCTCGCTCAGAATCAGCTCGTAAGCTCTAAAGAGAATGGTTGAGCCGCGTCGCGCTGACTCGCTCCCGACGATCGTCGGCGGCACAGAGATCGTCAGATTCGAACAATTTGATTGATGCGCGCGGTCTTCCGGCTAGGCGTGCGATTCCCAGCTGAACGTTCGCAGCGCCACAGCCAGGCCCAGGACGGCCCAGCCGGCAACCCAAAGAAGATCCGTGTAGTCGACGGGTCCGTTGAGCGCCGGCGTCCAGATGCCCTGCAGGGCCAACGCGAAATGGCGCACCGGGAACAGGTTGCCGATCTGGGCGAGTGTGTTGTCGGGCGGAATCCGGATGAACACGTCCGAGATGAACAGCAGTGGCAGGATGATCGCGTTGACCACGGCCGGCGCGGCGCGCTCATTGGGCACGAACCCGCTGATGGCCAGGCCGAGCGCGCAGAAACAGGCTGCGCCGAGCATCAAGGTCACGAACAGGATGGCCAGCTGGTCCCACGGGAACGGCACTCCGTAAGCAAACGCCCCGAAGGCCGATACGACCACGACCAGCAACAGACCCACCAGGACCGAGTGGCAGATACGCGCGGCGAGATAGACAAAGCTGGGCATGGGCGTGCCGCGAACGCGCTTGAGGATCCCCTCCTCGCGAACCGCCACGGTGGTCATTGCCAAGGATGTGAAGCACGCGTTCACGATCGAGAACGCGACGATGGCGGGCGTAAAGAATTGCGCGGCCGTCAGCCCGCCCTGCACCTCCGATCCAAAGATCGCCTGGAACACGAACATGAAGATCAGCGGAAAGGCAAACGTGAAGAACGCTGCGGCCGGGTTGCGCCAGAAAGCGCGGTTCTCGTAGCGGATCTGTCGCGCCAGCAGACGAAGATTTCTCATTCCCTGGCGCTCTGCTCGGCAAGCTCGCCTGTCAGTTCGAGATAGGTGTCCTCGAGGCTCGGACGAGAAACGGACAGATTGTTGAGCTCGAGGTGCGAGTCGAGCGCCCAACCCGTGAGCTTGTGCAGGAGCTCGACGGGGGCATCCGACCATACCTCGTAGCCGCCGTCGTGACGCTCGGAGCCCGCCGGAAGGAGCTCGGCAGGTGGCGCGGCGTCGCCAACCTCGAAGCGTATGCGGGTGGCCGACGGCCGCGCTGACTGGATCTCGTCGATCGTGCCCATGGCCACGATCTCGCCCCCGCGCATGATCGCAAGCCGATCGGCCAGCGCCTGAGCCTCGTCCATGAAGTGTGTTGTCAACAGGATCGTCTTGCCTTCGTCGCGCAGGCCACTGATCGTGGCCCACGCGTTGCGCCTCGCGGCCGGGTCGAAGCCCGTGGTCGGCTCGTCGAGAAATAGCAGGTCAGGGTCGCCGCAGATGCCAAGCGCGACGTCGAGTCGGCGACGCTGTCCGCCGGACAGCCGGCCGACGCGAACGGCTGGTCGATCCTCGAGGCCGACGAGCTTCAGGACCTCGTCCCTGTCACGTGGCTTTGGGTAGTAGCCCCGGTACAGGTCGACGACCTCGGCGACGGTCAGGTAGCTCTCGACGCCCGCCGACTGGAGGACGATGCCGATCCGTGCGCGCATCTCCTCGGGACGCCGGGCAGGGTCAAAGCCCAGGACCTCGACCGTGCCGCTCGTGCGCGGGCGGTAGCCCTCCAGGATCTCGACGGTGGTCGTCTTGCCCGCGCCGTTCGGGCCGAGCAAGGCGAAGATCTCACCTTCCTTGACCGTCAGGCTGATGCCCTTGACCGCTTCGAGATCGCCGTATGACTTATGCAGCTGGTCGACGACGATCGCAGGCACGCGAGGAGCCTACATGGCTCGACTCGAACGCGACTTTTGCAACCAATGACCGCCGGCGTGTGTTTACCTAGCGTGTGGATGCAGGAGCAGTCAGATGAGTTGTGTGAGCGCTTGGCGACGGACGTCGAGGCGGCTTTCCCCGATCTCGTGGAGGCTCACCAGGACCTCGTGTTCGGCGTCTCGTTGCGCATCGTACGCAACCAGGCGACAGCGCAGGACGTCGCCCAGGACTCATTCGTGCGTGCCTACCGAGCGCTCAAGCGCTACCCGCCCGGGCGCATCCGCGCACTGCACGTCAGGCCGTGGCTGGCGCGCATCGCACTCAACGCTGCACGCAACGAGATCCGCGCCGCGCACGCTCACGGTGACATCGACGCTGCGGCGGTCACTGTCAGCGACCCAGCCGACAGCCCTTTGAAGCTTGCCGAGCGAAACGATGAACGGCAGATGTGGGCACGATTGCTGAGCCGGCTGCCCGATCGATATCGGATTGCCGTGGCCCTCAGGTACATAGACGACCTTTCCTATCCGGAGCTGGCCGAAACGCTCGACCGGCCTCTGGGCAGCGTCAAATCGGACGTCCATCGCGGAACAGCTTTGCTGCGCGCCGCGTACGACGCGGAACAGCGCGCGCAGGGCGCGCAGGAGGCAGTTTCATGACCACCACTGACGCCACGATCATTTCGGACGGCGGCGAGCGCGGGGACGACCGAGTGATCGCCGCTGGCCTTCGCTCGCTCAAGCAGCCTGCTCCGGCAGGCCTGAGCGATGCTGTCCTGAGCGCCATTGGCCTGGCTGACGAGTACGTGAAGATCGACGGTCCCATCGGGCCACTCTTTGTCGCCTACGGCAAGCGCGGCATCTCCTTCGTCGAACGTGCCGACACGATTGGCGAGTCGGGCGATTTCGAGGAAGCGTTCCGCGCGACATTCGGTCGTCCCGTCCACCGCGTCGAGAAGGCGCCGAAGCTGATCGAGACAGTTGTCAATGCGCGGCTGTATGGCAACGGTGGCAAGTCGAACAAGGTTCCCGTGGAACTCGGGCAGCTGCCCGAGTTCGAGCGTCAGGTCCTGCTCAAGGTGCTCGAGATTCCGCGAGGCGAAGTCCGTCCGTATGCCTGGGTCGCCGCAGAGCTTGGCCGCCCGCTGGCGGTTCGAGCGGTGGGCAATGCGGTCGCCCGCAACCCCATCCCCTTCGTGATTCCGTGCCACCGCGTAGTTCGCTCCGACGGCAGGATCGGGAACTATGGCGCCGGTGGCCCGATCGCCAAACGTGCCGTGCTCGAGTCAGAAGGTGTCGACACGGACGAGATGGAGCGGCTGCCAAACAAGGGCGTCCGCTTCATCGGGTCCGATACGACCCACATCTACTGTTATCCCTCGTGCCGTAATGCGAAGCGCGTGACTGACCCGCATCGCGTTCCGCTGCACTCATCGGACGAGGCTCGTCACGCCGGTTACCGCGCGTGCAAGGTGTGCCGGCCGGTAGATCCGCCGTTCCGCGCCGCCGTCGCCTAGCTGCGCTAGGCTCGGCGGCGCCATGCCACGCCTCGTCGAGCTGAGCCATCCGATCTTCTCCGGCATGGTGACGGTGCCCGGTCTGCCGGCGCCCGTCATCGATGAGTACCTGACGCGCGACGCCTCGCGCGAGCGCTATGCGCAGGGCACGACCTTCAGCATCGGCCGGATAACGATGGTCGCCAATACGGGCACGTATCTCGACACGCCGTTCCATCGTCACCAGGATGGCTACGACCTGTCAGGCCTGGCTCTGGAGCGAGTCGTCGACCTCGACGGGCTCGTCTTCGACCTGCCAACGGGCGCCGTGGCGTTCTCGGCCAATCTGTTCGAAGGGCTGGATCTCCACGGACGAGCCGTCCTGCTTCGAACCGGCTGGGACAGGCACTGGGGAACCGAGAAATACGGCAGCGGCGAGCATCCATTCCTGGAGAATGCCGGCGCCGTGGCACTGGTCGCAGCGGGTGTCGGGATCGTCGGCATCGATGGTCAGAACATCGACTCGACGTCAGATCCGACACGTCCGGCACACACGCTGCTGCTGGCCGCCGGAGTGCCCATCGTGGAGCACCTGACCGGCCTCGGCCAGCTGCCGTTTGACGGCTTCCGGTTTACAGCCGCACCGCCACGTGTCGTCGGCATGGGCACCTGGCCGGTCAGGGCGTACGCGGTGATCGAATAGCCACAATCGGACGACTCGCGCTCGCCTGGGTGGTGGTCGTCCTCGTCGTTGTCGCGATCAATTTCCTGCTGCCACAGCGTTCCGGCCCGATCGACGTGACGGAGGCGTGGGAGCAGATCATGGTCGCAAGCGCGTTCCTCGCCGCGTTCTTGGCGATGCCGTACGTCCTGCTCCACCGCTCGTGGGCTGGCTACCTGGTGGTCGTGGCGCTGATCGTGACCTCGGTCGCTCGCTACGGCACGCAGTGGATTTCACTGCCGGAAACGGGCCAGGCGAAGCTATCCGTCGCGGCGTGGAACGTTGAGGGGGGTGCAGACGCAGGGTCGCGGGTTATCGACGGCATTGATGGCATCGACGTCGACGTCCTGGGCCTGGAGGAATTCCAACCGGCCATGGAGAACGCGCTGACGACCAATCGAACGATCGGCCTCACCTACCCGTACCACGTCTTCGCGCCGAGCGGTGATGCCGTGGGAGTCGCGCTTCTCAGTCGTTGGCCGATTCTCGAGCAGCAGGCGTGGCACCATCCGTCTTACATCC
>DATBFJ010000059.1:0-3003 GCA_036558545.1 Candidatus Limnocylindrales bacterium
GGCGCTGGTATCGCGAGGCGCAGGAGCGGGTGCTGTACTGGAACCACGCGATCATCCACCCGCCGGTGGACCGCAACCGCCCGCCGGACGAGGTCGGCGACGTGTTCATGCACGTCGAGGAGGAGCGCGACGACGGGCTCGTGGTCAGCGGTGCGAAGGTCGTGGCGACTGGCTCGGCGCTGACGCACTTCAACTTCATCGCGCACTACGGACCCGTGCCGCTGCAGAAGAAGGAGTTCGCGATCGTCTGCGCGGTCGCGATGGGCACGCCCGGGGTGAAGCTGATCTGCCGGCCGTCGTACGAGATGGTGGCCGAGGTGATGGGCAGCCCGTTCGACTATCCGCTGTCCAGCCGCCTCGACGAGAACGACGCGATCTTCATCTTCGACAAGGTGCTCGTGCCATGGGAGAACGTGTTCGTCTACGGCGACATCGAGAAGGCCAACAACTTCTTCCCGTTCACGGGCTTCATCCCGCGCTTCTGCTTCCACGGCTGCATCCGGCTGGCGGTCAAGCTCGATTTCATCGCCGGTCTGCTGATGAAGGCGGTCGAGGCGACGGGCACCAAGGACTTCCGTGGCGTGCAGGCCCAGGTCGGGGAGGTGCTGGCCTGGCGGAATCTGCTGTGGGGCCTGGCGAACGCGATGGCGCGCGACCCCCAGCCGTGGAAAGAGGGCGCGGTCCTGCCCAACATGGACTACGCGATGGCCTACCGGCTGTTCTCGACGATCGGGTACCCGCGCGTGAAGGAGATCATCGAGCAGACCGTCTCCAGCGGGCTCATCTACATCAACTCCAACGCCCGCGACTTCAAGAACCCCGAGATCCGCAAGTACCTCGACCGCTACGTCCGCGGGTCCGACGGGACCGACTCCGTGCAGCGCGTGAAGCTGATGAAGCTGCTGTGGGATGCGGTCGGCAGCGAGTTCGGCGGCCGTCATGAGTTGTATGAGCGCAACTACAGCGGCAACGCGGAGAACATCCGGATGGAGGTGCTGTTCTCGGCGCTTGCCACCGGCCAGGCCGACGAATTCAAGGGATTCGCCGAGCAGTGCATGGCCGAGTACGACCTCGACGGTTGGACTGCGCCCGACCTGGTAAACCCAGATGACGTGAGCTTCTTCAGCAAGCGGACGTGAGCGACACCGGCGCGCAGATCGATCCGGCCGAGTACCGCCGCGCGCTCGGCCGGTTTGCAAGCGGCATCACCGTCGTGACGACTAGCCACAACGGTCACGCGCACGGGATGACCGCCAACGGGTTCATGTCGGTATCGCTGGAGCCGCCGCTGGTCGTCGTGTCGCTGGCCAACACCTGCCGGCTGCACTCGCTGCTGCCGGCGAGCGGGCGCTACGGGGTGAGCGTGCTCAGCGAGTCACAGGAACCGCTGTCGCGGCACTTCGCCGCACAGGGGACCCGGATGGTCGCCGAGATCCCGTTCGTGTGGCGGGACGAGATCCCATTGCTGGAAGGCGCGTTGACGCATCTCGTGTGCACGGTCGTCGACAGCCACCCGGCCGGCGACCACACGCTCTACGTCGGCCGCGTCGAGCACCTGGAGTACTCCAACGGATCGCCGCTCGTGTTCTACACGGGCGAGTACGGGCGGCTGGACGTGCAGCTATGGGACCACTCCTACATCTGGAAGCCCGATCCCTGGACGTGACTCGCGGGTTTCGCTCGAAGGCGGCCGGCGAGCGGCATCGAATTGGGGGAAATGCGGTGGCTCGTAAGGCCCCGGACGCCCGGGACGCCAAACCTGTGAACACCTACGAAACCTGCCGATTGACATCGCCCTAGGAAGGTAGGCTGCGTAGTTAAAGAGGAGAAGGTGATCGCGCGATGGCGGTAAAGGCGGCCGACCTCGAGTCGGAACTAATCGACGGGATCTGCGAACGGGTCCGCCGCAAGCTGGCCACAGATCGCGTCGCCCCCTGCGAGTCCTTCATCCGGCAGTTCTACCACTGGGTTCCTGCCGTGGATCTGTCCGATCGAAGCGAGATCGACCTCTACGGCGCCGCGATCGCCCAATGGAACCTGGCCCAGCAGCGCGCGCCCGGCGAGACGAAGGTCAACGTCTACAACCCGGACTTCGAGCAGAACGGCTGGCAGTCGCCGCACACGGTGATCGAGATCATCTCCGACGACATGCCGTTCATCGTCGACTCGGTGACGATGGAGCTGGGGCGGCAGGGCTACGGCATCGACCTCGTGATCCACCCGGTGGTGCGCGTCCGCCGCGATCAAGACGGCCGGCTGACCGACGTGGTCGAGCCCGGCGCCGATGTCGAGGGCGCCGTCGCGGAATCCGTGATCCATGCCGAGGTCGTGCGCGAGCGCGACAAGGCCGAGCTGCAACGGCTGCGCGAGAACCTCGAGCGCGTGCTCGGCGAGGTGCGCCTCGCGGTAGAGGACTGGCAGGCGATGCGCGCCAAGACCGAAGAGCTCTCACAAGAGCTCGAGCGCGAGCCGCCGCCCGTCGACCCGGCCGAGTTGCAGGAGGTCACGGACTTTCTCAAGTGGGTCTCCGCGCACCACTTCACGTTCCTCGGATATCGCGAGTACGACCTCGTGCAAGAGGGCGAAGAGGCGGGGCTCAAGGCCGTGCCGGACTCCGGCCTGGGGATCCTTCGCAACGCCTCGCAGACGGCGTTCAAGCGCCTGCGGCCCAAGGCCCTGGAGCTGGCGCGTACGCCGCACGTGCTCGTATTGACCAAGGCCAACTCGCGATCGAACGTCCACCGCCCGGCGTATCTCGACTACGTCGGCGTCAAGCGGTTCGGGCCCGACGGCAAGGTCACCGGCGAGCGTCGCTTCCTGGGCCTGTACACGACCGCCGCGTATAAGGCCAGCCCGCGCGACATCCCGCTGCTGGCGCAGAAGGTCGAGAAGGTTCTGAACAAGGCAGCCTTTCCCCCGGCCAGCCACGACCGCAAGGCGCTGCTCGAGATCATCGAGTCATATCCGCGCGACTCGCTGTTCCAGATGAGCGCTGACGAGCTG
>DATBFJ010000060.1:0-55927 GCA_036558545.1 Candidatus Limnocylindrales bacterium
GCGTTCGCGTCGCAGACAGCAGCTGGAAGCGATGTTCCTTGGCCGGCGCCAGGGTGTGCTCGTGGGGCCGGACGCCGCTGCCCGGACCGTAATGCTCGAGGCGCAACTCGCAGAAGAACGAGCGCGCAACACGCGGCGTGCCGTCCTCGCCCGTGAAGCGTTGCTCGTAGATGTACACGAGAGGCCGATCGTCGCGCGCGAGGGTGCCGTCGCCCAGCCACTCATTGAGCGCCTCGGCGGCTCCGGCGAAATCTGCCTCTTTCGCGGTGGTAGGCGTGGGCGACGGCAGCTCCAGCCGGACGGCGTTGTGTGCATCGCGCGAGAGAAACGCCTCGCGTTGGCGTGGTGAGATCACGTCGTACGGCGGACACAGTACGGCCGACAGATCGGGCACGCGCGCAGGGTCATAACGCAGGCCGCGAAACGGCCGTAAATGAGGCACGGGCGGTCAATGTTAGTCGGCGCGAGAATTGGCCCCATGGTTCGCCGTGTTGTGCCATTAGCCATCGTCGCGCTGCTGCTCGCAGGCTGCGGCGCTTTCACCGCTCCGCCACCGACGGCCGGCGACTTCACAGACATTGTCGGCCCCCTGGTACGTCGCGACATGACCGTCACCAACGAGGTCTCGGGCGACCCAGGGTGCGGAGCGAATCTCAATTCGCCGTTGCACAGCAACGCGGTCAGGTACGACGTCCGACCGTCCGGCGACAGCACCTCGTACCCGGTCTACGTCTTCGGCTGGAAGAGCCAGGCAACATACGATGCCGACAAACCCACATTCGACGCTTGCGTTCAGGCGGCGCAGGCCACCAGCGTGGCCCCGATCGACACCGTCGAGCACCTGCCGTGGCGAGCGTTTGGGGCGGGCTGGCCGGCCGCTCTGAAGGTGGCCGTCGATACCGCCTTGACCGAGGCCGGCGGACAGCCGGCGCCGGTTGAGCCGGAATAGCATTCGGCCCGTGAGCGACGACTGGCCGATCTTCGGACGCGAAGTTCCCGATGCTGCCTGGCGACCCGCGTCAGATGCGGCCAAGCGAACCAGGCTCGGCCGTTTGGTCAGCGCCACTGGCGAACGCAACCTGGAGGCGCTCCAGCGTCGCGCCGAGCGCGATCCTGCGTGGTTCTGGGGCGCGGCCGCTGACGACCTGAAACTCGCCTGGCAGCGCCAGCCGAGCCAGATTGTGGATCTGAGTCGCGGTCCCGAGTGGTCGCGCTGGTGGTCAGGCGGCGCGTTCAACTACGCGTCGGCTGCAATCGATCCGCGCGCAAGGAATTCGCCCGACGGTGCTGCTCTGACCTGGGAGGGTGAGGACGGTGGCATCCGTCGCTTCTCGAACAAGGAGCTGAAAGAGCAGGTCGACAAGGCTGCCGCGATGTTCGCGCGACTAGGCGTCGCGGAGGGCGACCGCGTAGGAATATTCCTGCCTCTCCTTCCAGAGACGGTCATCACCGTATTGGCACTGGGAAAGCTGAAGGCTATCTACATCCCGATCTTCTCCGGTTATGCAGCCCCGGCGGTTGCGTCCAGGTTGAACGACGCGGGTGCCAGCTTGCTTGTCACCGCGGACGGCACATATCGCCGCGGCAGCATCGTCGACATGAAGCGCACAGCCGACGACGCCGTCGCCCAGTCGCAGACGGTCAAGACCATGCTGGTGGTCGGGCGAGTAAACGAGAAGCCGAGGCAGGATGCGCGCCCAGGGAGTGGGGATCGTTGGTGGTCGGTGGAAATGGCGGACCCAGGCCTGGAACCGATGACGGAGACCGCCGAGACCGACCCGGAAACGCCGTACATGATCATCTACACGTCGGGCACGACGGGTCGGCCGAAAGGCGCCGTTCACGTCCACGGTGGCTTCCCGATCAAGGGCGCCCAGGACCTCGCTCATTGCTTCGACCTGGGTGAGGGCGATCGCCTCTTCTGGTTCACCGACCTTGGCTGGATGATGGGTCCGTGGGCCATCTCCGGCGCACTTTTGCTGGGGGCGGAGCTGGTGCTTTACGAGGGTGCGCCCGACTTTCCAGCCCCCGACCGGCTCTGGGCGCTGGTGGCGCGCCACGGCGTGACCCATCTCGGGCTTTCACCGACCGTCATCCGCGCGCTGATGGCCTTTGGCACGGACCCGCTGAAGACCCACGACCTGACCTCGTTGCGCGTCCTTGGCTCAACGGGCGAACCATGGAACCCCGAAAGCTGGTGGTGGTTCTTCGACAACGTCGGCGGCGGACGCCTGCCGCTGATCAATTACAGCGGCGGAACCGAGGTAAGTGGCGGCATCCTCAGCTGCAACCTTTTGACGCCCATCAAACCGACGTCTTTCGGCGGACCGAACGTGGGAGTCGCGGCGGACGTCATCGACGCTGCCGGAGAGAGCGTTCGAGGCAAAGTCGGCGAGCTCGTTATCCGCCAGCCACTGCCGGGCATGACCCGTGGCTTCTGGCAGGACCCGGATCGCTATGTCGACACGTACTGGTCGCGGATCCCCGGCACCTGGGTTCACGGCGACTGGGCGCTCATCGACGACGAGGGCTATTGGTTCATCCAGGGCCGATCCGACGACACACTCAAGGTCGCCGGCAAACGCGTCGGACCGGCTGAGGTCGAATCGGCCGCGGTCAGCCACGCGTCCGTGCTCGAGGCCGCAGCCGTTGGTGTGCCGCACAAGGTGAAGGGCGAGGTCATCGTCGTGTTCGTACGCCTGCGACCGCGCGAGGTCGACGATCCTGATCTGCGCCGCGCGATCTCAGACAAGGTCGTGGAGCAGATGGGCAAGGCCCTCAAGCCCGAGGCGATATTCGTGGTGAGCGACCTGCCACGCACCCGCTCGGGCAAGCTGATGCGGCGCGTCGCGCGCGCCGCTTACCTTGGCTCTGATCCGGGCGACCTGTCCGCGCTCGAGAATCCCGCGGCCGTCGAGGCCATCCGGGACGCGGCGGGGCGGGGCTGAGCTCGCTGGTTTCTGGATGGGCGACCGGGATCGGCTGCGCGTCAGGGTCCTTGGGACTGTAGAGGCACGCATTGGCGGCAACGTCGTTGCACTGGGCGGCTCGAAGCAGCGCGCGCTGCTGGCGCTGCTGCTGACGCGTCCAGGGCGGACCTATCCGACGGACGAGCTCATCGACGCGCTGTGGCACGACGAACCACCCGAAGGCGCCGCGACGACCATTCGCTCGTACGTCTCCCGGCTGCGCTCAGCCCTTGACGGAGAGGCCTCCGTTTCGGCAACGGCCGCGGGCTACGCACTCGAGGTCGATCCGGGAAACATCGATGCGACCGATTTCGAGCACCAGATCCGCGCGGCCGACGAAGCCCTGCGCGAGGGTCGCCCACGGGAGGCCGGCGAACAGCTCACCAGCGCGCTCAGTCTGTGGCGTGGTCGGCCGTTCGGCGAGCTCGCCGATGACGGCGCATTGCGCGTCGAGGCTGATCGCCTCGAAGAGCTGCGGCTGCACGCACTCGAAAGGCGGCTCGAGGCCGACATCGAGATCGGGCGCGCGGCAGAGGTCGTGGACGCCGCTGAGGCGCTCACGCGTCAGTTTCCCTTCCGGGAACGGCTGTGGCAGCTGCTGATGCTTGCCCTGTACCACTCCGGGCGTCAGGCCGACGCGCTCGACGCATATCAACGGGCGCGAAAGCAGCTCGACGAACAGCTGGGCATCGATCCCAGTCCCGAGCTCCAGGCGCTCGAGGCCGCTGTTCTTCGCCACGAGCTCGCCCGCCCGGGGGGCGCGACGCGGCCCGACCGGCTGCCGCCCCAATTGACGCGTTTCGTCGGACGCGAATCTGAGCTCGAACACCTTCGCGCGGAGCTCTCGGAAGCCAGACTGGTCACGCTGATCGGCGTTGGCGGCGTGGGCAAGACGCGATTGGCCCTGGAGCTGGCACGCGGATCGCTCGAGCTGGCGGCCGATTGGCGTGTGTTCGTCGACATCGCGCCGGCCGGCAACGCCGATGAAGTGCTGCGCGCCGTCGCCCACGCGTTGGACGTGCGCGACCAGCCCGGCCAACCGCTGTCTTCCGCGATCGCCCGTGACATCGGCTCGGCCCGACTACTGCTGATTCTCGATAACTGCGAGCAAGCGGCCGAAGGCGCCGCCCTGCTTGCCGACCAGCTGATCCGCGCATGCCCAAACGTCCGCATCGTGGCTACGAGTCGGATGCCTCTCGGCGTTGAGGGAGAGGTCGATTACGCCGTCCAACCGCTCGCGCTGCCCCGTTCCGATGCGACGGACGCGGAAATAGCGGACTCGGAGGCGGTCAGGCTGCTCTTTGAAAGAAGCCATGTCAGCGCACGGTCGCCGGCGTCCGATGCGACGGCCATCGCTGCCGCGGCGCGGATTTGCCGGGACCTCGATGGCCTGCCCCTGGCCATCGAGCTTGCAGCGGCACGTTCGCGGTCATTGTCGCTGCCGGAGATCGCCGCGCACCTGGACGACCGCTTTCGCTTTCTGGTGTCGTGGCGACGTGTCAGCTCTGGCAGGCACCAGACGCTGCGCCAGGCAATGGATTGGAGCCACGATCTGTTGGCTGCCCGCGATCGCGAGCTGTTCGAGGCACTGTGCATCTTCAACGGCGGCTTCAACCTTGCCGCCGCCGTTGCGGTCGCTACCGCATCCCACGATGAAGTGATCGACAGCGTCGCTCGTCTTGTGGACGCGTCCCTGGTCATGGCTGAGACTGACCAGCCCGAAACTCGTTATCGAATGCTCGAGACCGTGCGTGAATATGGGCTCGCTCTCCTCGCTGAACGGGGGCAGAGCGGAGCGGTCCGCGATCGTCACGCGAGCTATTTCGCCCGGGTCGCCGAGCTCGCCGAGCCGGAGTTGTCGGGAGCCGATCAGGCCGAATGGTTCCGCAGACTCGAGCTCGAGCACGCGAACCTCGTCGCCGCTTTGGATCACCTCGAGCGTCGTGGCGACGAGCATGGCCTGTTGGAGTTCACGATCAGGCTGACCCGTTTCTGGTACGTCCGCGGGCACCTCGACGAAGCGCGCCACTGGCTCGAACGAGCGCTCGCGGCGGCAACGGGTACTGACCCCGCGCTGCGCCGGCGGGCTCTCACCGCAGCCGCTTCGATCGCGCTCCTGCAAGGCGACTACGACGCCGCCACTGCCTTCGCTGAGTCAAGCCTCGAAGCTGCACGCGAGACGGGCGAGGATCGACTTGTTGCCAACGGTCTCAGCAACCTGGGGGCAATCCGACTCGCCGCGGGCGACACGAGCCGCGCTGGTGAGCTGCTCATCGAAGCAGTAGCCCTTGGCAGGACGATCGACGACACCCGCATCCGAGCGCTGGCGCTCAACAACCTCGCCGACTACGAGCTGACCGTGGGCGCTTACGCGCGCGCTGAGCCCCTTTTCTCGGAGAGCCTCGAGTTGCTCCGCGCGCGGGGCGACACGGCGAACGTGGCGCGATCGCTGTTCAACCTGGGGGCCGTGGCCCTGCGGCTGAATCAACCTGACGAGGCAGAGGCGCGGCTCGTCGAGAGCCTTGGACTCAGTCGTGAGATCGACGACAAGGAAGACCTGTGCTGGGCACTCATCGGGCTCGCCGCGCTCGCGGCTGCGCGCGGGCGCGGCGAGCGTGCAGCCAATCTACTTGGTGCGGCCGAACGGTTGCTCGACGAGATGGGTGCCGCCTTCAAGGCCTTCGAGCGCTCGCTCCACGACGACGCTGCAGCAGGCGCCGAGTCGCTGCTGGGTGCCAGCGCATACGCCGAAGCCCAGGCGGCCGGGCGGCGGATGTTCCTCGCAGAGGCGCTCGATATCGCGGTCTCCGACTGACGCTACAGGGTGCAACAGAACTGCAACCGAATCCCCCGAGACTGGCCAAATGCCGAGCATTTCGGAGGGACCGCCAAGTGGCGTGGCGGCCGCCCTGGCATCGCATCGGGATCAGTTCATGGGCTCGCTGCGCGCCCACGACGCGGCGGGCGCAAGCACGGCTTACGCCGCCGATGCGAGCCTCTTGCCGCCCGCCGCCGGCGTGGTCCGCGGCCGTGACCAGATTCGGCAGTTCTGGCAGGCAGGCCTGGACTCCGGTTTGGCTGATCTCGCACTCGAGAGCGTGTCGCTGACCGAGCGCGACGCCGTTGCTTTCGAGATCGGCCGCTACGCGATGCGCGTTGAGCCGGTCGACGGCGACTCGACCACCGAGCGCGGCCACTACGTCCAGATCCATCAGCTCCAGCCGGACGGTGCGTGGCAGACCACCGTCGAGATCTTCAGCCCGGGCGATGCTCTGAACGATCGCTAGCATCGCCGCATGGAGCGGCGCATCACGAGCACGGCCAACCCCAGGGTGAAGCAGGCCGCGCGGCTGCGCGGACGGCGCGAACGAGACAAGTCAGGGCTGACGCTGATCGACGGCGTCCGCGAGACCCTGCGCGCGCTCGCCGGTGGCGCAACGCTGCGCGAGGTATTCGTGATGCCCGAGCAGCTTTCCGGGCAGGAGGCGCGCGCGCTCCTCGAACGCCTCGCGGAAGAATCGATTCCCGTCGCGGAGCTCGGCCGTGACGCGTTCGAGAAGCTGGCGTACGGCGACCGCCTCGACGGGGTCGTGGCGGTCGCCGAAACCCCGCCGCGCACGCTCGACGAGCTGATCCTGCCCCCACAACCGCTCATCGGCGTCGTCGAGGGTGTCGAGAAGCCGGGCAACCTGGGCGCGATCCTGCGCAGCGCTGACGGAGCCGGTGTCAACGCCATCGTTGTTGCCGACACGGCCACGGACCTGTTCAACCCGAACATCATCCGGGCGTCTATCGGAACGGTCTTCGCCGTGCCCGTCGCCGTTTCTTCCAGTGGCGACGTTCTGACGTGGCTGCAGCAGCGCCAGATCGGCATCATCGCGGCGCGTGTCGACGGCTCAGTTGACTATGCCGCCGCCGATTATTCCGGCGCCGTGGCGATCGCGCTGGGAAGTGAAGCACGCGGTCTGTCGGATGCCTGGGGAGAGCTCGCCCGCGCGAGCGTGAAGCTACCCATGCTGGGCGTGGCCGACTCGCTCAACGTCTCGGCCACGGCTGCCGTCCTCTTCTACGAGGCTCGGCGCCAGAGGGACTCTGCTACTCGACCCTGATGCCCAGGATGCGTCGGCCGATGACCAGGCGCTGGATCTGGCTGGTGCCCTCCCCCAGCTCGGTCAGCTTGGCGTCGCGCAGGAAGCGCTCGACCTTATATTCCTCGACGTAGCCGTAACCACCGTGGACCTGGACGCCCATGTTGGTGACGCGCTGCGATACCTCTGAGGCGAACAGCTTGGCCTGTGCCGCGGCAGTCGAGTAATCCTCGCCCTGGTCCTTGAGCCACGCCGCGCGCCAGACGAGCGATCGCGCCGCTTCGATCTCAGTGGCCATGTCCGCGATCATGAACGCCACGCCCTGGAACGAGCCGATCGGCCGGCCGAATTGCTTGCGCTCGCGCGCGTAGGTAACTGACGCATCGAGCGCGGCCTGCGACAGGCCGACTGCCATTGCCCCGATCGATATGCGCCCGCCGTCGAGCGTCTTGAGAAATATCTTCCAGCCCTCGCCCTTCTCGCCGAGCATGTTCGCGGCCGGAACCTTGCAGTCCTCGAAGAGCAACTCTCCGGTGGCGCTGGCGTGGAGACCCATCTTCTCTTCGAGCCGGCCGATGCTGAATCCGGGGGTGCCCTGTTCGACGATGAACGCGCTGATCTCGGCCGATCCGTCGTCGCGCGAGCCAGTGCGCGCCGTCACGATGTAGGTCCCGGCCTGCCCGGCGTTGGTGATGAAGCGCTTGCCGCCGTTGATCAGCCAGTGGCCGCCGCGCTTGCCGTTCTCTTCGAACTTGGCCGTGGTGCGCGTGCCGCCAGAATCGGAGCCCGCACCCGGCTCGGTCAGGCCATACGCGCCGAGAACCTGGCCGGATGCCATTGGCACCAGGTACTTCTGTTTCTGCTCGTCCGTGCCGGCGAGATGGAGCGGGTTGCAGCCAAGCGAGGTGTGGGCTGCGACGATGATTCCGAGCGAGCCCCACACGCGCGAGATCTCCTCGATGGCGATCGCGTATGCCAGAGTGTCGAGTCCGGCACCACCTTCTTCCTCCGGGAACGGGATGCCCAGCAGGCCCATCGAGCCCAGCTCGGCAACGATGTCGGTGGGGAATCGGCGCTCCTGCTCGTGCTCGTCGATCTTGTCGACGACCTCGCGCTGCAGGAAATCGCGGATGGTTCGACGGAGCAGCTCGTGCTCGGGGGACAGTTCCAAATCCACGAGGAGTCAGGCTAGCAGAGGTTGGCCTCAGGCTCCCCTGGTCTGTCGTCGGCGGCGCACCAGGAGGACGACTCCCGCGGCGAGCAACACGAGGATCAACACGGCGGCCCCCACGACCGGGCTCACACCGCCTGTCCGAACCAGGGTCAAGGTGGTCGTCGAGCTCGCCAGGAGTATCGGCCCGGGCGACGCGTCCGGAGCCGGCGTGCCGATGAACGCCTTGCTCGACACGGACGAGGTTGTCTGAGCCATCGCCAGCGGCTGAACAGCCGACGCGACCTGGGCTGACGCAACCGCGAGGGCGGCGCCGATCAGAACGAGTGTCGCGAGACGTGACAACCTGAGTCGTTGCATCCCAACATGCTAGAACGCCGTAGAGTCAAAACGTGCTCATCGTCCTTCCGCCCTCAGAGTCCAAGCGGCCGAATCCTGACCGCGGAGCTCCGGTGGGCATCGACCGGCTGTCCTTTCCGGAGCTCAACGCGCTGCGCGGGCAAGTCATAGATTCACTGATCGCCACGAGCGGCGAACCGGACGCGCTCGACCGCCTGAGAGTGGGACCTACCCTGGGTAGCGAGGTGGTGCGCAACATCGACCTGTTGACTGAGCCTGCTCGGCCGGCCATCGAGGTGTACTCGGGACCTCTCTACGACGGGCTCGGTGTCGACAGCATGGATGCGAAGACGCGCAAGCGCGCCGACTCGCACGTCGTGATCGCCTCGGCGTTATGGGGTCTTCTGCGGCCGACTGATCGGATTCCCGCGTATCGCCTGCACATCTGTTCCAATCTCGTCGGCGTTGATCGGATCGACGCAATGTGGCGCACGGAGCTGCCAAACGTGCTGGCAGAGGCCGCCGGCGATCGGGGCGTGATCGTCGACCTGCGCTCGCCGATGTATCAGGCGTCGGGCAGAGCCGCGGGCATGGCCCGCCGCACGGTGACAGTGCGTGTGGGGCCGGCGGCGAGCCACGGTGGAGTCGGTGACGTTGTCGCCAAGCGCATCCGCGGCCAGGCCGCGCGATATCTGCTCGAGTCAGGCGCGGACCCAGATGACCCTGAGGTGCTGGCGCTTGTTCTCGGCGAGCACTGGCCGGTCAATCTCGATGAGCCGCTGCGGCCCGGACAACCGTGGAGCCTGCAAATCCGGCCGCTCGACTAGGACGTCGCCGCTGTCGGCTCCTCCCAGGAACGGTGCCCGCCGCGCAGCAATGACACGCCTGCACCGATCAACGAGACGACCACACCCGCCGCGAACGCGAGACGCAGCGCGTTGATGAACGGGTTGAGGTCGATGCCGCTCGTTCCCGTTTGCGTCCCTGAAAAGACGGCGACCATCACTTCTGGCGACATCGCGGTCGTGATCAGGCCGATCGCGAGGGCGATGCTCACGACGAAACCGGTGTTGGTCAACATCGCCCGGATGCCGCTGCCGATGCCGCGCTTGGCGGGCGGCACGACGCCCATGACGGCGCTCGTGTTCGGTGAGTTGAAGAGGCCGGACCCTGCGCCGACGATGAGCTGCCAGACCACGAGCTCGGCAATTGACGTATCGGCGCTGATCGTCGTCAGCCCGGCAAGACCGACGGCAGTGACCAGCATTCCGGAGGTGGCCAGGAAGCGCGAGCCATAGCGGTCGGCGAGGATGCCGCTGATCGGCGAGAGCACGAGCATGCCCACGGCCAGCGGGGCGAGCGCGATGCCGGCACTGACCGGATCCAGGCCCTTGACGCCCTGCAGGTAGAAAACCAGCAGGAAGAGCACGCCGTTGCGCGCAATGCCGTTGAGCATCGCGGTCAGGTTGCCCATCAGGAATAGCCGGTCGCGCATCAGCTCGAGATCGATCAGCGGCTGACGAACCCGGTGCTCCACCCAGACGAGGATCGGCAACGAGACGGCAAAGAGCACGAAGCCACCGATGATCCACCAGGTGCTCCAGCCATAGATGCCACCGAACGCCAGCGCGGTCATGAGCGCCAGCAGTCCAACGAGATAGACGCTCGAGCCTGCCCAATCGAGTCCGAGCTGGCGCTGCGGCTTGTGCTGCTCGACCAGCACCATCAGCGCAGCCACGATGCCGACGAGGCCGATCGGCACGTTGAACCAGAACACGAAGCGCCAGCCGAATGTCGTCAGCCAGCCGCCCAGGATCGGGCCAAGGATCAGTCCCGCGCCGACGACCATGGCATTGATCCCGAGCGCCTTGCCCAGCTCTCGGCGCGGAAACGCATCAGTAACAAGAGCCGCCGAGTTGGCGAACATGAACGCGCCTCCAACGCCCTGGATAACCCGGCCGCCGATGAGCAGCAGCGACGTCGGCGCGAGCGCGCACAGCACGGACGCGATCGTAAAGACGATGAAGCCGAGGACATACGTGCGCACCCGGCCATAACGGTCGGCCAGGCGACCAGCGTTGAGCACGAGGACGGTCGTCACGACCGTGTAACCGACCACGATCCACAGGAGCGAGAAGATGTCCGTGTGCAGATCGCGCAGGATGTCGGGCAGCGCGATGACCAGCGTGCCGGACGTCAGCGACGCCAGAAGCGCGCCGATACTGGTAACGAACAGCACCCACCAGCGGTAGCTCTGCGCCTGTGAGTTGACGCGCTGCAGCCGCAGCGCTCCGATTGTGGTTCCGCGCGAATCCCCCGCCATCAGTCGGCTGATGCTATTCCTGATTGGCTGACTCGGTGTTAGGCCTCTTCGCGCTCGACCTTGCGTCGGGAAGCCGGTTGCGAGCGTGCCGGCGGCAGGCTGCTGACCCCGCTCACGAATGACGCCTGGCGCGCCCACTCCGCGACCTGCTGCTGTTCCTCGACGCTCAGGATCGCCATCCGCCCGAGCGTCGACAGCTCGTCGCGGATATAGGTTCGGAGCATCTCCGGGCCGTCGGTGTTGATCGTGAACTTGACCTTGTTGCGCCGGAACGTATCGAAGATCCAGCGAAACTCATCCCAGCCGGAGACGACTCGAGTGTTGATGTTGCTAGTGGGGCAGACCTCGAGAGTGATCCCGCGCTCTCTGATCATTGCCATCGTGCGTGGGTCGAAAGCCGACTTCACCCCGTGTCCCAGGCGCGAGGGCTCGAGATGCTCGATGACCTGGGCGATCTCTTCCACGGGTCCGGCCTCGCCCGTGTGCACGGTGATGCCCAGGCCCCTGCGTCGGCAGCGGTCGAAGAGGCGCTTGTAATCCTGCGGGTGAAAGTCGGCCGACTCCGGACCGGCGATGTCGACGCCAACGACGCCCCGACTGCTGTACGCAATCGCCTTCTCGGCGATGATTTCGTTCAGGGCATAAGGAAAGGCACGGTCGAGGCACAGGATCAGGCCCGGTGCGACCGGGTACTCGAGCACCGCCCGGTCCATGCCGCGGATGGCGGCACTGATGATGTGATCGAGGTCCTGTTCGCCACCGCGATTGCGCTTCATTGGGTTGAAGCGCAGTTCCATGGTCGTGACGTTGTTCTTGCGATAGGCCCCGCCGATGACCTCGTACGTGGAGCGCTCCACGGCGAGCGGCGAGCTCTGGATCAGCTCCGTCCAGTGGAACAGCTGCAGGTAGCCGTCGAAGCTGCGACCGCGCCGTGCCGACACGGTGATCAGCTCACGGAACTGCCAGTAGTCCTTGGTCGGTAGCCGAATCCCCTGTGAGTGGGCAATGCCCCACATGATTGCCGGGGCGACCGCACCGCCAAGATGGCAGTGCAGCTCGGTCAGCGGATGGGAACGCGGCAGCACATACGCCACGCCGTGATCCTATAGATGCGCGAGGTGTTCGACGTCAGGAGTTGGGTGGCTTGCCCGGCTCGAGCACTGTGCCGGGCGGCGGATCGCCCTCTTGCCAACCGATGAGCACCTGTCCGATCACGCGGCGGTACGACGATCGGAAGGTGTCGTCATGCAGGACCGTGCCGTCGGCCGCGGTCACGACCCGTTCGACGACCGCGTTGAAGCCGGCAAACGGGTATTCGACGCGGGTGCGGCCGCCGGGTGCGACCAAGCTGGTGTTCTTCGTATAGATGTATTGCGTCCACGCTGGTTGCTCGTTGGTGACATCCGGCCTGGACAGGTGCACGTGGCGGCCGTCCGGCACGCCGTAGATCGCGAACGTCACCGCGTTGTGGCTGTTGGTGCCACGGATGAGGATCGGATAGTGCGAGTCGTTGACGAACGACATCGTCTGCTCGTAGCTGCCGCTGACCCAGATCGTGGCGTCCAGCCCGACCGGATAGCGGTCGATGTAATAGGCGTGGTTGCGCCGAGCCTCAATGTCGAATCCGGCTCGCAGCGCCGCGTTGAACAGTGTCGTGGACGATGAGCAGAGGCCGCCGCCGAGCACGCCATCGAGTACCGAATTGCCGTGGATGATCGCGGCGCCGTCCGTGTAGCCATTGTGGACCGTGATCGGACCGGCCACGGCCAGGAAATCGAACGTCTCTCCAGGCTGCACTACTGTCCCGTTGATCAGGTTGGTGGGCCGGCGGATGTTCTGGCCGTTGCCGTTGTGTGAGCTCGAGATGTAGTGCGTCGTCCAGCTCGACAGGCGCTTGACCTGCCCGACCAGCGATTGGGCCTGATCGGCTGTGAAATCGGGCGCGACCGTGGCCATCGACAGGTTGACGTCGCCCACGGCGGTGCCGCTCATGCGCGAGGTGAGTGCGGACATGATCTCGTCACTTGCCGTGGCGGCGTCGAGCGCGCTGCCCGGTGCATCGTTCGTGACCACGGCGTGGTTACCCTCGAAGTCATAGCTTGCGTTGGTCGGTCGCACGTCAACCGCCGTCTTGAGGAGTGCAACCCACTGGTCGATCGGCGCCTGCTCGATCGTCAGCTGCCAGCTGCCTGGTCCCGAGGAATCGAGGTGGGTCCAGCCCTTGATCGTGTCCGGGTCGATGCGCAGCGTTTGGCCGGCGACGCTGACTGTGAGCGGCTGGCCCGCGACTGCATTCGCCCGGTCGACTGCAGCCTGTGCCTGCGCGGTTGAGACACTCGGCGCGACGATGGTTGGTTGGATCGAGACGCTGACGTTGGTTGCGCCGGGATCGCCAAGAGCGGTTGCCGCCTCGGCCAGAAGCTGCTGACCGTCAACCTGCTGCCCATCGGCGGCAGGACTGACCGTGTACGCGCCGTCCGGTCGGCTGATCGTCGCGTCTATCGCGGGCTTGTTCGCGCCGGCAGCGATCGCCGCAACGGCCGTCGCGAGCTTCTCGCCGTCCCACTTGACCGTTACGGGGACAGACACGCCACTGACCAGAGTGTGCAGCTGTTCGGCTACCTGATCGAGCGGAGTTCCCGCCCGACCCACGCCAAAGGCAGCGTCCGTGATCGCATCGAAGTCATAGTCGCGATCGATGTCCGCGTAATCGATCGTCTTCGTTTGGTCGCCCAGATGGACGGTCAACACACCCGCCGAAGCGCTGGGCAGCTCTTTGCGCAGGGTCGCCTCCGCGTCGCTGCGATCGAGTCCGGCGATGCTCACGGAGTTGACGCTGACGCCGGGCAGAACGCGATCCTGGTGGAAGGCCGCGTAGGCAGCAGCGAACGCCACGGCGAAGGCAACCATGGCGAGGAGCGTGATGCCGAACGCGAGCGCCGAGCGGCGCCACGCAAAGTCACGGCCCGCCGACGACACGGCGGTGACGCTCTGCGTCTCTGTCGTCATGCGCCCGACATTGTG
The DNA here is from genome assembly GCA_036558545.1 of Candidatus Limnocylindrales bacterium. Classification (GTDB taxonomy): domain Bacteria; phylum Chloroflexota; class Limnocylindria; order Limnocylindrales; family CSP1-4; genus JALYGJ01. The sequence goes on from DATBFJ010000060.1 coordinate 13,915, forward strand.
GCATGGAGGCCCGATTTCAGCCCACCTGCGAGCGCTGACGGTGGTTAGCGAAGCGCTTCAGGTGATCAGCGATGACCCTCGGGCCAGCTGCTCATGACCTGGCGCATGGAGCCCAACTCGCCCAGGTGGTAGCTGTTGTGATTGCCGATGATCATGATCCCGCGCAGCGCCGTATGACCGGGCGTGCCTTCGAGTATCGCCGTCAGGTCGCGGCTTTCGTCGAGCGCGACGGCCTCCAGCTCTGCCCTGTCCGCGAGAAACTGCGCGCATGACCTGGCGAAGCCGGCCGCGTCCGTCTTGTCGGCAACGTCTGGCCAGTAGCCGACGGGCCATGGTGGCGACCGGTAACCGACGGGGTCGCCGATGTACAGCAGCATGTCGATCTGGGTCCGGCGCAGGTGCTCGACCAGGTGCCACGGCGTGTATTCGACGTTTGGCGCTCGCTGATTTATCGCCCACTCGGGAAAGTCGGCGACGGCCGCTTCGAACGTCATGTGCGCCTGGTCGCCGCGCAGCAACAGGACGAGCTGCCTCCTGAGTTCGTCAGTCATGAACGGATTGTCCGCTCAGGCCGCCGTCTGCGCTGCGCGAGCCTTGACGTCGTCTGAAAGCACGAGCTGGAGTTGCTCCACGGGCGGCGGCAGCGCCACGGGCATGATGCGCAGACGGCGGCGATCAGCGATCTCGAACCTCTGGGCAAGTCCGTTGACCCGTGCGCGGCGGGGACGGGTCTCTGCGTCTGGCAGGTAGGCGCGGCCGTTGGCGTAAAGCTTTTCGTACATCGGCAGCAGCTCGGGCCAGATCTGGCCCAGCTTGTCGAGGAAGTGTTCGCGCGTGCCCGGTCTGAGGTACAGCACGTTGGCCCACACGTGCGTCGCGCCATGGTCGCGTGCCGCACTTACGACGTCTGCAAGCAGCTCTGGCTTGTCCGACAAACCGGGCAGGATCGGCGCGACGCCAACCCCGGCCCTGACGCCCGCGTCCACCAGCTTCTGGAGTGCCTTGAGCCGTTGCATCGGCGGTGCGGTGTGCGGCTCCGTGTAGCGCCAGATGTCCTTGTCCAGCGTCGGGATCGAGAAGTTCACGCTGACGTCCGCTCGGCGGGCCAGCGCCGTCAGCTGGTCGATGTCGCGGACGATCATCGGCCCGCGGGTGATGATGCTCACCGGGTTGGCATGGCTGGCCAGCACGGCAAGGCATTGACGCGTGAGCATGTATCTGCCTTCCGCCGGCTGGTACGGGTCCGTCGCGGCACCGATCGCGACGAGCTCGTGCTTCCACGACCTGCGAACGAGCTCGCGCTCGAGCTGTTGCGCGACGTTGATCTTGACCCGCACGGATGCTCCATAGCTGTCGTCGGACGGCCGGTCAGCGCGCCGCTCGAATGCGCGCACGTAGCAGAAAGTGCACTGATGGGCACAGCCCATGTACGGGTTGAGTGACCAGTTGAAGCCCATGCCCTTGACGCGGTTGAGCGCCGACTTGCAGGCTTCCTCGCGATATTCGGTCGGCATCGACCGATTATAGAACGTTTGTTCTAGTTGCCCGCGTCGGTCGCTGCAGGGGTTGGCGTGGCCTTCGGCGACTTGGTCGGCTTGGCTGAGCTGCCAGGCTCGGTGGGAGTCGGACTCGGCTTGCCACCTGGAGGCGGCGGAATGCCCTGACTGGTCGGCCACTGGTAGCCCGCCGGTGGGTCGCCGGGATACCGCCCGACGAGGATCACGCCGTCGACTTTGCGATATGAGGAAGTGATCGTGTCCTGGTGGATGATGTTGCCGCTCGCGTCACGCACGGTCCGTATGACGACCGAGTTGAACCCATCCGCCTTGTACTCGACCGTCTGCGTCACTCGCGGCGCAAGCGTGTCGGTGAACTCGTAGTACTCGGTCGCTGCCTGTTTGTTGCTGATCTTGGGATCCGACAGCGTCACGGTTCGACCGTCAGGAACGCCCCAGATCTCGAAGGTGACACTGCGCTTCTTGTTGATGCCTCGGATCACGATCGGGTACTGGCTGTCGTTGGTGAACGACATGTCCTGGGTGTAGTTGCCGCTGATCCAGATCGTCGCGTCAAGACCGACCGGATAGCGCGTGATGTAGTAGGCGTGGTTGCGCCGCGCGCCAAGCTCGAAGCCGGCACGCAGCGCCGCGTTGAACGCGGTCGTGGAAGCGGAGCACAGGCCCCCGCCCAAAACTCCCTCTGCCTTGGTCTTGCCGTGGATGATCGCGGCGCCGCTGCCGTAGCCATTGGCCTCGGTGATCGGGCCGGCAACACCGACGAAGCTGAACACTGCACCGGGCTGGACGACGGTGCCGTTGATCAGCTCGGCCGGGCGACGGATGTTCTGTCCGCCGTTGTTGAGCGGGCTTGGGATGTAGTGCGTAGTCCAGGTGCCGAGCAGCTTGACCTGCGACACGAGCGACTGTGCCTGCTCCGTCGTGAACGTCGGAACGGACGTCGCGACCGGCAGCGTCACGGACGCTGCCGGGGTGCCGGTCGAGCGGCCCATCAGAGCGTTGTAGATCGCGTCGCTCGATCCCGCCGCGTCGACGACATAGCCCGTGGCACCTGGTACGGCGACCGCCTGACCGCTGTCAAACTTGAACTGCGCTTCCACGGCAGGTTGGTCGACCTGCGATTTGAGCATGGCCACAAGCTGATCGATCGGGCCGCGATCGATCGTCACGGCCCATTGGCCCGGCGTCGTTTCGTCCAGATGGACCCAGCTGCGCAGCGCCGCCGGGTCGATCGTGTCGCTGTCCGAACCCACGGTCAGCACAAGTGGAGTGTCCGTAACGGCTTCAATCTTGGCGAGCGCCGCTTGCGCATCAGGTGTGGTGATGCCGGCCGTCACGGCGGTGGCAGGAACGCTGATTGACGTGTCGGCAGTCGATTGATTGTTCAGCACAGCGATTGCCTGGCGCAGGACTTCCGCCTCGTCAACCTGCTGCCCATCGGCTGCCGGAGTGACGACGTAGTCACCGTTCTGGAAGCTGATCGTGGCATCGACGGGAGTTACCTGGGCCGTCGCGACGATCTCGGCGATGCGCTGCTGAAGGGCCTGCGAGTCGTAGCTGACCGCAGGCGTGAGCGTCACGCCACCGGTCATCGTCCGTAGTTGATCGCCGAGCTGATCGAGCGGAGTGCCCTGCCGGCCGACCTTCATTGCCTGGTCGATGGTCGCGTCGATGCTGTAAGCGCGTCCAAGGTCGGAGTACGCGATCTTCTGGTCGACACTGCCCGCTCTCACCTCGAGTGAGCCGGATGACACGTCGGGTAACGAGCTCTGCAGTGTTGCTTTCGCCTCGTCGGGCGTCAGGCCCGACACGTTGACTGTTCCAATCGTGATGCCCGGCAGGATCTTGCCCTGATTGGCGTTGGTGTACAGGTAGGTCGCGGCGGCGAGTGCGATAAGCAGCACGGCCACGATGAGGCCGACGATGAGAAGCACGCGGCGCCACCGAAGCCCCGAATTTCGGGTCGTGACGGGCAGAGTCTGGGATTCGGTGGTCATTGAGTCCTCAAGCGGGCGCCGACATGCGCCGAGATTTGTTCGCGGCTAGCTCAGGCCGTTGGCTGCCAAGGCAGCCTGTTGCGCAGACCGGCGCCGCCGAGCCTCCTCGGGCACCTGGTCGCGGGCGTGGTAACTGCTTCGCACAAGCGGTCCTGATTCGACATGTTTGAAGCCAAGAGCACGCGCCTCCTGCTTCATTTCTTCGAATTCGGCCGGCAAATAGTAGCGAATTACGGGCAGGTGCTGTTCGGATGGACGCAGATATTGGCCAATCGTCAGCACGTCACAGTCTGCGTCGCGAAGGTCCCTGAACGTGCTGCTCAGCTCGTCCCGCGTTTCGCCAAGGCCGACCATCAGGCTTGACTTGGTGTGGACGGTTCCGTCACGTCCAGTGAAGTCGCGCGCATATTCCTTGGCTCTGACAAGCACGTCCAGGCTGCGCTGATAGCGGGCGCGCTTGCGCACGGGCTTCTGGAGTCGTTCGACCGTTTCAACGTTGTGATTGAGGATGTCTGGGGCGGCCTCCATGACCGTGCGCAGTGGCTCGTCCTGACCGTTGAAATCAGGGATCAGAACTTCGACGCCCGTGCGGGGTGCTTCGTGACGTATTGCACGGATCGTCTGGGCGAAGATGTGCGCACCACCGTCGGGAAGATCGTCTCTGGCAACGCTCGTCACGACGACATGCTCGAGGTTCATCGCGGCGATCGCCTCTGCAACGCGACGCGGCTCATCCTCGTCATTCCAGGTTGGTCGGCCGGTCTTGACTGCGCAGAAGCCGCACGCCCTGGTGCAGACGTCGCCGAGGATCATGATCGTGGCAGTGCGTTGCTCCCAGCACTCCCCGATGTTTGGGCAATGGGCTTCTTCACAGACGGTGTTGAGGGTGAGGCCGCGCAGAATTCGTTTCAGATCGTGATAGTTCTCGCCGCTAGGCAGGCGCGCCTTGATCCAGTCAGGGTGGCGGCGCGGCGCGACTGATCCATCGGCAGCGGGCGAGGTGAACGTGCCACCGCCCATCGCGATCGTGGGCGGCTCATGAACGCCGTGGCCGGTGCCGCTGCCTGGCGGCTGAAACATGGGAAGTTCGCGCTGCATCTGTGCTGCCGAGTTTAGGGCCAATCCCTAGCGGCCGCGTCGGGATTGACCGGCAGTGCCATTGCCCCACGTATCGACTATGCCCTGTTCGAGTGTCCGGGGGTTGAAGGCGAGTTCGCGCGACGCCTTCTCATGGCTCGCCGTGTACGTCACGCCGTCACCGGCGCGGATCAGGTCGCGCATTCCGCCTGGCAGTCCGGGCAGGCCACCAACGCGGTCGTTGAGAGGCGCAACAAGGCGGAGCAGCCATGTAGGCAGGTGCATGCGTGGCGGCCGATGACCGCCCGCGGCGGCTGCAATCGCGATCGCATCTTTCATTGCTTTGGGATCGCCGGAAAGGATGTACGACTCGCCGATCCGGCCCTTGTCGAGTGCGGCGACGATGCCCTGGGACAGGTCGTCGACGTGTACCCAGCAGCTGGAATTGTTCGTCAGCGCCGTATACCTGAGCTTGCCGTGATACGCCAGATCGAGCTGCTCGCTGGTCAATGAGTGGTCGTGCGGCCCGTAGACCTGCGACGGCTGAACGATGACGATCCGGGCCCCGGCTGCGACCCGTTTCTCGGCCGCCTCGTGGGCACGAAACTTGGTCTCGTCGTAGTACGAGAGGAAGCCTTCGCGGAGATCCCGGCGATATGTCTCGTCCGGCAACTTGCCATGCGTGTTGCCGAAAGCGTTCACGGTCGAGACGTACAGGATCCGGGGAACGTCTGCCGCTATCGCCGCATCGAGCACGCGCTGTGTAGCGCCGACGTTGGCGTTCCACATCCGTTGGCGCTGCGATTTCCTTATGCCGATCTCATACATCCCCGCGGCATGGATGACTGCATCGGCACCTTTCATCTGGGCCGATAGCTGGGGCACGCTCGAGAGGTCGCTTACCACGAGCGTCACGTGTTCGCGCTTCAGATGGCCCGCCCTCCTCGGGTCGCGTACCAGTGCGACAACGTCATCGCCACGGTCCGCGAGTCGATCCACTACGGCACGGCCGATAAAGCCGCCGCCGCCGGTAACGACGACACGCATCTGCGCGAGGTCCGTGCGCTTTACCAGATAGCGGTAGTCGAGTCGACCGCCTCCAGCCAGCGTTTGACATCCGCGACGAACTTGCCTGCCTGGGCACCGTCCGTGGCGCGGTGGTCGAACCCCAGGGTCATGTACATCATCGGCTTGATGCCGATCAGGTCACCACTCGGCGTCTCCACGACGACGGGACGCTTCACGATGGATTCCATGGTCAGAATGCCGACCTGCGGCGCGTTGATGATGGGTTGCGTGATGATCGATCCCGTCCAGCCCGTGTTATCGAGCGTGAATGTGCCACCTTGTATGTCATCGAGCGTGAGCTTGTTGCCGCGCGCCTTGTCGGCGAGGTCGCGCAGGGCTCGATTCAGGCCGTGGATCGACAATCGATCGGCATCGTGGATGACCGGAACGACCAGTCCGTCCTCGACCGCCACGGCGATGCCCAGACCAATCGCCTGGCGGCGCATGTGGCCTTCATCGGTGTACGTGGCGTTGAAGTCGGCGTGGCGCTTGAGCGCCTCGACCGTTGCCTTGGCCACGAACGCGTCGTACGTGAGGCTGATGCCTTCCTGCGCCTGGTACTGAGCCTTGTTGCGGTCGCGCAGTACGACGACGCCGCTCATGTCGACCTCGATGACCGTATAAGCAACCGGCACTTGCAGTGACTTGGTCATCTGCGTCGCGATCGCCTTGCGCATCGGCGAGGCTTGCTTGAGTGAGTCGCCCATCGCCACCGGCGAAGGAGCTGCGGGCACCGATGGAGCCGCCGGGGCTGAAGTCATAGGCATTGGCGTCTGCGCCGCCGCTTGAGCACCGGGCGCGGCCGCGTTGGCTCCGCCCGACTCCACGAACTTGCGAACGTCGGCGAGCGTCACCCGGCCGGCGTGGCCAGTTCCGGCAACAACGGCGAGATCCACGCCGTGCTCGCGAGCCAGGCGACGAACGGCTGGCGTGGTTGGGCCGTCATAGGAGCCGGCGCCGTTAGCGTGACCGTTGCCGCCTGAGATCGTAGGTGCTGCCACGGCCGTGGTCGCTGACACTGCCTGCGGCTGCGCCGGCGGAGGCGGCGCGGTGCGCACCGGCATAGGGCTTTCGTCCGAGCCACCGGGGCCAGTTCCGGCACCGTACGGTCCGACCGGTTCGGGCGCGGGCGGCGGCGTCTCGGCGGGCGCGGCGGCCTGCGCTGCCGGCGCCTGCTCGGCCACGACGTCCGCGGCTCCTGCACCCTCGATGACTGCGATGTCGGTGTTGTTCGGAACCGTCTCGCCTTCCTGGACGAGGATCTCAGTCAGCGTGCCCTCGAAGGGCGACGGCACCTCGGCGTTCACCTTGTCCGTGATCACCTCGACGATCGGCTCGTACTTGTCGACATGGTCGCCTGGCTGCTTGAGCCACTTGCCGATCGTGCCCTCGGCAACGCTCTCGCCGAGTTGCGGCATCTGTACCTTGGGCATCGCGCGTTGGCTCTCCTAACGCTGGAGTTCGATTTCGTCTCGGCTAGTTTCGCCGATCGCAGCTAAGAGCGTCCACAATGGAGCGCGTGAGTGTCGAGTCGCGCTATGCGCGGACTTTCGATGGCATGCACGTCGCCTACCAGGTCACCGGCAGCGGCAATGTCGACATGGTCCTCCTGCGCGCGTGGGTAGGCGACATAGAGCACGAATGGCAGGAACCTGTCCTGGCCAGGATGATGCGCCGGCTGGGCTCGCTGGGTCGACTGATACGGCTCGACCGCCGCGGGATGGGACTGTCAGACAGGATGATTCACAGGCCCCCGCCGACGCTCGAGGAGCGGCTCGATGACATCCGCGCGGTCATGGATGCGGCGGAGTCTCGGCGCGCCGTGCTCATCGGGCTGGCCGACGGCAGCAGTCTCGCCGCATTGTTCGCCGCGACCTATCCGGAGCGCACCCGGGCGCTGATCCTTTATGAGCCGGTGGCCCGACCCGCGCGACCAGCCGACACGCCGTGGGCGACAGGCCATGACGAGTCGGAAAGGACGATTGCCGCGATACGTGACGGCTGGGGCACGCATGGGCTTGCCGCACGCTGGGTCGCGAGCGGCGCACCAAGTCGAGCCGATGATGAGCCGTTCATAGAGTGGCTCGCGGAACAGCAGCGTCGCGCCGGCAGTCGCGAGGATGCGGTCGCCTTGGTGGAACTTCAGCGCGACACGGACATCAGCGTCGCCTTGCCAGCGATCCATGTCCCGACCCTCATCGTCACGCGCGATCGGCCGCATGCCAGCCAGACTGCTCAGGTGGTCGCCGACAGGATTTCTGGTGCTCGCCTCGTCGTTCTCGATGGGGTCGACCATTTCGTCATCGCCGGTGACACGGACGCGGTCGTGCGTGAGATGGAAGCGTTCATCGAGGCCTTGTCCGAACTCGACCCGGAAATCGACGCGGACAGGGTGCTCGCCACTGTGCTCTTCAGCGACATTGTGGGTTCCACCACGCTGGCCACGGAAATGGGCGACCGAAACTGGACGGACTTGCTCGGACGTCATCACGAGGCCACCCGGCGGATCGTTGCTACATACCGCGGACGGGTCGTCGACACGGCCGGCGACGGGATATTTGCCTCGTTCGACGGTCCGGGCAGGGCGATCCGTTGCGCCGTGGCGATCGTCGCTGGCGCCAGTCAGCTCGGACTGGAGGTGCGCATCGGCCTGCATACTGGCGAGTGCGAGGTTGCCGGCGCCCAACTGCGCGGCATCGCGGTCCACATCGGCGCGCGGGTCGCTGCGCTTGCACAAGCGTCGGAGATCCTGGCAACTCAGACCGTCAAAGATCTTGTTTCAGGCAGCGGCATCGGCTTCCGCGACGCCGGCGTGCGCCATCTGAAGGGCGTGCCGGGTGAATGGCACCTGTATCAGGTGTCGGACGGCTGAACCAACCTCAGCTGCCGAGCAATGACACTGCAGACGTGTTCCGCGTCCTCGCCGACGCCGAAGATGAGCCCAGATTTGCGCGTGTGCATCAGCTGCAGGCCCATGAAGTACAGGCCGCGGTGCGGGCTCACTCCTCGTGTCTGCTCGGGGTAGCCGTCCTTGGTCTCGAGGTCAAGGTCGATCCAGCTGAAGTCGAGGCGGAAGCCCGTTGCCCACACGACCGTGTTGATACCGAGGTCTCGCAAGTTGAGAAGTGTCGGCGCACATTGGAAGTCGCCCGCGGGCTCGAATGGCTCTGGGTCAGGCACGTCGAGCCCGCGCTCAGCGATGAACGAGTCGATTCGGTTGCGGATGTCTATGGCTGCGTGGTCGGAGCCTTCGGCATTGCGCTGCAAATCGTCGGCGAACGACAGGTTGTAGCCGTCGGCCGATACGAAACGACCGGTAACAACGATGCCGCGCGAGCGGAGCGTCGACAGATTGATGTCCCGGCCGTTGTCGACGCCCGTCTGGATTGGAGGGCAGGCCAGGCGCATGGCGTGGCCAAGCTTCTCGACGGTGTCGTCGAACATGCCCATCTCCCAGCGCCACGTGACGTTGTCCCTGCCGCGGTAGCGCCGCGGGATCCAGCCACACGAACCCGCCGCCAGCCAGACATCGCGGCCGCAGTCGCGTAGGTCCTCGGCGACCTGGCAGCCGGATTGGCCGCTCCCAATCACGTGCACCCCGCCTGTGGGCAACTTCGCGGCGTTGCGAAACTCGTCAGTGTTGAGTTGAACGATGTGCTCAGATATTCGGGTAGCGGGTCGATTGCGTCGTTGGTAGGCGCCTGTCGCGGCGACGACCGCGTGAGCGGAGATCGCGCCTGCCGACGTGTCGAGTTGATACACGGCGCCGTTTCGGGAGACCTTCGTCACTTCGACGCCCTCCTCCACCGGGGCGTCGATCAAAAGCGCATAGTCGGTGAATTCCTTGACCAGCTCGTCGCGGAGCATGAATGCATCTGGTTCCGGGCCCGAGTACGCGTATCCCGGCAACTGGAAGGTCCAACTGGGCGCGTTCAGCGCGAATGAGTCCCAGCGTTTGCTTCGCCAGCTTTCGGCGACCCGGCCGCGCTCGAGCACGACGTGCTCGATGCCACGCTGACTCAGGTGATAGCTCGTCGCGAGACCGGCCTGCCCCGCACCGACGACCACCACGTCCACTTTCCTCATCCCTTTGGATTGTGCACTGCCTCGGGATAAGCGCGCGATAAGCCGCCAACGTCACCATTTGGAGGTGGACGATCAACGCGTCGGCAAAATCGTACGTGCTCTTCGCCGTCGCCGAGGTTGGCGCCAGACAGATCTCGCGAGCGCCGCAGGCTGCTCGCAGAACCTCATCTCGCTCGTTGAACGTGGCCATTTGGACCGGCTTTCTGTGCGCACCGTTCGAAGGATCGCGATGGTTCTTGAGGCGAGCCTGGATCTGGAGATTCGCTGGAGAGGGGCCGCGCTCGATCGGATGCTCGATGAGGACCACGCTCGATTGGTCGCATTTGTTGCCGAGCATCTGCGCAGCTTGGGATGGCTCGTCGAAATCGAGGTCACCTATTCGGAATACGGAGAACGAGGGTCATTTGATCTGCTTGCGTTTCACCCAGCCTGTGGCGTCGTGCTGGCCATCGAGGTGAAGACGGACATTCCGTCGGCCGAAGCCACGGTCCGTAAGCTCGACGAGAAGAGTCGACTCGCAATGCGCATAGCCCGGGCGCGATTCAATTGGCAAACCGCGGCGGCTGCTCGGCTCCTCGTGATCAACGATTCGCCGACTCAACGGGCACGTGTAGGGCGCCATCAACCCCTGTTCGATGCAGCGTTTCCAGCGCGGAACGTGGCGATCCGACGATGGCTGCGTCAACCCGGCGGGGCCGATCCCGGGTTTGTCTCGATTAGAGATCACCGGGGTGGTAAATCGGCATTGCCGGCTCGGGAGCGCATCCGAGTACCGAAAACTCCGTTTAGCAACCCAGGCGTTGCTGGCTGATCAGAAACCACGTGGCGGGCTTGGATACAAACCCACTGATTGCTAAATGAGGTGATCGCGGCTAGGGCGAGTGCGGTTAGAGATGCCTTTCCATCTGCACGCTTGTTTCGACGTAGCCCATTCGCTTGTAGAGCTCCCAGGCGCCCTTGTTGTGGCCAAAGACATGCAGGCCGATCGTCGTGATGCCGTTGGCGCGGCACCAGTCGTCGAGTGCGAGCAGGGTGGCTGTACCGAAACCCTGGCCGCGGCGACCCGGATCCATCTCAATGTCGTAGATGAACGCGTAGTTCGGCCGCCGATCCGTGGCAACCCACAGGATCCCTGCCTCGTCACCGGCCGCGTCCAGGACTGACCACAAGTAGTGACCCGTCGTGTCCAGGCCGTCGGGCAGCAGCGCGTTGAAGTCGCCCTCCGACTTCGAAAGTGCCTCGTCCTCCGTCCAGCGGCCCGACTTGACGTTCTCCTCGGCGTATCCGGCAACGCTGTAGGCACGCCACGTAACGAAGCGCTCGGGCGTCATGGGCACGAGAGTGACCGTGGCCATCCGAGAAACCTGGGTCAGTATGCGGCGAGGCGCCTCACCGCGTCGGCGATGCGCTCGGGCGAAGGCATGTACCAGTCCTCGAGGACGTGGTTGTACGGCACACCGGGAACATCCGGGCCAGTGACGCGGACGATCGGCCCATCGAGGTTCTCGAAAGCCTCCTCCGCCAGGATCGCAGCGATCTCGGCGCCAAAGCCGCCGAAACGGTTGTCCTCGTAGACGATGACCGCCTTGCCCGTCTTGGCCACTGAAGCCAAAAGCGTCTCGCCGTCCAGGGGCCGCAGCGTACGGACGTCGACGACCTCAGCCGAGATGCCCTCCGAGTCGAGCAGATCCGCCGCTTCGAGGGAGTACTGGGCCATCATCCCGTAGGCGATGATCGAGACGTCCGTGCCTTCACGGGTGACTGAAGCTTTGCCTATCGGGATCGTGTAATCCGTGTCGGGCACCTCGCCGCGAACGGAGCGATACATCTTCTTGTGCTCGAAGAAGAGCACCGGGTCATCGTCGCGAATCGAGGTGCGCAACAGGCCGCGCACGTCGTACGGCGTTGACGGGATGACGACTTTCAGGCCGGGGATATGGGCGAAGAAGGCCTCGACCGATTGCGAGTGATAGAGCGCACCGTGGACGCCACCGCCGTATGGAGCGCGCAGTGTCATGGGGCACGCAAAGGCGCCGTTCGAGCGGAAGCGCATGCGTGCCGCCTCGGACAGGATCTGGTTCATCGCCGGGAAGATGAAGTCGGCGAACTGGATCTCCGGCACGGGTCGCAGGCCTGCGACCGCGGCGCCAATCGACACGCCGACGATCATCGATTCGGTCAGCGGCGTGTCCAGCACGCGATCGCCGCCGAACTCGTCGTACAGGCCGTCGGTAGCCAGGAAGACGCCACCCTTCTTGCCCACGTCTTCGCCCAGGACGACGATGTTCTCGTCGCGACGCATCTCCTCGGCGAGCGTGCCGCGAACCGCATCGATCATGGTCATGACTGCCACGGCCTAGCCCTCCCCGCCGTCGCTGAGGGCGCCCCACGGCCCGCCGTCCCCGATGAACCGCGCGCCGTTCCACAGCGGGTCGTCCATGCGCGCCGGCGGCTCGTCGGCGTAGACGTTCTGTTGGGCCGTCGCCGGATCCGGCTCTGCCTGAGACTCGGCCCATTCGGTCGCATCCTCGACAACCTTTCGCGACTCTGCTGTTATTTGCGCCTCGGTCGCCTCGTCGAGCATGCCCGCCTCGCGCAGCTGGTCGCGGAAACGCGGCAGCGGGTCGCGACCCTTCTCAGCCTCCATCTCCTCCGCCGGGCGGTACTTGGTCTGCTGGTCGTCGGAGGAATGGGCGGTCAGTCGGGTGACCTTGGCCTCGATGAGCGTCGGTCCCTGTCCGCTGCGCGCGCGATCGATCGCCGCCTTGCCCTCGGCATAGCAGTTCAGCACGTCGTCGCCGTCCACGATTACGCCCGGCATGTTGTAGCCGGCGCCACGGATCGCGATGTCCTGCACGGCAGATTGCAATGACATGGGCACGCTGATCGCCCAGCCGTTGTTCTCGACAACGTAAATGACCGGAAGCTTGTGTATGCCGGCGAAATTGAGGGCTTCGTGGAAGTCGCCCTGGTTGGACGATCCCTCGCCCAGGTAGGTGATCGCGACGACGTCCTGCTTCTTCAGCTTTGCCGCCCAGGCAATGCCGGTCGCGTGCAGGATCTGGGTGGCAACGGGGGACGACACGGACAGGATGTTGCGGTCCTTGATCCCGTAGTGGCCGGGCATCTGGCGTCCTCCCGACGACGGGTCAACGCCGCGCGCGAACTGCGCGAGCATGATCTCGCGCGGGCTCATGCCGAAGGTCAGCAGCGACGCTACCGACCTGTAATAAGGAACCATCCAGTCGTGGCCCTGGCGCAGGGCAAAGGCGAGGCCCACCTGGGCGCCTTCGTGGCCCTGGCCGCTGATGACGAACGGGATCTTGCCCGCGCGATTGAGGATCCACATGCGCTCGTCGACCGCGCGAGCGATGACCATCAGCCGGTACATCTCGAGCAATTCATCGCGAGACAGCCCAAGGCTTGAACCGAATGTCGTTTCCGACTTGTCCTCGGTCTTCGTTGTTGCCATCTGTCTCCCTGCGCCCTGTTGTGCCGCGCTAGAAGTTGATCGACTTGCCGTCGACAGCGAGGGCCGCCTCGCCGAGGGCCTCGGCCAGAGTCGGGTGTGGATGAACCGCAGAACCGATCTCCCATGCAGTTGTCTCGAGAATCATGCCCAGGCTCGCCTCGGAAATCAGGTCGGTCACGTTGCCACCGATCATGTGGACGCCCAGCACCTCGTCTGTCTTTGCGTCGGCGATCACCTTGACGAAGCCTTCGTACTCGCCACGGATGAGCGCCTTGCCGTCGGCCTGGAACGGAAACTTGCCGATCTTGACGGCGAGGCCGTCGCGCTCACATTCGTCCTGAGTGCGGCCAATCGACGCGATCTGCGGTCGGGAATAGGTCGCGCGCGGCATCTTGAGATAGTCGACCGTTTCCGCCTCCGCGCCCGCGATCGCATGAACAGCCGCGATCCCCTCGTGCGCGGCCACATGCGCCAGGAGCAGGCCGCCGATGACGTCACCGATCGCGTAAAGGTGCGGCTCTGCGGTGCGCATCCGCCCGTCCACCTGGACGAAACCCTTCTCGACCTTGGCGCGCGTGGACTCGAGACCGACGTTGTCCGAGTTGGGGGCACGACCAGTTGCGACGAGCATCTGCTCGGCACGCAGCTCCTTTGGCTCCTCGCCTTCCTTGCCGACCATCAGGCATATGCCACTTTCGTCGGCGGTGACGCTCGCGGGATCGAAGCGTGCCGACGTGATCGTCTTTAGATTCCGCCGCCGGAATGAGCGCTCGAGGTCCTTGGAAACCTCCGCGTCCTCGAGCGGAGTGACGCGCGGCAGATACTCGAGGAGCGTCACATCCACTCCCGCATCGTGATAGAAGCTCGCGAACTCGACCCCGACAGCGCCGGCGCCGACGACGATGATGGAGGCGGGCAGCTTGTCGCTGTGTGTGGCCTCGTCGCTGGTGATGATGCGCTGGCCGTCGGGGTTGAGGCCGGGCAGTGACTTCACTCGGGAGCCGGTGGCCAGGATGACGTCCGTGGCATCAAGCGGGCGCTCGCCGTCTGGCTTGCCATCAGCGTCGAGCGTCTTGACCAGGACCTTCTTGCCGCCCTGCAGGGTTCCGCGGCCGCGGATGACCTCCACTTTGTTCTTTTTTGCGAGGCCGTCGAGCCCCTTGGTCAGTCGGTCGACGATGCCATCGCGACGCTTGGCCACGGTCGGATAGTCAAAGCGCATGGTGCCCTCGACCGGGATGCCAAATTCGGCGCTCTTGTGCATGCGCTCATACAGCTCGGCCGATTCGAGCATCGCCTTGGTCGGGATGCAGCCCCACATCAGGCACGTTCCGCCGAGCCTGGGCTGCTCGTCGACGAGCGCCACTTTGAGGCCCAGCTGACCGGCTCGAAATGCCGCCGAGTACCCTCCAGTCCCGCCGCCGAGAACGATCAGGTCGAAGCTGTTGGAGGAGCCGACTGCCACGCTCAGTCAGCCTGCGCGACGCTGGGGATCATCGCGCCGGATGGTACGCGCGGCCCCAGAACCTCGCAAGGAAACGCGATACTCCCGGACGTTATGGCGCAGCCGTTAGTCGACGTCGTGTTCGTCGTCCTGGGCTATCTGGCAGGGTCGCTGCCGATGGGCGTCATCGTGGCCCGGACGACCGGCGCGCGCGATCCACGAACCGTGGGCAGCGGCCGAACTGGCGGCACGAACGCACTTCGAGCAATGGGCGCACGCCGCGCGGTGGCGGTCGCTGTGCTCGACGTGCTCAAGGGCTTCGTGCCGGTTCTGCTGGCCACGTACTTTGGCGCTTCGCCCCTGGGCGTGGCACTGACCGGCATTGGGTGCGTCCTGGGCGCGTGGCTATCGATTTTCCTGCACTTCCACGGCGGCCGCGGTGTGGCAACCGGCATCGGCGCCACGCTCTTCATCCAGCCACTGGCCGTTCTGCTGGCGGCGCCGTTCTTCTTCGGCACGATCTGGATCACCCGATACGTCTCGCTGGGCTCCCTGCTGGCCAGCGCAGCAGGGGCCTTCTTCATCGGCGTTTTCGTGGTGCTCGGCTGGAATCCGCCCGCACACCTGCTTTTCGGCGTCGTGGGCGCGGCAATCATCTGGGTCGCGCACCACGACAACATCGCCCGCCTTTTGCGGGGCGAAGAGCGTCGCTTTGATCCCTGCGCCCGGGGCGATCGCTAGCCGCTAATCCTTCGACCTGCGCGGACGAAGCGCGAAGACGAGGACGATGATCGTGACCACGATCATGCCGACGATGACCACTGGCTCCAGTCCGATGGCGTCATCGAGTGCGGGCACGAAACCGGTGATGCGTGCCACGATCAGTACCCCGGCCACGATGAGCGCCGCGGTCAACAGCACATCTCGGTCGCGAACGGGGCGCCGACTTGGAGCTGGATCTTGTTGATCGGTCACGGGTCAGCCCACGTCGGCCTGTATGGGGATGCCGATGGGTGCAACGAGCAACTTGCCGGCAAATATGCGGCCGGTCCTTGTGATCAGACCTTCCTTTGGTCGGTGGAAGGTGACGGTCAAGTCGGCCCGGACGTTGGGCTCCGACTGGTGTCCCGACGTCAAGTCGAGCGCAGTCGGAGTATCCACTGAGAGGATGGGGACGCCGTTGCGCCGCGCTGCGAGGCAGACGTCCACCGCGGAGCTGATCGGGTCGCGCAGTGGACCCGTGACACCGGTGCCGAGCAGCGCATCGACCACCAGTGCGGCGCGCTCGATGCCATTCAGCAGCAAGCCAACGTCGTGGGCGCTCGCGGCATGCATCTTGTCCACGTGGGACAGGCCATCGAGCGCATCCCAATTCGCTGCTGCGTCCAGAGTTCGGGGCCGGTCGTCTGTTGAGACGAGGACCACGAAGGTGGCAATGCCGTAGCTGGCGAGGACTCGCGCCGCCACAAAGCCATCGCCGCCGTTGTTGCCCGGACCGCACAGAAACAGCGCCGTACCGCCTGATGGCCGGTCGGTGGAGTTGAGCAGCGCCCGTGCCGCCGCAGCGACCGCCGTTCCCGCCTGTTCCATCAGCTCGCGGGCGGCAATGCCGAGCCTCTGGGCGCGCCGGTCTGCGCCGCGCATCTGTTCTGCGGTCATGGGCCGGCGCGCCCCATACGACGACCAATGCGTGGCGAGCATTGCCAGATCGAGGCCAGGATCACGCAGGACCGGATCATCGACCGGCAGCTTCTCGTCTGAAGCGGCGCGAAATGCAGTGTTCACGGCGCGTCAATCGTCGCACGCGCATGGCCAAGGCTGCGCGAAAGTAGACCGCAACGGATTGGGGGCTTTTGCATCGCCGTCCGTCACGCGGTCCGGCGGAGACTTTGTAGTCGGGAGGACAGCATGCCTGCGCTGGATCTCAACACGATCCTGCATGACCCACAAGTCGAGGCGCTCATCCGGGTCCTCGTCGCCGGTATCGTCGCGGCCGTCGTTGGCCTGGAGCGAGAGCTTGCCGGCAAGCCCGCCGGTGTCAGAACTTACGCGCTCATCGGCATGGGCGCGGCAATCTTCACTGCCGGCGCCATCGCAGGTTTCGGCGGTGGTGACGCTGCGGCGAGAGTGGCGGCTCAGATCGTTACCGGCATCGGGTTTCTTGGCGCCGGAACGATCCTGCACATGCGCAATCGAATCGTCGGCTTGACGACCGCAGCTGGAATGTGGGCCGTGGCGGCGGTCGGCCTGGTCATTGGCGCCGGGCTGTACATCCTGGGAGTCGGCTCCGCGGTTCTCCTGCTGCTGCTCCTGCGCTTCCTGCGCACCGGCTGGCTGGAACGACATGGTCTTGTCGCGCACGACGACGACGGTGCTGAGCCGATCGAGGCAAATGACTGAGGAGGTGAGCGTATGAGGTCAATCTGGCGAGGTGCCATCAACTTCGGCATGGTCACCATCCCGGTGAAGATGTACGCGGCGACCGAGCAGAAAGACGTTGGCTTCCACCTTGTCCACAAGAAGGACGGGGCGCGGATCGTGGAGAAGCGTTTTTGCTCCGAGGAAGACAAGGAAGTTCCGTGGGACGAGATCGCGCGTGGCTACGAGGTGAGCAAGGGCGAGTACGTCGTGATGGACAAGGACGAGATAGACGAGGCGGGACCGGAGAAAGCCAGCACGATCGACATTGGCGACTTCGTCGAGATGGACGAGATCGATCCGATCTATTTCGAGAAGAGCTACTACCTCGAGCCACAGGATGTCGGCGTCAAGCCTTTCAACCTGTTGCGTCGGGCGCTGTCCGAGACCGGCCGGGTAGCCGTGGCACGGGTGGCGATTCGATCGAAGGAGCGCCTGGCGACGCTGCGCGTCTATGAAGAGACGCTGGCATTGGAGACCATGTACTGGCCGGACGAGATCCGCTCGATATCGGATCTCGATCTGCCTTCGGGCAAGTCCGCGGCTCCGACTTCGCGCGAATTGGAGATGGCGCGCACGCTGGTTGACTCGCTGGCATCGCATTTCGATCCGGACCAGTACAAGGATGAGTTCCGCGGGGCGTTGCTGGTGCTCATCGAGCGCCGAATGAAGGGCGATCAGAGATCGGCCAAGCGCCGCAAGCCTCAACCCAAGGTGGTCGATCTGATGGAGGCGCTCCAGGCATCGCTGTCCAGTGCGAAGTCCGCCAAATCCGCCGGCGCGCCGACCAAATCGCCGGCTCGACCGCGCGCAACTCAGCGATCAAGAAGGGCTGCCTGACCACCCCGCGGGGAATGAAAACCCGTTTGCGTTCTATGGGACCGGCCGGCGGCTCGCGCTCAGAAGGAACAGCCCGCTGACCAGGCAACCCACGGCGAGGAGTGTCATCCAGGCGGTCACGGCATACAGCGCGAGCCGAATCGCGTCGAGCGTCGTCGATGAGATGGCCACCGCTGGGCCGTCCTCGACGGTCTGGGTCAGAGCATGCACGGAGTCTGCAAGGTCCGTGAGGTTCTGGGATGTGGTCGCCACGTCGGCACGGTTCTGTTCCAGGGCTGTGCCGATGGCCGCGACGTCTGTGCCCAGCTGGTCAAGGTTCTGGCCGGTCGTATCGAAGTTGGTCGCCAGGCCGATGAGCGGTTGGGCGCCGAATATCGACAGGCTCATCGCGTCGCGCAGGCCGTACATGCTCGAAGCAGCCTGGTGCGCGATTGACGTCGCCTGGTCGATAGCGGTCTTGGCATCGCCAAGGCTGGTGTCCATGTTGGACACGCTCGTCGACATGCCCCGGATCGTCGTCTCGGCCTGGCGGAGCGAGTCGACGAGCGCGGCGCGCTCCTGATCGACCGACTCGGACAGCCGCTCGGCGCGCTCGAGTGGCCGGGCAACGCCCACCGCGACCACCACGAATATGGCTATGCCGATCAGCCCGTAGATCGCCAGAGCGGCTCCGACAACGCGGAGACGTGCCCGACTGCTGCGCATCGCGTCCCTCTTCGGCCGTCAGGCGCGCCCTAGGCGCGTCTCATCTGACGCCGCAGCAGTATCACCGACAGCAGCAGGAAGACAATTCCGAGCCCAGCCAGCGAACCAAGCTGCCACCACGCCGTCGTGTCACCGCGCAGCATCAGGTCCTGGAGCAAGCGAATGCCGTGGGTCACCGGCAGGAGATACGCAAGGTACTGGACTCCTTCGTGGAACTCGTTGACGGGCAGGACGAAGCCGCTGAAGAAGACCGACGCCAGGAGCAGCAACAAGGCCAGCTGAACGGCCTGGCGTTCCGAGTCCGAGATGATCGAGATGACCAGCCCGATGCCCAGGCTGGCGAATACAAGCAGCGCGATAACGCCTGCCACGAGCCACGGGCTGCCAAGCAGCGGGACTCCCAGCACTGTCACCAGCAGCACTCCGGAAATCGCCGCGACGATCGCGCTGACGATGCCCAGACCCAGGTACTTGCCGAGCACGAGCTCGAGCGAGTTGGTCGGTGAAACACGAAACAGCTCCATGGCACCGGACAGCCGTTCACGAATGAACGACAGGGCCGTCAGCGTCACGGCCATGTGCTGAAGCATCAGCGCCAGTGCGGCAGGAGCCGCAAAACCCACGATGGACGGCGCGCTCGGCGCCACATTGCTCAGATTGACGACCGTCGGCGCGGCCACGACCTCCGGGGGCACATTGATCGTCTGCTCGACCTGGCCTCCGGTTGCAGCCTCTTTGATGATTTCTTCGTTGATCTTCTGGTTCAGAACGGTTGCGATGAAGCCGGCGTATCCAGCGGCAACCGGATCGACCTCATTGATCGAGACCTGGATCGTGGATTGCTGTCCTGACTCGAAGGTCTGCACAGCGTTCGTGGGCGCGACGACGACCATGTCGAGCTTCTGCGCTGCCAGATCCGCCATTGGCTGCTGGGAAGTCGCCGATACCTCGACGACGTTGATTGCCGGACCGGCGAGACTCTGGTAGTAGCCCGGGTCCGAGGGCAGGCCGACGTCGGCGGGTATGACGATCGCCGTATCAAGCGCGCGGCGGGTACCCGTATAGCCCAGCCCGAACACCGCCATGATCAGGAAGGGCCCAAGCACCAGGCTGAAGAAAGCACCGGGCCTGCGGCGGACCTGGATGAGCTCCTTGCGCACCTGCGCCCAGATGCGTACGACCGATTTGAACGGACCGACGAACAGCTCGCGCATCACTGCGCCGCCGGAGTGACGGCCTGCCCTGGCGTCGCGGCGGGATGCCGCTGCGCGTAGGCAGTGACGAGCGCGGTGAAGACCTCGTCAAATGTCGGTCGGTACTCGCGGATGAACTCGATCGCATTGCCTGCGGCATCGACCGCGTCGTTGACGCGCGGGTTGGCAGTGCCGGCATCCTCGGCCACGACCAACAGCGACCGCGGCCCCGTCTGGCGCATCGAGACGACACCCGGAACAGGGGGCAGGCGCTGCACATCGATTGGATCGCGCGTGGAGACCTCGATCACCTCGCCGCCGAGTGCCATCTTGCGCAGATCAGCCGGCGTTGCCAGAGCGACGAGATCGCCGCCCGAGATGAGCGCGACGGAGTCGCAGTACTCGGCCTCTGCCACGTACTGGGTGGTAACCAGGACAGTTACGCCCGCTGAACGGAGACGAGCTATCTCCTGCCAGATATTTGTCCGCAGGACCGGGTCAATGCCGGCAGTTGGCTCGTCGAGGATCAACAGCGTCGGCTGGTGGACCATCGAACAGGCCAGCTCAAGCCGGCGCTGCATGCCGCCCGACATCTGCGAAGCTCGGCGATCGCGCGCGTCCCACAGGTCGACAAGCCTCAGCACCTCCTCGATGCGGGCACTCCTCCGCCACGGTGGGATGCCAAAGAGCGATGCGACGAAGTTGACGTTCTCTTTCGCCGTCAGGTCGGGGTAAAGCACGAAAAGCTGAGGCATGTACCCGATGGCTTCGCGCGTCCGCCGGTGAAAGTGGCGTGGATCCTCGCCCAATACCCGCACGAATCCGCTGTCCGGGTAAAGGCCTCCTGAGATCATGCGGATGGTCGTGGTCTTGCCGGCCCCGCTCGGCCCGATGACGCCCAGCACCGTGCCCCGGCCGACGAGCATCGAGACGTCGTTCACAGCGACCACGTCGCCAAAGCTCTTGGCCACGTGATCGAGCTGGACGACAAAATCGGGCGCGGGAGTGGACACGCTCTCCTCTCGTAGCGATGACTGGATCCAGGGCCGCGCAGGTGATCGTCGCGCTCATCCACTTGCATGCCGCACTGCCCCGATGGCACGCGCCATGCAACTGCGTTAAGACCTGAAACTGAAGTGCAACGACATATGCGGCCGCATCCCATCGACCGCGAGCGCGGCAAGTCCGTAGCGTGGTCGCAGTGAGCGACGAAAACCCCAACGAGCACGCGGCCCGCGCGGTCGGGCTGCGCTATGTCAATGACGACGAGCCGGGAATCACGCGCAAGCGCGCCGGAAAGGGCTTCAGTTACAGGGCGCCCGATGGCGCGATCATTCGCGCCTCGGACGAGCTCGCCCGAATCCGCGCGCTGGCAGTGCCGCCGGCGTGGACAGACGTCTGGATATGCGCCTCGGCGCGCGGCCACATCCAGGCAACCGGCCGCGACGCGCGCGGGCGAAAGCAGTACCGATACCACTCCTCCTGGTCGCGAACGCGGGACGAAGCGAAGTTCGAGCGAACCATCGCTTTCGCGCGCGCTCTTCCGCGTCTGCGCCGCCGCGTCGCGCGTGACCTGCGGCGCAGGGGATTGCCGCGTGACAAGGTTCTGGCCGCGGTCGTTCGGCTACTCGAGATGACGCTCATTCGCGTGGGCAACGAGGAGTACGCCCGGCAGAACAGCTCCTTCGGCCTGACGACCCTGCGCCGTCGCCATGCAAAAGTCCGAGGCGAGTCGGTGAAGTTCACGTTCCGCGGAAAGTCGGGCGTCAGTCACAGCGTCGGCATCCGCGACCGGCGGCTGGCGCGGGTGGTTCGCCAATGCCAGGACCTGCCGGGCCAGCGCCTCTTCGAGTACGTGGACGACGACGGACATGCGCAGACAGTCAGCTCCGAGGACGTCAACGAATACTTGCGCGACGCGATGAAGAGCGATTTCACGGCCAAGGATTTCCGGACATGGGCCGGGACAGTGCTTGCGATCCGGGCGCTCAAGCCGCTCGACGGTGAGACGCCGACGAAGGCGCGCGTCAAGGCCGCCGTCGCCGAAGTTGCACAGGTCCTTGGCAACACACCGGCCGTGGCACGCAGCGGCTACATACATCCCGCCGTGATCGATGCCTACCTGGACGGGTCACTTTCAGCCAATTCACATGTTGAGGAGCTACCGTCACTCGAACAGCCCACCGAGCGTCCACGCTCGCATGACCCCACCGCGCAGATCAACGTGCATCGATCGCGCACCTGAAAGACAATCCTGATCGGTGTATCGAGGTCAGCCGGCGCGCTATCGCTCGCGTAACGGCAATCACAGACAGAACCCGGCCCTGAGACGCATGGCCCTGACTCGTGTCACGGCCCGTCCCAGGCCAACCAGCCGCGTGGGCACTTACGTTGCCAGCGGCTTCGTGGTCTTCTTCGGCGTCATCTTCGCCGTCTCGCTCATCACCGTCCTTGGCATCGCCACGGGCCTGTCGTTCATCGCCGAGATGAAAGCCGAGCTGCCCTCAGTCGCCAGCTTCGACCAGCTCGACTACGAACAGCCGTCGGTCGTATACGACCGCACGGGCACCGTGCAGCTGGCAACCTTCCAGGATGAGTTCCGCCACGTCGTCACGTACGACGACATACCCAAGGTCCTTCTCGATGCGACTATCGCGGTCGAGGACCGTACCTTCTGGGACAACGAGGGCTATGACCCGAACGCGATTGCCTCCGCCTTGCTGGAGAACATCACCGGCTCCAGCGACCGCGGTGCCTCGACGATCACCCAGCAGCTCGTCCGCGCCCGCCTCTTGCCCGAGGATGTGATCGAGGGCGACCAGACGATCCGCAAGATCAAGGAGATCCTGCAGGCCAAGGCCCTGACCGACGCGTTTCCCGGCGAGGCGGGCAAGGAACGAATCATCACGGCGTACCTCAACCAGATCTATTACGGCCACCAGGCGTACGGCGTAGCCGCCGCCGCACAGATCTACTTCGGCATCACGGATCTGAAGGTTCTGACACCGGCGCAGGCCGCCTTGCTGGCGGGCATGCCCCAGGCACCGGACAGCTATGACCTGTACAAGTGGGTCAACCAGGACGCCGACGGCAACCCCATTCCGGACGCAAACGGCAACTATGTGGTGCCCACTCAGTCGGTCAACGGGGAGCCATTGCCGCCGCCGGTGCAGCGTCGCAACTTCATTCTGACGGCCCTCGCCGAAGGCCACGGCCACTTCATTCGCCTGACCCCCGAGCAGCTCCAGCAGGCGCTCAACGAGCCGATCATCCTGCACCCGCCGGCCCCGCAGCAGTTCAAGGCGGCGCAGTTCGTCTATTACATGAAGAGCCAGCTGGACCAGATCCTGGCCGACCGCGCTCCGGCCGAGACGGGCGGCTACAAGATCATCACCACGCTCGATATGAATGCCCAGGCTCTCGCCGAGAAATATGTTGCCGCGGGCACCATCCTGCCCAACGAAACGGTCGACCAGATGGAATCGGATATCGATGCGCAGGGACTTGGCCAGGATCGAAAGTGGATCGAGGCGTTACATGGCCTCGACATCCATAACGGCGCACTCGTGGCGATGGACGCAAGATCAGGCGACATCGTCGCCTATGTCGGCAGCGCCTGTTACAGCTGCGATGACCTGGCTTCGCCCCAGTTCGACCCCAAGTTCGACGTGGCCGGCCGCGGCTATAGACAGCCCGGATCGGCGTGGAAGCCGCTCGTGTACGTCACCGGCTTTGACAACAAGACCATCACACCCGGCTCACTGCTCATGGATGTGGTCACCGAATTCGCCCGCGGCTGGTTCCCGCGCGATGCCGACCTGAAGGAACGCGGTCCCGTGCTGATGCGCCAGGCCCTCAGCTACTCTCTCAACATCCCGACTATCCGCGCACTCGATCGGATCGGCGTCGATAACGTCGCAAACCTCGCCCATCAACTCGGCATCACCTTCGTCCGCGGCGACAACCAGCTGGAGGCTGCGGGCCTCGCCGGAGCCATCGGCACGGCGGAGACCAACATGGTGCAGCTCACCTCCGCTTACGCGACGATCGCCAACGGCGGCGTCCAGAACCAGCCGCGAACGATCCTCGAGATAGTCGACTCCAACGGCAACCAGATCCCGATCGACGGCCTGAACCAGCCCAAGCAGCTGATGACCCAGCAGGCGACATGGCTGATGTCGGACATCCTGAAGGACTCCACGGATCCGGCTGTGAACACGATCTTTGGCCCGCGCCTCGAGATCGACAACGTAGTCGGCGACCCGCTCATTCCCGGCAGCGATCGCCGGCCGGCCGCGGCCAAGACCGGCACCACGAACGACCTGCGTGACTTGTCTGCGTACGGCTACCTCGCTCCACCCGCCGACCCGAGCCAGCCACAGATCGTGGCATCGGTCTGGATGGGCAACAGCGACCACTCTCCGCCATTGGGTGGCGATGTCTCGATCGTGGCCGCGGACGGCCCAGGCCGTGTCTGGTCGTCATTCCTGCGCGAGCTTTCGCGCGGCTGGCCCGTGGCCCAGTTCCCGCCACCACCGTCAGGCATTGTCGCCACCACGATCGACGCCTACTCGGGCGGGGCCCCCGGACCATGGACTGAGGCGACGCGAACCGAGTACTTCATCGACGGCACTCAGCCGGGCGGCTCCGATCAAATCGATCCCAACGGCCTGCTCTATCGTCAGACCTGTGGCCGATGGTTCGTCGATATCGCCAATGCCGAGACGACCGAAGGCGAGCCGTCGCGCTGGATCGACGCCGATACCGACTGGATGGATCGCGCCCGCCGCGGCGTGGGCATCCGGGGTGTCAACGGCGGGCGCACCGCGCATCTATTCGGCCTTACCGACTGGGGCGGTTACATCGCGCCCGTAGACTGCACGACAGTCCCAACTCCTTCGCCGCCGCCGGGTGTAACGCCACCGCCCAATCCATCACCGACTCCGACTCCTGGCGGCGGACAGCCGACTCCTACGCCGGAGCCAACCAAGACGCCGAAGCCGAAACCCACACCCACGCCCACTCCTGCGCCCTGATTCTCCGGCCCGATTGAACGAGGCCATGCTGTAACCAGCCTGATAGCACGGTCACGGGTGTCGCGCGAGCATTGGCCACTGCTCCCCCGGCAGAATCCAGGGCATACGAACCTGTTAAGGAGTTTTGACGTGGCCGAGTCAAGTCAGCGAAGCAACCGGGACACGGGCGGTGTCGGTACCGCCATGATGAACGCGTCTCAGGACGCGGCGGATATGGCACGAACCAGCGCACAAAAGGCAGCGGACAAGTTGCCCGACGCCGTGGCAACGGTCCAGGACGCCGCCAACGAGACGCAGCGCCGCCTCGATGAGATGCCCAATGATGCACTGGTCATCGGCACCAGCTTTTCGCTTGGAATGGCTGCGGCTCTGTTCCTCAGCGGTGCCAACAGATTCCTTGTCGCGATCGCGGCACTGCCGGCCGTTGCCATGGCGCTGACGGTGGTCAACCGGCGCGGCACCAACTCGACGGCGACAGCAGTAAGGCGCGCGGCGCGTACAGCTGCCAACGATTAGCCGAACGCAAACCACGGCGGAAACGAAGCGCGCCCGGCAATTGCCGGGCGCGCTTTCAGTCTGCGATGTATATGGCCAGACTCGGTCAGGCCGTCGCGGGCTCCGGTGCAGGCGCCTCGGCGGCGGGCGTCTTGGCTGGCTCACGCTCGGTCGTTGACGAGCTGTGATTGGTCGACGAGTCGCCCAGGTTGCCCTCGACATCGAGGACGTAGCCAATCCCCTGGAATGTCTTGATGGGACCTGCCTCACCCGGCGCCGCACCAAGCTTGCGCCTGACGCGGCTGATCCAGACGCGCAGGTACTGCAGATCGTCGCGATATTCGGGGCCCCAGACCTTGGTCAGAAGCTCGGTGTGCAGGACGACCTTGCCGGCATGAGCGGCGAGGTGCTGCAGCAGCAACCACTCCGTTCGGCTGAGCGAGACAAGCTCGCCACCCTTCGTCAGCAACCGGCGCTCGAGGTCGATCTCGATGTCGCCGAACGCGACTATGCCGGCGCCCGGCGAGACGCCACTGGCGCGGCGCAACACTGCGCGCACCCGCGCCGCAAGCTCGTCCGGGTGGAAGGGCTTCGCGATGTAGTCATCGGCGCCGAGGTCGAGACCCTTGGCCTTGTCGCTGGTCGAGCCCTTCGCGGTCAACAGAATGACCGGCACCGGCCGCCATTCGCGCAACTGGCGCATAACCTCGATGCCATCGAGGTCCGGCATGACGATGTCGAGCAAGACGATGTCAGGACGGATTTCCTCCGCCTTCTTGAGTGCTTCCTCTCCGCCCCCCGCCGTGACGACTCGGAATCCCTCGTCATGCAGGGTCAATGCGACGAGTTTGGTGATGCGCGGCTCGTCATCGGCGACGAGCACGAGTGGTTGGCTGTTCAAAAAGCGAACCTCCTTGGACTTCCAGAGTACCGGCGGAGGTCCAGTTTTCGGGCACCTTCGGCGTATCGAATACGTTGCAGTTGCAATGGTTATTGCAATTCCCCGGGCGGACGGGCACATACAGAATGACGTCGATGCGCGCCGATGCCTTCCGCTGGTTCACGCGCGGTGCCGCGCTTACGCTCGGCGCCGCGATCGCGGTCGCCTTGATCTATGTCCTGCTGCTGGGCATGCCCGTGGTGATCCTCGTGTTCATCGCGCTGCTCCTGGCCTCCGCGCTCGAGCCGCTCATCGACAGCATTCGCACGCGCACGCCCCTTCGGCGCGGTGCCACGCTGTTGCTCGTCTATCTCATCTTTTTTCTGGGTCTCGCGGCGCTGGTTCTTCTGGTGGTGCCGGGCGCCATCAACCAGTTCAGCGACATTGGCGCACGGGCGACCCCGTTGCTTGCCAACGCGCATGATTGGGCGGAAACGGTCGAGCCGAAGCCGGTCTCAGTGGCGCTGATCGGTCTGATCGACTCGTTCCAGAAGGCGATCCAGCCATCGGCCGTCCAGGCACCGCCACCCGATCAGCTGTTGCAACTGGGCTTCACTGCGGCAGAGGCGGTCATCAGCATCGTTTCGGTGTTGACCATGGTCTATTTCTGGCTTACCGAGCGGGCGCGCCTGCAACGCTTTGCGCTCGCTCTGATCCCTGCCACGCGCCGCGGCGGAGCACGTGAGGCGTGGAACCAGATCGAACTGCGACTGGGCGGCTGGGTACGCGGCGAGCTGATCCTGATGGGCTTCGTCGGAGTCGCCACGACGATCGCCTATTTCCTGATCGGGCTTCAGGGCCCGCTTCTGCTGGGCCTGATCGCCGCGCTGTGTGAGCTGATCCCACTGGTTGGGCCGGCGATCGGCGCCATTCCGGCGCTGGTCGTGGCTGCCCTGACCGGGCAACCAGAGACGGTCCTGCTCGTCGCGGGCGTTTACTTCGCCATTCAGCTCATCGAGGGCAACGTGCTGGTTCCGTTGGTCATGCACAACACGATCGGCGTCCCGCCGTTGCTCGTGTTCGTCGGCATCCTTGCCGGTGGGGTGATCGGAGGAATACCCGGCGCGTTATTCGCCGTCCCGCTGATCACCATGATCCTGGTGGTCATGGAACGGCTCCAGGCGCGCGAGTCGCCCGTGCCGCTCAGCCCCGAGAAGCCACCGTCGGAGGTTGAGGATCTCGTCGGCGACGAGGCGCCTACCCTCAGCTAGTCGCCGATCAACAGCGCGACGCTCTCTGGCGCAAGGAACAGCCGATCGCCATCTCGCTCTGTTCCAGCTGTGGAGCTCAGCCTGATGCTGCGTCCGCCGCACGGAAGTGACGCAACCTCTTCGCCAAAATTGATCGCGACCAGCACGCGGCCTCGGAGCAGGGCCAGCCAGCGCGATTGCTCGTCAAATTCCACCTCGACAGCCTCGAGATTGCCGTC
Organism: Candidatus Limnocylindrales bacterium; assembly: GCA_036558545.1. Taxonomy (GTDB): domain Bacteria; phylum Chloroflexota; class Limnocylindria; order Limnocylindrales; family CSP1-4; genus JALYGJ01. The sequence continues at coordinate 41,632 of DATBFJ010000060.1, forward strand.
GCTCAACTCGGGATAGTCGGCGCGCAACGAGATCAATGACCGGTACCAGCCAAGCATGTCCGCGTGGGCCGGCTCCGACAGCTCGTCCCAGCGGAGCTGCGAACGTCGAAAGGTTTCGACGTCCTGTGGATCGGGGATCGAAGCGGGGTCCCAGCCAAATGCCGCGAACTCCTGTTTGCGCCCTTGTCGGACGGCCTCGCCCAGCTGTGGGTCACCGTGGTCGGTGAAGTACTGAAACGGCGTGCTGGCGGCCCACTCCTCGCCCATGAACAGCATCGGCACGAAGGGAGCGGTCAGCACCAGGGCCGCGCCGATCTTCAGCAGCCGTGCTGACATCAGCTGCGAGCTTCGTTCACCGAGCGCCCGATTACCCACCTGGTCATGGTCCTGGAGATAGCCGACCAGCCGACGGCCGTCCAGGCCGGGCGAGGGCCGACCGTGCCGACGGCGCCTGTGACGCGAGTACTCCCCTGCATAGCGGTAGCCCCGCGTGAGCGTTATGGCTAGATCCTCGATCGTGCCGAAGTCCGCGTAATAGCCGTTGTCCTCGCCGGTCAGGACCGTGAACAAGGCGTGGTGAAAATCGTCACTCCATTGCGCGTCGAGACCGTAGCCGCCCTGGTCGAGCGGCCGAATGAGGCGCGGGTCGTTGAGGTCGCTCTCGGCGATGATGACCTTGGATCGTCCGAGCGTCTCGCCGAGCTCGTGGGCGTCGAGCCCGAGCTGTTCGAGGAAGTGCACGGCCGACATATCGAACATGGCATGCACGGCGTCCAGACGCAGTCCGTCAACGTGATAGTCGCGCAGCCACATCAGGGCGTTGTCGATGAAGAAGCGACGCACCTCGTCCGACCCAGCTCGGTCGAAATTCACGGCGCTGCCCCAGAGAGTTGAATAGTGGTCGGTGAAGTACGGCCCAAACTGGGTCAGGTAGTTGCCGGCAGGCCCGAGGTGGTTGTAGACGACGTCGAGGATGACGGCGACGCCTTTGGCATGCGCCGCATCGACGAAACGGGCCATTCCCTCGGGCCCGCCGTAGAGGTGATGTGGCGCGTAGAGGTCGACGCCGTCGTATCCCCAGCCGCGCTCGCCACTGAACTCGGCGACGGGCATCAGCTCGACATGGGTTACGCCGAGTGCGGCGAGGTGATCGAGGTGGCCGATTGCGCCATCGAACGTTCCATCGTTCGAGAACGTGCCGATGTGCAGCTCGTAGATAACTGCCCGATCCAATCGCGTTGGCACAAACTCGCTGTCCGTCCACTGGAACGTAGCCGGATCGACGATGCGCGACGGTCCGTCAACGCCGTTCGGCTGCGAGCGTGATCTTGGATCTGGAACGGGCGCACCGCCGTCGAGGCTGAATTTGTAATCGGTACCCGGCGACAGGCGCTCGTTCGAAAGCCACCATCCGTCGCCGGTCGGCTCCAGCGCGATACGCCGAGCGCCAACAACTCCGTCGACGTGCGTCGCGGTTGGCGCCCACACGCGCAGTGGAAAGTCGGTCATCAGGAACTCCGGACCAAGAGTGCCATCGGAAATTCGTCAAGAAGTTCTTTGAGCGCCACACGCCCGCCCGCCCGCTCGAGCTCACTGAGCTCGTCGCGCCAGGTGCCGGCGGGCAGCTGCACCGTGGTCTTGGCCCACTCGACCCGCGGCCAACCAAGCCTGCGAAGCAGTCGCGGCACGACCACGACGACGTCGGCTCCGCGCATGAACGCGACAACGTGTTCGGCGCGACCTCCCCGAACCTCGAGCGGTTGGTATGCCGCGTCGAGCGCGAATGCTTCGGGAAGCCGAGTGCGGAGAGCCAGAACCCGGTGTATCAGCCAGATTTTCGTGAGGCCATGGCTGAGACCTTCCAGCGCCTGGCGTGCGCTCGCCATTCGAGCCGTGTCCAGCAGGGTCCGACGCATGTCGTAATCGACGGGTCTGCGATTGTCCGGATCGACCAGGCTGAAGTCCCAGGTCTCAGTGCCCTGGTAGATGTCCGGCACGCCTGGCGCCGTCAACTTCAGGAGCGCCTGGGCGAGTGCCGACACCTGCCAGGCGGGCGCCAGGCCGGCCACGAATTGGTCGACGCGCTCAACGAAAGCCTGGTTTTCAAGAATCCCGCCAACGAATTCGGAGACCGCACGCTCGTACTCCTCGTCCGGGTCGGTCCAGGATGTCGCCAGCTTCTGCTCGCGCACCACCTTTTGAACGTAGCCCAGTAGCCGCTCGGCGGAGATCGGCCAGGTCCCGGCGAGCGTCTGGTAGACGAGGTATTCCGTGTTCGCGTCAAGGAGCGCTCCGCGACCTGAAGCGGTCAGCCTTCGCCACGCCTTCACCTCCGTGCGCCACTTCGCCGGCATCTCCGACAGGGTCGAGACGCGGGCCCGGACGTCCTCACTTCGTTTTGTGTCGTGGGTCGTCGAGGCAAGCATTCGTCCAGGCCAATGCTTGACTGCGTTGACGTTCGCTTCGTGGAACTCAGAAACGGTCGCTGAAAAAGTTCCCGGATCGCCACCGACCTCGTTCGCTGATACGAGCCGGTTGTAGCGGTAGAACGCGGTGTCTTCGATACCTTTCGCCATCACCGGCCCGGTGACCTGCTGAAAACGCATCACGAATTCCGACTCGCGCTCGCCGCGCACCCGGAGCAGCAGTAAATCAGCGACGAATTCGAAAAGATCGCCCGGTAGATCGGGTCGACGAGAGATCGCCAACGCACAGGCCTTGTTGATGTAATCGCTGTCCGCGCGGCTGATCGTGCCCGACTCGGCCTCGACGTACGTCCGGTACACGGGAAACGCGATGAGCAGCTCACGAAGCACTGCGCGCAGCTGTCCGCGGCTGTAGTCGCGCTGGCGACGATGCCCGATCACGACTGCGGCGAGGTAGTCCGTCAGTCGGTTGACCTCCGACGCCTGCACCTCGCTGACGATCTGGCGCTTGGCCTCCTCGGCGACCTCTGCAAACGAGCGCTTCTCGTTCGCGATCTCCTCGTACAGTTCAGTAAGCGGCGCCTCGCCACTCGGATCCGTGTACAGACGGTTGACCAGGTTCAGGAAGTCGTAGCCGGTTGTGCCAGCAATCGGCCAGTTGGCTGGCAGCTCTTCGTTGGGCTCGAGAATCTTCTCGGCCACGATCCAGGCATTTGGCGCCTCGGTTCGGAGTCGCTCGAAATACGCCCTTGGGTCACGCAGCCCGTCGGGATGGTCTACGCGGAGACCGTCGAGCACACCGGTAGCCAGCCAATCGAAGATGAGTCGGTGGGTTTCGGCGAAGACAGTTGGATCCTCCATGCGCAGGCCGGCCAGCTCTGTAACGTCGAAGAAGCGGCGGTAGTCGAGGTCCTCACGAGCGACGCGCCAGTACGCGAGGCGGTAGTTCTGTTGCTCGATCAGTTCGTCGAGCCGGTCCGTGTCGGCGTTGACCCGTGCCACCAGCTCATCGACGGCCGTGGCGATTTCCGGCGTGGCCAGCAGCCGTCGCAGTTGCAGTCCGAGCACCTCCTCAAGACGGTGTCGGCGTTCTCGCAGCGTTTCATCGCGACCTGTTGGCAACGCCGCCATGTGCTCGGCGACCACCGCCAATTCGTCAGAACCGGACGCCTGCCCGGCGGCACCCAGAAGAGTCGCAAGGCTGGGCATCGAAACCGGGAATGTCCGATCCTCGTACGTCAGAACGAAGGATTCTTGATCCCGCGCCAGGGCAATCCCGCCAGCCTCGAGGATGCGACCGTAGTGATCGCTCAACACGGGCAGCAGAACCGTGTTGCGGAAGTGTGGGTCCACGGCATCCCACTCGACGTCGAAATAGCGCGCATAAATGCTTGATGGGCCGCTCTCGAGGACGTCCCACCAGTAGGGGTTGTCCGCGGTATTGATCGCCATGTGATTGGGCACGATGTCGAGAACCTGGCCCAGCCCGTGCTGTCCGAGACGCTCGCTGAAGTGCTGATGGGCAACTGGGCCACCGAGCTCGGCGTTGACACGACGCGGGTCGACCACGTCATACCCATGAGTGCTGCCCGGGGCTGCCTGAAGATACGGCGACGAGTAGACATGGCTCACGCCAAGGTCGTGCAGGTATTCAGCGAGCGCCGCAGCCTGATCGAAGCCGAAGCCTGGCTGGAGCTGGAGCCGATACGTGGCGCGAGGGACCCCCATCAAACCTTCGCCAGCCGGCCCGGGCTCAGTCGACGCGCTCGAGCAAAACGATGGATCGGTCGGTCAATTCGTATTCGCTGTCCGCCGCGTGGAAGTCTCGGCCGAGCACCTCGGCGCCTTCACCAGCATCCGTCGCGTTTTCCATCGCGGCCTCGGGCAGCACCGCGGACACTGGCGAAGACGGCGCGAGGCGCGGCACGTCCGGATCACGCGTGTCGAAGACAACTCGCCAGCGTCTGCCCCAGCGTTGCTCCGGGAGCCTGAACGTCACCGGATCGGACGCCGCATTGAGCATCATGAGGAATGTCGAGTCCGTCAGCTGCTGTCCGCGCGAGTCCGTGCCCAGGTCGTCGCCGGATAGGAATACGGCAATCGCCTTGGCCATCGTCTCGTTCCACTGAGCGTCGTCCATAAGCGAGCCGTCGGGCACGAACCAGCCAATGTCAGACACCTGTTCGCCGTGGATCTGTCGACCCTGGAACCATCGGCGACGCCGGAATACGGCGTGGTTCTGGTGCAGCGCAATCAGCCCTTGCACGAATCCGAGCAGCGCGGCGTCGGCATGCTCCCAGTCGTACCAGCTGATCTCGTTGTCCTGGCAATAGGCGTTGTTGTTTCCCTGCTGGGTCCGGCCTATCTCGTCACCGCCCAGGAGCATCGGCACGCCCTGAGACAGGAACAGGGTCGCCAGGAAGTTGCGTTGTTGGCGACGCCGGAGATCGAAGATCGCGGGATCCTCCGTCGCTCCTTCCGCGCCGCAGTTCCACGACCGGTTGTCGTCACTGCCTGGGCCGGGGCCCTCGAGGTTGGCGTCGTTGTGCTTGAAGTTGTACGAGACGAGGTCGCGCAGCGTGAAACCGTCGTGGGCGGTGACGAAGTTCACGCTCGCGTGCGGCCGCCGCGCACTGCTTTCGTAAAGGTCCGAGGACCCGGTGAGTCGGTAGCCGAGCTCCGCCAGGGTGCGCTCCTCGCCGCGCCAGTAATCGCGAACCCAATCCCGGTACTTGCCGTTCCACTCCGACCACAGCGGCGGGAAGTTGCCGACCTGGTAGCCGCCTTCGCCCACATCCCACGGCTCGGCGATGAGCTTGACCTGGGACACGACCGGGTCCTGCTGGATCAGGTCGAAGAACGCCGCCGTCCGTTCGACTGCATGTTCCTCTCGGCCCAGCGTCGCCGCCAGGTCAAAGCGGAAGCCATCGACATGCATCTCCTGGGTCCAGTAACGCAGGCTATCCATGATCAGTTGCAGCGCATAGGCGTTTTCGGCGTTGAAGGTGTTGCCGGTGCCCGTGTAGTCCATGTAGAAGCGCCGGTTGCCATCGACGAGCCGGTAATACGCGGCGTTGTCCAGGCCGCGAAAGCACAGCGTCGGGCCGAGATGGTTGCCCTCTGCGGTGTGGTTGTAGACGACATCGAGGATGACCTCGATACCCGCCTGGTGAAGCGCCAGGACCATGTTCTTGAACTCGGCGACTTGATCGCCTGGGCCCTTGCCCGAGCCGTAGTCATTGTGCGGCGCAAAGAAGCCGATCGAGTTGTAGCCCCAGTAGTTACGCAGGCCTTTGTCGACGAGGTACGAGTCGTGGATGAATTGGTGTGTGGGAAGCAACTCGACGGCCGTAACGCCCAGCGTCGTCAGGTACCTGATCGCGGCGGGATGGGCGAGGCCAGCGTACGTGCCGCGCAGCTCTTCAGGAATGTCCGGATGAAGCTTCGTGAAGCCCTTTACATGGGTCTCGTACACGACCGTCTCGTGCAACGGCCGCCGCGGCGGCCGGTCGGAGCTCCAGTCGAAGAACGGGTTGATCACGATCGAGCGCGGCACGTACGGCGCACTGTCGACATCATTGGGAGCGCCGTCGGGATCGTTGAAGCGATACGTGAAGACCGCCTCGTTCCAGTTGACGCTGCCCTCGATGGCCCGAGCGTACGGGTCCAGCAACAACTTCGACGGCAGGCAGCGCAGTCCGTTGTCGGGATCCCAGGGACCATGGACTCGAAACCCGTAGCGCTGGCCCGCGTTCAGTCCGGGCACATAGCCATGGCGCACGAAACCGGTCGACTCGGGCAATCGCAAACGGGCCTCATTGCCCGACTCGTCGAACAGGCACAGCTCGATCTGCTCGGCCACCTCCGAGAAAACGGCGAAATTCACTCCGGCGCCGTCGAACGTGGCGCCGAGGGGATACGGCTGGCCTGGCCATATTTGATGGGCAGGCGTCGCATCTGTGGCGGCGGCCGTGCCCGTGCCGGGTTGGGTTGCTTCGGTTGTCAGGTGAGGTGCCCTCCGGTCCTTTGCGTGGCGCTTCTCCAAATCGTGGCAGGGATGCCGCGTCTGCCATGAGCGTCGGTCCAAGATGGCCCGTTTCAGCGTCGTCGCAAAGATCGCACATCGGCTGAAAGCAGACTGATACCGCTTTGTCGCCGCGGCTCGGCTGTCCGCAAGCGCTCAGCAGGCACGCTGCGCGCATGAACAACCGCGACGTGCATACGACCGAACCGACCGAACGCGAAGACCTGAAGCACACGGATACGGTGTCGACCAATGAACCGCAAGAGACCGCCGATGCAGCTGCCGCTCAAGACGGGCCGATAGGGCTGCGCGTCGGTCACGACCCCTCAAATCTGGGCGACGACGTGCCCGATGCGGGCGATCTGACCACTCCTTCGCCGATCAACGAGCCGCTGGGAAAGACACCAGGCATGTAGTCGGCGCCTATTCGGCGATGCCCGATCGCTGACGGGGGGACAGGAAGACCTGCCGTTGTGTGCTTTCTTCCTGAGTGAGGAGGTGGCCGTGCTCATCAACCTTGCCTGGCCGCGCGACCAAGCCGGCGTCTGATTAGTCGGCGCGTCGGCGCCCGCATAACCTGACGCCCTGATGTCGCTCGACAAGTACAACCGCAAACGAGACTTCGGCAAGACGCCCGAGCCGGCGGGCGAATTGGCGCCAACCCAGCCCCCTCCTGAGGGTCGGCGTTTCGTAGTCCAGCGCCACCGAGCGACGCGGCTCCATTACGACTTCCGCCTCGAGATTGACGGCGTGCTGATGTCGTGGGCCGTCCCGCGTGGACCTTCGCTCAACCCAGCCGACCGACGCATGGCGGTGCACGTCGAGGACCATCCCCTCTCCTACTTCGATTTCGAGGGCGTCATTCCCAAGGGAGAGTACGGAGGCGGTGACGTGATCGTCTGGGATTGGGGCGCCTTCGAGCCGGAGGAGACGGATGATCCGGGCAAGGCAGTAGCCGGCGGCGAGCTCAAGTTCCGGCTTCACGGCGAGAAGCTCAAAGGCCGTTTCACGCTGGTCAAAACGCGCGGTTATCAGTCGGGCAAGGATGACTGGCTGCTCATTCACAAGAAGGATGCGGACGCGGATGCCGGCTGGGACGTCGACAACTTCCCGCAATCGGTCAAGACCGGACGCACGAACGACGAAGTGAAGGCCGGCCGTGACGCGGTGTGGGACAGTCGCGCCCCCGCAGAGAAGGCAAACATCGACCTTTCCGGCGCGCGCGACGCGACGCTCCCGGAGTTCGTCGACCCGATGAAGGCAACTTCCGCGGATAAGCCGTTCGACGATCCCGACTGGTTCTTCGAGGTCAAGCTCGACGGCTATCGGGTCGAGGCGGTCGTCGACGATCGCAAAGTGCGGTTGTGGACGCGCAACAAGCAGGACGCGTCGCGCTACTTTCCCGACCTCGCCAATGCGCTGCCAACGTGGATCAACGCCAAGCAGGCGATCGTGGACGGGGAGGTAGTGGCACTCGACGAGGATGGCAACCCGGCCTTTTCGTTGCTACAGGATCGCGCCGGCATGGGGCGCTTCGGTCCGCGTGGCCAGGCGCAGGGCAGCCGCAAGCCAAAGCGCGACCCAACATTCGTCGCGCCTGTCGTCTACTACGTCTTCGACCTGATCTACCTCGACGGCCAGCTCCTCGTCGACGTCCCCCTCGAACAGCGCAAACACCTGCTCAAGACCGTCCTGCGCGACCATCCGAACGTCCGATTTGGCGCTCACATCGAGCGCGACGGCAAGGCCTTCTACGAGGTCATGGAGCAGCGCGGCCTGGAAGGCATGATCGCCAAGCTGCGGACCAGCCGCTACGAGCCCGGGCGCCGATCAAAGGCGTGGCTCAAGGTCAAGATCAGGCGCGAGCAAGAGGTCGTGGTGGTCGGCTACGAGCCGGGCAAAGGCGCCCGGGCCGACCTGGGCTCGCTGATCCTGGCCGTGTACGAGGGCAAGGATCTGAGGTACGTGGGTGAGGTCGGCAGCGGCCTGGACCAGCGCACCATCCGAGAACTCAAGACGAAGCTCGACGCTCACAAGCTGGCCGAGCCGCCAGTCGTCAATCCGCCGCGCATCAGGGGCGCGATCTGGTCAGAGCCGCGCCTGGTTGTCCGCGTCGAGTTCAGCGAATGGACGGATGACGATTACCTGCGGCAGGCCGCGTACAAGGGAATCGAGATCGGCAAGGACCCCACGAAGGTCGTCCGCGAGCGTGCCATCTCGACGAAGACGGCGACGAGGGAGGCTGAAGAGGAGTCGGAGGCGCCCAAACGCCGTAGGCCGTCAGTCGGGCCCAAGAGCCCAAAAGCGGGAGGTCGGCCGCCCACTGAAGCTCCAGCGAGCACCGAACCTGCGCAGGAGCCCACGCCCGACGAGCTGGCCGCCCTTGACGCTTTGAACAAGGAGGGTCTGTGGGAGGTCGGCGGTCGTCCGATCAAGCTGACCAACCTCGACAAGGTGCTCTTCCCGGGCGGGACTGGCGGCGGCCCGTATACAAAGCGCGACCTGATCCGCTACTACGTCACGATCGCACCGACCTTGCTGCCGTACCTGCGCGACCGCGCCGTCAACCTGTGGCGCTGGCCGGACGGCGTCACCGGCGGCCATTTCTGGCAAAAGGAAATCCCTGCCTATGCGCCCGATTGGATCCGCCGCTGGACGTACCCAGACGCCGGCCGCGGCGAATCGACGAACTACATCGTTGCCGACAGCGTCGCGACGCTGGCGTGGCTGGCCAACCACGCGACGATCGACCTTCACCCGTGGACCTCGACCACACGCGACTATCGACATCCGGATTACGCGTTGATCGACATCGACCCGGGCGAGAAGACGACCTGGGAAGACGTGCTCACGCTCACCCGGCTGTACCGTGCGGCGTTACAACATCTCGAGGTCACCGCACTGCCCAAGGTCACTGGCAAGCGCGGCATCCAGATCTGGGTGCCGGTCGAGCGAGGGCGTTACACGTACGACGAAACGCGCGGCTGGGTCGAGGCCCTTTCGCGCATCGTTGGCGCAACCGTGCCAAAGCTCGTGTCGTGGGAGTGGGCGAAGTCTTCGCGCAGTGGCCTCGCCCGGCTCGACTTCACCCAGAACGCCGTCAACAAGACGCTCGTCGCACCTTATGCCGTGCGACCTGTCGCCGACGCGGCCGTATCAGCGCCGATCAGCTGGGACGAGCTCGAGGACGGCGATCTGCGGCCGGGCCGATGGAACGTTGAGTCGATCCTGCCACGAGTCGCGAAGCTCGGCGACCTTTTCGCGCCAGCCCTCGAGCTCGAACAGGTCCTGCCGGACATCGAGTAGCAACATGGGCTCCGTGTATGCTGCCGGTCTGAAGGGGAGCTGCCTGATGAAGCTGGTCGAGGGCTAGGTCGTGTCAGCCCGTCGCGCCGAAACAGCTCCAAGCGAAGCGTCGATACGCCTCGAAGATGCCGCCGCGGCCGAAGTCCTGGCGCAGCAGGCGGCAATTGCCCAGATTGGCCAGCGGGCGCTCGAGGAGCGGTCCCTGCCGGTTCTGCTTGACGAGGCGTGCTCACTCGTCAGCAGCGTCCTGGGCGCGGAGTACGTCTCGATCTCCGAGCTCGCACCGGACAGGAAGTCGGCCAAGATCATCGCCGGCATCGGCTGGCGGCGCGGCGTTGTCGGCGAGCTGGTTTTGGGCGCCGGCGCAGAGTCGCAGGCCGGCTACACGCTCGCCGCACGACAGCCGATCATCGTCGCTGACTACAGGACGGAAGAACGCTTCAAGATCCTGCCGGCCCTGGTGGAGCACAACGCACGATCCGGAATGTCGGTGCGCATAGGCGGGGTGGACGCTCCGTACGGCACGCTCGCGGTATTCACCGCAAAGCACATTCGCTTCACCCACGACGATGCCAACTTCCTGCGCGCGGTGGCCAACGTGCTCGCGGCGGCAATAGGCCGCTTGGCCGTTGAGCGCGAATTGCGCGCATCGCGCGATCAGCTCGCGGCGATCGTCGATTCCATCGACGAGGGCATTACCGTCAGGGACAAGAGCGGACTCATCTTCGCCAATGACGAAGCAGCAAAGCTGACCGGTTATGCGAGCGCCGGCGAGCTGATCAGTTCCTCTGACTCAGTGCTCAGTCAGTTCGAGCTTTTCGATGAAACCGGCCGACCGCTGAGCACAGATGAGCTACCCGGCCGTCGAGCCGTGGGTGGCGACGGACAGGCCGAGGCCCTCGTGGGCTTCCGAGTCAACGCGAGCGCCGAAACGCATTGGTCCGTGGTTCGCGCCGTCGCATTGCGCGAGCCCGACGGCGAACTCAACAGCGTCATCAGCATCTTTCGGGACATAACCCAGGAGCGCTACGCGCAGGAGACGCGCGAGTACATGGCAGACGCCGTAGCGGTGCTGACGAGCACTCTCGAGACTAACGAGGCCGCACAACGGCTGGCTTCACTGTCCGTTCCACGTCTGGCCGACTATGTCACCGTCAGCATGCTTCAGCCTGACGGCTCGCTCAAGCTGGTTGCGTTGGCGCACATCAAGCCGGAGCGGATCGACATCGTCCGCGAGTTGGAGCGCAGCCTGCCGCCGAACGACCCGGGCGCGGAGTACGGGGTCGCCAAGGTCATCCGCGAAGGAACGGTTGAGCGGGGGACGGTCACACCAGAAATAATCGACGCGTTGCCATTGTCGGCCAAGCAAATCGAGCTGCTTCATAAGTTGGAGCTGCGCGAGTACGTCACGGTGCCCCTTACCGGCCGGGTGCGCGCGATAGGCGCTCTGTCTCTGGCGATGGCAGAGTCAGGCCGCTCGATCACCCCGCGCGATGTCGAGCTCGCCGTCGAGCTCGGAGCTCGAGCAGGCATAGCCCTCGAGAACGCTCAGCTCTTCCAGACGGCCGACACCAGGCGCGAAGAGCTGGATGCGGTGCTGGCAGCGCTCGACGATCCAGTCCTCGTCTTCGATGGCGCCGGCAGGTTGCGCCTGGGCAATCAGGCCGCGCGACGAACCTTCCAGGGTGCCCTACCGGTGAGCCTTGACGAGCTCCTTGAACGGTCCCGCACCGACCAACCGCTGACGGACGACAAGCCATTGGAGGTCGACGTCGACGGAATGGGACGCTGGCACGAACTTCGCAGGTACAAAGCATCGTCCGGCACAGCCGAGACGAATGGCTTTCGTCCAACGATCGTCGTCATGCGCGACATCACGGAGGTGCGCGCGGCCCGAGCAGCGCGCGACGCATTCATGGGCGTTCTATCGCATGAGCTGCGTACGCCGATCACCACGATCTACGGCGGCAGCGAACTCCTGTCACGCGATCTGGATGACGAGCATCGCGCCGAGGTCATTGCCGATATCCGGGCCGAGTCCGAGCGGCTCGCCCGGCTCGTCGAGGACCTGCTGGTGATGACACGCGTCGAACGCGACATAGTCGAGATCGCTGATGAGCCGATCCTGCTCCAGCACCTGCTTGCGTCCGTTATCAGTGCGGCAGGCGCCAGGTGGCCGGGCGCATACATTTCGCTGCAGGCCGCGGACCGCCTGCCCGCGGTCCGCGGCGACGCGACATACATCGAGCAGGTCGTGCGCAACCTGCTGACTAACGCGATGCGCTACGGGCAGGGTCTCGACAAAGGAATAGAAGTTCTGGCCGAGGACGCGGGTGACTCTGTCGTCGTGCGCGTGGTTGACAACGGCGATGGCTTCGGCGGCGAGGAGCCCGATCGGCTGTTCGAGCTGTTTTATCGCTCATCGAGCGCTCGCTCCGTGCCCGGAGGCGCCGGCATCGGCCTGTTCGTGTGCCGCAACCTGATTGAGAAGATGGGCGGCCAGATCTGGGCCCGCGAGCGCGCCGAGGGCGGCGCCGAGTTTGGCTTCTCGCTGCCGGTCCTGGATTCGGACGCGGCGTTCTAACCGCGCCTCAGCTCAAAGCGCGGACATTTCCGCGCCGCCCCACGCCGATGCGGACGTCAGGCGGCGCCGCGAACCTGTTTGGCGGCCATCTGGATATCGGCCATGCGCGAGCCCATCTGCTCGAGCTCCTCCTCGGAGAAGATCTTCCGACACTGCGGGAACATCTCGTCCTCTTCCTCACCCATGTGGTGCTCGAGGTTTTCCTTGGCAACCGTGAACTTGGCCGCCCACGTTTCGTCAGTCACTGGAGTGTTTCCAAGCTCTTCGAGAATCTCGTCGACGACGTGGTGCTCCTCGAACGCTTCGAGTGCCATGTCCTTGGCCTTGGGATGGGCCTTGAGGGCCGGGTAGAGGACGACCTCTTCCATCTGCTCGTGTGAGAGGAGCGCATCCTTGAGCCGTTCGAACAACTCGGTTCGTGTCTTCTCTGCGCGTTCGGTCGTCTCGTCTCCCTCGGCGAGCATCTTCTTGAGGCGTTTGTGGTCGTCGATGAGCAACGTGATTGCATCCATTGGCGGACCGTACGCGAAGAAGCCGCGCCTGAAACAGACATGGCAAGCGGGGCTTGATTACGCGGCTCTTGCAACCCGTCAGATCTCGGCCGTCTCGGGCACCTCGTGCAGAGCGAGCACGGGACTTCGAACCAGAAAGAGCATCCCAAACAAGGCGCCCAGCGACGCCACGAACATCGTTTCTCGTACTCCGAACGCGCCCCCGGCAAGGCCGCCGACCACGGCACCAATCGGTCTGATGCCCATGTTGATGAAGCGCCAACCGCCAGTAACGCGGCTCCGTATCGCGTGCGGCGTGCGGGCCGGAATGATTGCCCCGGCGTTGATGTCGAGGATCATCACGCCAATGCCACCAATGAACTCGGAGGCGAAGACCAGCGCGGAGACGACTGGCAGCGGCCAGCCTGGCATCGCAAGGGGCACCAGGATCCAGCTTGCACTGAAGACAAAGAGCCCCACGGCATACGACGGCCCAATGCCGATGGCGTGACCGACGCGTGATGCGACCAATGCCCCGATCACGGCGCCTACCGCGGCCGCGCCAAGTACCACCCCGAGCAGAGCTGGATCGAGGCCCAGGAACGTGGTCACGTACAGGATGAACAACGCGCTGAACGCGTAGCTGAAGAAGTTGACGGTGGCGACGGACATCAGGGCCGGACGCATGACGCGGTCGCGGGCGATGAACGAGAGCCCGATCGACAGTTGCGACCGAAGCGACTCAGTCGAGGGCTCAATGGGCGGCTCGGGCATCTGGATGCGCGACAGGAAGAACGCCGAGAAGAGGTAGGAGACGGCGTCGATCAGCACCGCGAAAGGGGCCTTGAAGAACTGGATCAGCGCACCGCCGATCAGCGGACCGGCAACCTGAGCCATCGAGCGGCTGCCATTGAACAGCGAGGTCGCAGTCAGGTACTCCTCGCGTTCGACGACCGTTACGAACTGTGTGCTCCAGGCAAGGTCGAACGCGACGCCCAAAGTACCCGCGATAAACGTCGTGACAAACAGCTGCGGCAACGTCAGCACCCCGACAACGAACGCGACGGCGATGCTGCCGACGACGAGCGCGCGGCCAAGGTCGAAGAAGATCATCAGCCTGCGACGTTCGCGTACGCGATCCATCCAAACGCCGGCCGGCAGCGAGAACAGCAGATGCGGCAGCAGCCCGGCGGCAGTCAGCAGACCCATCTGCTCGGGCGTGGCGCCAAGCGTCAGCACCGCGATGATCGGCACTGCAAGCAGCGTGACCTGGTCGCCGAAGACGGAAATCGTCTGCCCCAGCCAGAGGTCGCGGAAGGCGGACCGCTTCAGGACGGGCGGCAGAATCCTCGGAATGGAGAGCCCCCTTTGCTAGACTGAGCCGCCTCGCTGGCGAGTGGCCAAACGGTAAGGCACCTGACTCTGGATCAGGGGATTCAAGGTTCGAATCCTTGCTCGCCAGCCA
>DATBFJ010000061.1:0-30326 GCA_036558545.1 Candidatus Limnocylindrales bacterium
GTCCAGGGCGCGCCGAGAGGAGGTCAATTTGGTCGACTCGGACCGTCGCCTCGCCGTTCCGGATTCAGAGCGTCAGTACCACATCGACGCTGCCCGGGGCGACATCGCCGAGTACGTGCTACTGCCCGGCGACCAGGACCGCACAACGAAAGTCGCCAAGCTATTCGAATCCGTCGAATACGAGAACCGCCACCGCGAGTTCGCCACGGCCACGGGCATGTACAAGGGCCGCCGCATCTCGTGCGTCTCAACGGGTATTGGCACGGACAACGTCGAGATCGTGATCGCCGAGATCCTGGCCATCACGGACCATCCAACCTTCATCCGCATTGGCTCGTGTGGTGTCCTGCGCGAGGAAATCGAGCTCGGCGACCTGGTCGTAACAACGGGCGCCGTGCGCCTGGAGGGGACCAGCAAGTTCTATGTCGACGATGGCTATCCGGCCGTCGCCGACTTTCAGGCCGTGAGCGCCATCGTCGAGGCAGCCCATCGGCTTGGCTACACCGCGCACTTGGGCATCACGGCAACCACGCCGAGCTTCTACGGCGGCCAGGGACGGCCCATTCCCCAGCTGCCTATCCGCTTTCCGAACCTTGCCGATGAGATGGCGCGCCAGCGCGTGAGCAACTTTGAGATGGAGGCTTCGGCCCTGCTCGTCCTCGCGACATTGGCGGGATGCCGAGCAGGAGTTGTCTGTACGGCCTACGCTCAGCGTGTTCGCGGCGTGTTCGCGAACGAGGAACAACGTCAACACGGCGAAAAAGCGTGCATCGAGACCGGTTTGGAGGCACTTCTCCTGCTCGCCGAGATGGACGAAGCCGTAAAGAAGAGCGGATCCTTGCACTGGCGGCCCTCCTTGTGGTCGTCAGTCATGGCATCCTGAACAAGGGAATAACGTGGAGTCGGGGCGAACGACCCCGTCCCACCTCAAGTGACTGTGACTCGATAAGGAGGAGAGGTGGCTGAAGCCTACTGCGTGCGGGACAAGATGAAGGTAGAGATTCAGAACCCGCAGAAGATCACGATGAAGAACGGCAAGCCCGCTATCAAGGGGACCTGCCCCAAGTGCGGCAACAGCGTCTTCCGCATCGGCGCTGGCTGACGTTCCTTCGAAGAGGGAGAAAGAGGGGTCCCGGGTTCTGCCCGGGGCCCCTTTTTGATTCGTTCCGACCTCTCGAATGACCAGTAGACCGGTCCTGGCCCTCGATCTCGGGGGCACACAGCTGCGCACTGCTGTCGCATTACCGGGCGGGAGCCTGGTGGCGAGGCGAGCCGAGCCGACGCCAATCGCTGCCGATGCACTCGTCGATAGCGCAGTCCACGCACTCAGGGCTTCGCGCGAAGAAGCCGTGGCCAAGGGCGCCGCCGAGCCGATCGCCCTTGGTATCTCCGCGCCAGGTCCACTCGATCCACTGACGGGTGTGCTCATCGATCCGCCCAACCTTGACCGTCGGCTGTGGGGCTTTGACCTTGCACCCACCCTGGAGCGCGAGCTTGGCATCGAGGCGTGCCTCGAGCGCGACACGCAGGTTGCAGCTCTTGCCGAGGGCGAGTTCGGCGCAGCGCGCGGCATCGCCGATTTCGTCTACCTCACGGTCTCAACGGGGATAGGTGGCGGCGTAGTCATCGATGGCCGCCTGGTACGCGGCCCCGATGCTGTCGCCGGCGAGCTCGGCCACCTGACCGTCGATATCGATGGTCCGGAGTGCGGGTGCGGCGCGCGCGGGCACCTGGAGGCGATCAGCAGCGGCACCGGGATCGCGCGCGCCGCCCGCGAACGTGGATTGGGTGATATCGGCGCGGTCCAGGTCGCGGCTCTCGAAGACGCCGGTGACGTGGTCGCGGCCGAGATCATGGATTACGCGCGCCGCGCGTTCGCATCAGCCATGGTGTCGATCGTCGACATATTCAACCCGAGCCGCGTAGTGGTCGGCGGCGGGATCGCCATCGGCCAGGGCGAGCGGCTGCTGCAGCCCGCGCGCGATGCCGTCGAGCAACTGAGTTTTCGCCGAGCAGCCGCGCGCGTCGAGATCGTTCCGGCGCAGCTGGGCGACGATGTTGGCCTGATTGGAGCGCTGTCGCTGGTCCGACTTGCCCGCTTCGGCGAAGATAGGGACCTGCACTAGGACTCAGTCGCGTCGGGCCGTCTGGCACTACAGGCCGAATCGGCAGCGCGTGAACATCGGAACTGTGACAAACCAGGCGACGACGCCGCCCAGTTAGCGTCTCGCTTTCAGACCCGCGGCGCGGGTAGATCGGAGGGTTTTCCGCAATGGCTGTCCGTGTCGGCATCAATGGCTTCGGGCGCATCGGCCGCCAATCGCTCAAGGCCATCATCGAGCGCACCAAGAACGTCGAAGTTGTGGCGATCAACGACCTGGTCGACACGGAGATGAACGCGCTGCTGTTCCGCTACGACTCGACCTACGGCCGCTATCCGGGCAGCGTCGACTACACGGATGACTCGCTCATCGTCGACGGCCATGCGATCAAGGTCTTCAAGGAGAAGGACCCCGCCGCGATCAAATGGAGCGATGTGGGCGTCGACATCGTGATCGAGTCGACGGGACTGTTCACCGACGCCGAGAAAGCCAAGGCCCACCTCCAGGGGGGCGCCAGGAAGGTGATCATCAGCGCTCCGGCCAAAGGCGAGGACGTCACGATCGTGCTCGGCGTCAACGACGAGATGTACGACCCGGACAAGCACGCCATCATCAGCAACGCGAGCTGCACCACTAACTGCCTGGCGCCCGTCGCCAAGGTCGTCAACGACGAGTTCGGCATCGAGCGCGGCCTCATGAATACGATCCATTCGTACACCAACGACCAGCGCGTGCTCGACGTGGCGCACAAGGACCCGCGGCGCGCGCGCTCGGCGGGCCAGAACATCATCCCGACCACGACTGGTGCCGCGCGCGCCCTCGCCCTCGTGATCCCCGAGCTGAAGGGCAAGTTCGATGGCTTCAGCCTGCGCGTGCCAACGCCGACTGTGAGCGTCGTCGATTTCACTGCCGAGGTCAGGACGCAAGTAACGGCCGAGCAGCTCAACGATGCCTTCCGCGCGGCCGCTGGCGGCAAGATGCAGGGCATCCTGGGCGTTACCGACGAGCCGCTCGTGTCCATGGATTTCAAGGGAGACAGCCGCTCATCGATCGTCGACGGCAAGTCGACCATGGTCCTCGGCGATCTCGTCAAGGTCATCGCGTGGTACGACAACGAGTGGGGCTACAGCTGCCGCATCGCGGACCTGACCTCGTTCGTCGCCGAGCGCCTGCCCAGCGGCGAGCGCCAGATGGAGGCCGCCGGGGCCGCCTGATCGGACGCCCGACCGCACACCCCACCATCGCCGCCTGACCCGCCTCGAGGAACCAAAATGGAGAAACAGACCGTCCGGGATTTCGATCCCCAGGGCAAGCGCGTCTTGGTGCGCGTCGATTTCAACGTCCCGATCGAGGACGGCAAGGTCAAGGACGACTCGCGTATCCGAGCCGCGTTGCCGACCATCAAATACCTGCTCGATAACGGCGCATCAGTCGTGCTGATGAGCCACCTTGGCCGGCCCAAGGGCAAAGTCGTGGAGTCGGCACGCTTGCGCCCCGTAGCTCAATGGCTGAGCGCGCTGCTCAAGATGCCCGTTCCGATTACCGGCGATCCCCTGGGGATCGGCACGCGCGATGCCGTGGCTCGCCTGAAGCCCGGCCAGGTGCTGATGCTCGAGAACCTGCGCTTTCATCCGCAGGAAGAGGCAAACGACGACGAGTACGCCAAGACTCTTGCGTCCTACGGCGACATATATGTCAACGATGCTTTCGGCACCGCCCACCGCGCCCATGCATCGACCGTCGGCGTGACCAAGTACCTGCCCGCCTACGCGGGCCTGCTCATGGAACGCGAAATCGAGATGCTTTCGAAGCTTCTCGAGAACGTCGAGCATCCCTTCGCCGCGATCATCGGCGGCGCAAAGGTGTCGGGCAAGCTGGCTGTGCTCAATCACCTCCTGACGGTGTGCGACTCATTCCTCATCGGCGGCGGAATGGCCAACACTTTCCTGGTCGCGCAGGGCTACAGCGTCGGCAAGAGCCTGCTCGAGCGGGACCTCGTCGACGACGCCAGGCAGATCCTCGACCGGGCGCAGTCAAAGAGCGTCGAGTTCCTGCTGCCGACAGACGTCGTCGTGGCCAAGGAGGTCACCCGCGGCGCAGAGCACAAGATCGTCAAGGTCAACAAGATCCCCAACTCGTGGTCGGCGGTCGACATCGGTCCGGACACGACACAGGCATTCATCGCAGCTCTCCAGCCGGCCAAGACCGTGTTCTGGAACGGCCCGCTGGGCGTTTTCGAGGTGCCGACATTCGGCGACGGCACGCGCGCCATTGCTCGCGAGCTCGCCCAGCTGGCAGAGAACGGCGTGACAGTCGTCGTCGGCGGCGGTGATTCCGTTGCTGCGCTAGAGGAGCTGGGGCTCGCCTCGAAGATGACGCACATCTCAACTGGCGGCGGTGCCTCACTCGAGTTCATGGAAGGTCGGGAATTGCCCGGGATCGCAGTCCTTCTTGACCGGGCAGCGGTGGCCGCATGACAACCATCGAGCTCGTCGACGCGCACGAGATTCTCGATTCGCGCGGCAATCCGACGCTCGAGGCGGTGGTCGTGCTCGACTCCGGGGCGGTGGGTCGAGCGGCGGTTCCGTCGGGCGCCTCGACCGGGGCACACGAAGCCGTCGAGCTGCGCGACGGCGAGAAGGACCGCTACGGCGGCAAAGGCGTGCGCAAGGCCGTGGTCAATGTCCTCGAGTCAATCGCGCCTGCGCTCATCGACCAGGACGCGGCTGAGCAGGCGCAGGTCGATCAGCTGCTGATCGACCTCGACGGGACGCCCAACAAAAGCAAACTCGGAGCAAACGCGATCCTGGGCGTGTCACTCGCGTGCGCCCATGCCTCGGCAGCCGCGTACGGCATGCCCCTCTACCGCTATCTGGGCGGCGTGCGCGGCACTCTCCTGCCTGTACCCATGTTCAACATCCTCAACGGCGGCAAGCACGCCGAGGACTCGACGGACTTCCAGGAGTTCATGGTCATGCCCATCGGGGCACCGACTTACAGCGAAGCCCTGCGCGCCGGTTCGGAGGTTTTCCACGCGCTCAAGAAGTCGCTTCACGACCAAGGTTTCGCAACAGGTCAGGGCGACGAGGGTGGCTTCGCGCCGTCACTGGCATCGAACCAGGCGGCCATCGAGCAGGTGCTCAAGGCGATTGAGCTCGCCGGCTACAAGCCTGGCGAGGATGTGGCGATTGCCCTCGATCCCGCGGTGAGCGAGCTGGTCGATCTGGACACGCCCGCCGATTCGAATGGGGAGTTGACCTATCGGCTGGCAAAAGAGGGTCGGACGCTGAAGACGGGCGAGCTGATCTCCTTCTGGGAGGACTGGGTTGCGCGCTACCCGATCGTCTCGCTCGAGGACGGCCTTGCCGAGGATGACTGGGCCGGCTGGCATGCGCTGACGTCGCGGCTTGGCAAGAAGGTGCAGCTCGTGGGCGACGACCTGCTGGTGACGGACCCGGAGCGGGTGCGCCGCGGCATCGACGAAGACTCGTGCAACGCGGTGCTGATCAAGCTGAACCAGATTGGCACGCTGACCGAGACGCTGACGGTCGTCGACATGGCGATGAACGCCGGCTGGGGAGCGGTGATCAGCCACCGCAGCGGTGAGACCGAGGACACGACGATCGCCGATCTGGCAGTCGCTTCCGGCGCCGGCCAGCTGAAATGCGGAGCGCCGTCGCGTTCCGAGCGGGTTGCCAAGTACAACCGGCTGCTTCGAATCGAGGACGAGCTGGGGCCATCGGCTCGTTTCCAGGGAGCGGAGGCACTGGCGCACTCGCGTTGACTCACTTCGCTATAGGCTCGTGGAAGTGAGTCGCGTGATCGATAAGGGCGCCATCTTTGCCGGTTATGTCGGCATAGGCATGGCGCTGGTACTGGCCATTGCCTTTGAGCTGATCATCCCGGTGCAGACTCTCGTGTTTGTGCTTGCGCCGCTGATGGGCGTGCTCATCGGCGTGTATGCCAACGTGCGATCGGAACGGTGGCGGCCGCGCGCCAGGGTACTGGCGAACTCGTTCTACGCCGCACTCGTCACGGGCGTTGCGGTGGCCGTGCTATACGTGCTCCTGCGCCTCGTCTTCATCTACGGCGACACCGGCGCAATGCCTGATGGCACCTCGCTCACATGCAACACGGGCCCTGATTGCATCTACGCGCGTTACGTAGCGGCCGGGCAGGCGGACGAGCTCGCGCCACTTGGCATCACCGACGGCGCATCGCTCGCGGCCGCAGCATGGCGCGAGCTGCTGATCTTCGGCGGGGGACTGATCGTGCTGACGATTGCCGGCGGCCTTGTTGGGGGCGGCATTCGCAGCGTTGCCAAGCTGCCGACCTCGTCGCCATTGCCGACTGCCCGTCCACGCCCCCAGAATTCGATCTAGGGCCACGCGACCGCCACGAGGGAATGGAGATGCAGTACCACAAGCTCGAGCAGTCAGCGGGTGACGACCAGCTGCTGGTGCTTTTCGTAAATCAGGACACGGCCGAGATGGTGGATCCGTCCGCCTTCCTGCAGGCATTGTCTGAAGATGCGGCGGCGCGTCGGCCGAAAGGTTGGCGACTTGTTTCGGTTAGCGCGATGCCGCTCCGCCAGACGGGTACGCTGGGCAACGTCTTTTGGCAGACCGGCGGCCAGTACGCGACGCAGGCCGGGTTGCTCGCGATCTACTCATCCGCTCCGACCTCTGACGACGCCACTGTGGCCGGCACCGCCACGCCCCAGGCCAGCACAACAGCCTCCGTCCACGAGCTCACGACCTAGGCCGAGCGCGGCGAGCCTCCGCCTTTCGCATCCCCGGTATTTGCCAAATGGATATACCGGGACAATCGAGGCCAATAAGGGCCCACGGGCGCGGTGTTGAGTTCCTGCCACACTCGGACCTGCGTGGTGCAGGCAGCTCGACGCCGCCTTATGCCATGGCACAGCTGGTCTGTATCAGTCACACGAATTCGGCTGTCGCAAACCCATGAGAAAAGCCGCCGGGCCCTGCCCGGCGGCTTTGTTTCTTCGAGTCGGGAGTGGTGCTAGCTCTTCTTGGTGCTCGTCTTTGGGGCCGATTTGGCCGCCGGCTTGGAGGCCGCAGGCTTCGCGGCACCGGCCTTGGACGTTGTCGCCTTGGCCGCCGATGCCTTTGTCGTCGACTTGGCTACAGTCGCCTTGGCAGCCGGCTTGGTGGCCGCGGCCGCGGGCTTCTTCGCGGAGATGGCCGCCTTTGGCGCAGCCGTTGTCGATGCGGCTGGCGTGGCCGTCGCCGTTGCCGTTGCCTCCGCCTCGGCGCTATCCGAGCGCGAGGTACGAGCCAGCGCGGCACGGGCCTTGCCGGCCGCCGTCTGGGCACCCTTCGCCTTGGTCGCGCGACCGGCGGCGATGCGCGCCTTTGCCTGCTTGGCCGCTGCGGCCTTGCCGACCTGTCGGGCGCTCTTGGCGGGAGCCGCGACGCCTTCGCCGCCGAGTGCGGCGTTGACCTTGATCATGAGCCGGCTCTTGCGTCGATCGGCCGCGTTCCGATGGATCGCGCCGATCTTCGCGGCCTTGTCGAGCGCTGAAACGGCGCGTTGAACCGCGGCCTGAACCTCCTCGGGAGTGCCGCTGACGCCGGCCGCGGTGTCCGTGGCGACGAGCAGGGCCCTGGACACGAGTGTCTTGGCCTGCGTGCGGCGAGGCTGGTTGATCGCGCGCCGGCGCTGCGTCTGGCGAACGCGCTTGATTGCCGATGGTGTGCGCGCGCCGGTCCAGCCGCGCGTTGAATGAGCCAAGTCGAAACCTCTGGGCGTGTCAGTTCTTGTGCGCTGCTACGGCGCGATGGAGCGCCGGGGCGCGACGCCGAATGGTATCACTCCGACCAGCGAGAGCCCGGCGCCGACCGGCGACGGCCCCGCGCGCCATACGGCGCCATCTCCGCATTTTCGCCCGTATGCTCAACCCGTGATCCCGCAGGCGCGCCAGCGCAACTTCTCGATCATCGCTCATGTCGACCATGGCAAGTCCACGCTCGCCGACAGGCTACTCGAGCTGACCCACACGATCGACGCGCGCCAAATGACCAGCCAGGTCCTGGACTCGATGGACCTCGAGCGTGAAAAGGGCATCACCATCAAGGCGCGCGCCGTGCGCCTCGAGTACGACGCGAACGACGGCGCGCGCTACGCACTCAACCTGATCGACACGCCCGGCCACGTTGACTTCAGCTACGAAGTCAGCCGCAGCCTGCAAGCGTGCGAGGGCGCGATCCTGGTCGTCGATGCGGCCCAGGGAATCGAGGCACAGACGCTGGCAAACGTCCACCTCGCACTGGCCCAGGGTCTCGTGATCGTGCCCGTGATCAACAAGATCGACCTGCCCTCCGCCCAGCCAGACCTGGTTATCGAAGAGCTCGAGTCGGTGCTTGCCATCCCGCGCGAGGAAGTCCTCCTCGTGAGCGCCAAGGAGGGCACCGGCGTGCCGGACGTGCTCGAGGCGATCGTGGCGCGCGTTCCGTCGCCCAAAGGCGACCCGGACGCGCCGCTCCAGGGTCTGATCTTCGACTCGCATTACGACCCTTACAAGGGTGTCGTTGCCTACGTCCGGATGGTCAATGGCAAGCTGGGCCCGCACGAACAGGTCAGGCTGATGGCCTCATCAGCGCAGGCCGAGCTGCTCGAGATAGGTGTCTTCAGGCCGCAGCTGGTGCCCGTCAATGACCTTGGTCCGGGCGAGGTCGGCTACGTGGCAACCGGCCTGAAATCAGTTCGTGACTGCCAGGTTGGCGACACGATGACGAGCGCGACACGGCCGGCCGGGCACCCGCTGCCTGGCTACAAACCGGCCAAGCCACTTGTCTTTGCGGGCATCTATCCGGTCGCCGGCGAAGATTTTCCGGAGCTGCGCGATGCCCTGGAGAAGCTCCATCTGAACGACGCCTCGATCAGCTTCCAGCCGGAGAACTCGATTGCTCTCGGAACAGGCTTCCGCGTTGGCTTCCTGGGTCTGTTGCACATGGAGATCGTGCAGGAACGCCTTGAACGTGAGTTCGATCTCGACCTGATCGCCTCCGCGCCCTCGGTTGAGTACCGGGTCAAGCTGCTGAACGACAAGGGCGAGCTGGTCGTCGACAATCCGGCACAGCTGCCTTCAATGGGCGAAGTCGAATCGATCTCCGAGCCGTGGGTCAAGGTCAGCGTGATCACGCCGAGCCAGTACATCGGCACGCTGATCGAGCTTGCCACGAACCGCCGCGGATCGTTCCAGACGATGGAGTACCTCGACGCCGACCGCGTCCTGCTGTCATTCGAGCTTCCTCTGGCTGAGGTGATCGTCGATTTCTTCGACCAGCTCAAGAGCCGCAGCCAGGGCTATGCATCGATGGATTACGAGGAGATCGGCTACCGCGAAGGCGATCTCGTCCGCCTCGACGTTCTTGTCGCGGGCGAGCCAGTCGACGCGTTATCGCTGATCGCTCACCGTTCGCGCGCCCACACTGAGGGTCGCGCTCTCGTCGAGAAGCTCAGGCAGCTGATTCCACGCCAAATGTTCGAGGTTCCGGTACAAGCGGCCATTGGTTCGAACGTCATCGCGCGTGAGACCATCCGCGCCATGCGCAAGAACGTGCTGGCCAAATGCTATGGCGGCGACATCACCCGCAAGCGCAAGCTGCTCGAGAAGCAGAAAGCGGGAAAGTCGCGCATGAAGCGCGTGGGCAGCGTCGAGATTCCACAGGAAGCGTTCCTCGCCGTTCTGCGGTCCAGTGACGCGAGCTAACCGGGCATGACGCTGACGCTCGAAAACCTGATCATCCTGGCGACCGTCGGGCTGCTTCTGCTGCTGCGCTTTGACGCCGCGCGTTTCGGGGCGGCGGACTTCGACGACGAGGAATCTCCAGGCGGCCTGCGTACCCGCCTCGGCCGGCTTTCGTGGTACGTCTTTGGTGTATTCCTGATCGTGGTCGTCTATTTCCTGTATCCGCAGCCGCTCAGCGAGCTGCATCTCCAGATGGGCGATCCGCGATTGCTCGTTTTCGTTGCCGGAATTGGCCTCGCGCTGATCGGCATGGCGTATGCCGCGCTCTACGCGTGGTGGCGCTACGGCGACTTCAAGTTCCCCCCGGTTCACCGGTACCCTGCAGGCATCCTCAATGCCCTGGCCACGGCGTTCATCGACGAGGCGACGTGGCGCGGCATCCTGATGGGCCTGCTTCTCGAGTCGCACTGGCCGGTGTGGGGCGCGATCGGCTTCCAGGCAGTGCTGTACGCGCTGGCAACGCGCCTGGGCTCCCCCGGCCGGCCGCGAGCCATGCTCTGGTTGTCGCTGGCGATCGGTATCGTCGGCGGCTGGATCACGGTCATCACCGGCGGAATTGGCGCGATCCTGCTCGCCCACGCCGTGACACGTTTTGCCATCTTCGTCGCGACCGGCCATGCCGGCCAGGTAACGCCGTCGGCCGCGTTTGACGAGGACGTTGTCGAAGAGGACAGCAAGATCACTCCCCAGGGCTGGGAAGTGGTTGGCGAGAACCAGGGTCGCTGACGGAACCCGTAGCGCTTTACATCCACTTTCCTTTCTGCATAAGCGTCTGTCCCTACTGCGATTTCGTCGTCTACGGTGGGCGCGCCGCGCGCGGACCCGGTAACAAGGTTGCGACCCTCGTTGATGCCCTGGTCACTGAGATCGAGTTGCGCGGGCGCGCGGCGCGCCTCGGCAGCATCTACATAGGAGGTGGCACGCCCTCGCTGATGACCGGCGAACAGGTCGCTCGACTGCTCGGCGCTGCGGACCGGCATTTCGGCGTTGCCACCGATGCCGAGGTAACAATCGAGGTCAATCCCGGCCCCGACGACCGCGGCGATATAGCGGCCTTTGCCGCTGCCGGTGTGAACCGCATCTCGATCGGCGCACAGAGCCTGGACCGCGACGAGTTGAAGCAGCTGGGTCGCCGTCACGCCGCGGACGATGTTGCGGCGACGGTCGTCGCAGCGCGTGATGCCGGCATGGCCAGTATCTCAATGGACCTTCTATATGACGTGCCGGGACAGACCATCGCATCGTGGCGTGCCACCTTGGTTGACGCCCTGGCCCTCGAGCCGGACCACGTATCTGCCTACGCCCTGACGGTCGACTCGCACGAACCGGCCGACGACCAACTGGCGCCCAGTCGCGGCGCGATTGACTGGCGCGCACGAGCAAGGCGCGGGCAGGACGAGGATCGAGCGGCTGATATGTACGAACTCGCCGACGATCTGCTCGCGCGTGCCGGCCTGCGCTGGTACGAGATCTCGAACTGGTCCAAGCCCGGACATGACAGCCGGCACAACAATGTCTACTGGAAAGGTCACGCGTGGGAGGCCGTAGGCCCGGGTGCACACGCCTTCGACGGCACTGGCACGCGTCGGTGGAATGGAGCCAACCTGGAGCTGTACGTGGCCGCGCTCAACGAACCTCGATTGCCACCCGGAGGGAGCCAGCGGAGCACTGGCGCCGCGTCGGATGCCGAACGAGCGATCCTGCGTCTCCGAACCTCTGGAGGCCTGCCCAGAGGAGTTGCGATGGCGCCTCCGTTTCGGTCGGTTGTCTCGTGGGCTCTCGAAAACGGACTGCTCGAGGAGAACGGGGCCGCCATCAGCCTCACGCGCCGAGGGCGACTTCTCTCGAACGAGGTCTTCGCCCGACTGCTGCCTGAGCCCGTGACCGCATCGGCGTGAAGAAGGTCGAGATCCGTCAACAGACGGCTGACGACTGGCGCGTCGTAAGGGAGGTGCGCCTCGCAGCCCTCCAGGACGCACCCTTCGCCTTCGGCTCGACCTATGAAAGTGCCCGCCGATACGACGAAGCCACATGGCGTTCCCGGTTGAGCAACTCGGACAACCCGACGTTCCTCGCCTTCGACGGCGAGCGGGCCGTGGGCATGGACGGCGTGTACCTGCACGAGGGCGAGCACACGCTGGTTGCGATGTGGGTGGCGCCCTCGGCTCGCAGGTCAGGCGTCGGCGCCGCGCTCACACGGGCGGTACTGGACTGGGCCACTGCGCGCGGCGCGCGGCGCGTATTGCTCGGTGTCGCCGAAGACAATGGGCCCGCGCAGCGCCTGTACGAGCGCCTCGGATTCAAGCTGACGGGACGGTCCGAGCCGCTTCACTCGGATCCGTCCCGTCGTGTTCTCGAGATGGCCCGCGAGCTCTAGCTCACGCTTGACCTACATCGGCCGATCGCGGGTACCAACGTCGCCCGAGCCCGCCATCTCTGACGCCATACCCGGGTTGCGATAGTCGCTGTAGGCCACGAACGACGTTCCCTGCGTGGCCATCCACTGGTAGAAGAATCCGGCGATGCCGAGCAGCACGGCCGCGCCAACCCAGACCCACGACAGCGAATCTCTGACGTACATGCCGACCGTCCCGCCGTTGAGCTGATCGAGTGGGACGCGGCCCAGGATCAGGGCTATGCCGGCCATGACGGCGAAGGCTCCGCCAAACGCAGTGAAGGCAATGGCCAGGAACTTGGGCAGCTTCAGGACGATGAAGATCACGGCAAACACGGCCGCAAGGACGAGACCGACGATGAACGTGACTATGTCTGCGCTCGGCGTGAGCCAGGCCATGATGCCCGTGCCCAGCGCGTATCCGGCCGTTGCCCCAATCCAGACTATGGCGAACCAGTAGTACAGGTACGACAGGGCCGCGAATACGATTGCGAGGACGAAACCGACGACCAGAGCCGCGGTTGTGGCCAGGAATCCCTCGCCAAAGATGTAGTGCATCGCATCGGCGCCGACAATGAAGCCGAACACGAAACCCCAGATTGGCAGCAGCAACAGGAAGAACCTGAAGCCCCAGAACGTGAAAGCTGCACCGACCGCCAAGGCCACCAGGCCGAGGACGATCGCCTCGAGTGACATTCTTTTTCCGACCCTCCGAGCAGTTTCCCCCACCTACTGCGCGCAGCATAGAACCACCCTGTGAGCGAAACGAGGCATGTCGACGCGATTCACAGGTGTGAACGCGTTGACCTGTGCAGGCGATGGGCGTAAGATGCCCAAGTGTTAGCACTCCGGACGTGAGAGTGCTAACTGCCGCAGCAGATTAGGTAACCCGTATGGCGCGTCGCAAGGACCGCCCCTTCGGCCCGCTCGATCCTCGTTCACAACAGATCCTGCGCGCCGTCATCGAGGAATATGTCACCACCGCCGAGCCGGTTGGCAGCCAGTCGCTGGTGGAGCACTACAACCTTGGCGTCAGCTCGGCCACGGTGCGCAACGTGATGGCTGAGCTCGAGCTTGGCGGTTATCTCACGCATCCGCACACCAGCGCGGGGCGTGTGCCTACTGACCTGGGCTACAGGCTCTACGTCGAGCAAATCGCGCCCCAAATGCATCTGGCCCCGGTCGAACGCTTGATGATTCGCCACCAGTTCGGCCAGGTCGAATTCGCCAGCGAGCAGTGGTTCCGCTTGGCGGCGGCAACTATCGCGGCCGCAACCCACGCCGCGGGGCTTGCCACTCCGGCCAAGTCACGCTCATGTCGATTGCGCCACGTCGATCTGGTCGCCACTGCGACGCAGACCGCCAGCCTGGTCCTGGTGCTCGCTGAGGGCTCCGTCAAGCAGGAGCTCATCCCACTCAGCGAGCCGTACGACCAGCACGAGCTCGACGACGTGTCGCGCCTGGTCAATGCCGAGCTGGCGGGCTGTTCGGCCCGCCAGGTGGCCAATCGGCTCGAGTCGCTCGCGCTCAACTTTGACGTCCCGCCGTTGATGTTGCGCATATGCCAGCGCATCGAACGCATGATGCGCGACTTCGATGCCGCGGCCGTGGAAGATGTCTTCAGCGACGGCCTGCTCAATGTCATGAGCGAACCGGAGTTCAGCCAGAGCGAGAAGCTGCGTCGCGTCTTCGTGGCGCTGCAGAACCGCGACTACCTTGGCTCGCTTGTGCGCCGCGTGGCGACGTCAACGGACGTGCACGTGCTCATCGGCGCCGAGAACGAGGCCGCCGAGATGCAGGACGTCTCGCTCGTCCTGGCCACATACGGCCAGCCCGGTCGGGCAATGGGTGTGGTCGGCGTGCTTGGACCAACTCGAATGGCTTACCCGCAGGCGATCGGCACCGTCCGATTCGTCAGCGGCTTGATGAATGAACTCGTGGAGCAGCTCTATCGATGACCCATCAGCAACGACCCCGAACGCGCGCCGAAGAGCGCATCGCCGAGCTTGATACGTCGCCCCAGACGCTCAGCGCCGAGGTTGACCAGCTGCGCCAGCAGCTCGAGCTCACGCAACAGGAAGCCGCCGAGACGAAAGCCAACTGGCAGCGTACCGCGGCTGACTTCGCCAACTATCGACGGCGGACCGAACAGGACCGCGAGCAGGCACTCGGCCTGGCTAACGAGGTGCTGCTCTCGAAGCTGCTGGTGATCGTCGATGACTTCGATCGCGCGATCGCCAACATGCCGCAGGAGCTGCGCTCGCTGGGCTGGGTCGAAGGCATTGCCGCGATTGATCGCAAGCTTGATGTCCTGCTCGGATCCGAGGGCCTTACGCCAATCGATGCAGTCGGCAGGCAGTTCGATCCGCACGAGCACGAAGCGGTGGTTCGCGAAGAGCGCCCGGACGTGGCCGACGGCACCGTCATCGCCGAGCTTCAACGCGGCTACAGGATTCGCGACCGCGTGCTGCGGCCTGCGATGGTCGTCGTCGCCACCAACAGCAACTCCACAACTGCACGCGAACACACAACTGACTCCGGAGGAATTAACTAGTGGGAAGAATCATTGGTATTGACCTCGGCACGACCAACTCTGTCGTTGCCGTCATGGAAGGCGGAGAGCCGACGGTCATCCCGAGCTCCGAGGGCGGCCGAACCGTACCGTCCGTCGTGGCTTTCACCAAGAACGGCGAGCGCCTCGTTGGCCAGGTGGCCAAGCGCCAAGCGATCACCAACCCGACCAACACCGTCTACTCGATCAAGCGCTTCATGGGTCGTCGCTGGGACGATCCTGAGGTCAAGCGAACGCGCGACCTCGTGCCGTACACGATCGAGAAGGATCCCAAGTCAGACGGTGTCGCGGTCAAGGTCTCTGACGGCAAGACCTATACGCCGCCTGAGATCAGCGCAATGATCCTGCAGAAGCTCAAGGCCGACGCCGAGGCGTTCCTGGGCGAGAAGATCACCGAGGCGGTGATCACGGTCCCTGCCTACTTCGACGACACGCAACGCCAGGCAACCAAGGACGCTGGCCGCATCGCGGGGCTCGATGTCAAACGCATCATCAACGAGCCCACAGCATCCGCCCTCGCCTACGGCCTGGACAAGAAGAAGGACGAGCAGATCGCCGTCTATGACCTTGGCGGCGGCACATTCGACATCTCGATCCTCGAGCTCGGTGATGGCGTCTTCGAGGTCAAGGCGACCAATGGTGACACGCACCTTGGCGGTGATGATTTCGACCAGCGCGTCATCGATTGGCTGCTGACCGAGTTCAAGAAGGACCAGGGCATCGATCTGTCCAAGGATCAGCAGGCGCTACAGCGTCTCAAGGAGGCGGCCGAGAAGGCCAAGATCGAGCTCTCGTCGACGACCCAGACAGAGATCAACCTGCCTTACATCACGGTCGACGCCGACCGCAACCCGAAGCACCTGGTCATGACCCTGTCACGGGCAAAGCTCGAGGACCTCGTGGCAGATCTGGTCGAGCGAACGCGCGGCCCTGTCGAAGCGGCGCTCAAGGACGCCGGCCTGAAGCCGACTGACATCGACGAGGTGATCCTCGTAGGAGGTCAGACGCGCATGCCCGCCGTCGTCGAGGCGGTCAAGAAGATGTTCGGCGGCAAGGAGCCGCACAAGGGCGTCAACCCTGACGAAGTCGTGGCTATTGGCGCGGCGATCCAGGCTGGTGTCCTGGCAGGCGACGTCAAGGACGTCCTGCTTCTCGACGTGACCCCGCTGTCGCTGGGTATCGAGACCCTTGGCGGAGTGATGACCAAGCTGATCGAGCGCAATACGACAATCCCGACCTCCAAGTCGCAGGTCTTCTCGACCGCTTCGGACAACCAGCCTCAGGTCGAAATCCACGTCCTGCAGGGCGAGCGCGAGATGGCCACAGACAACAAGACGCTGGGCCGCTTCATACTCGACGGAATTCCCGCGGCACCGCGCGGCATCCCGCAGATCGAGGTCACGTTCGACATCGACGCGAACGGCATCCTCGATGTGCGAGCCAAGGACCGTGCCACCGGACGCGAGCAGCAGGTCCGCATCACAGCTTCCTCGATGCTGTCCAAGGACGATGTGGACAAGATGGTCCGCGACGCCCAGGAGCATGCCGAGGAAGACCGGCAGCGCCGCGAAGAGGTGGAGACGCGCAATCAGGCAGATGCCCTCGCGTTCCAGGCCGAGCGCCAGCTGCGCGATCTTGGCGACAAGGTCTCGTCGGAGGACAAGGCTGACGTCGAGAACAAGGTCACGGCTCTGCGCGAGGCCTTGAAAGGCAATGATCTCGACGCGATCAAGTCGCGCTCGAGCGAACTCGCCGAGTCCCTTCAGCGCGTCGGGACCGCCGCGTACCAGGCAAGCTCCGCGGGTGGGGCGAGCGACGGTGCCGGCCCCGAGGCTGGCAACGGAGCGAGTTCCGAAGAGGGCGCTGCCGAAGGCTCCGGCGACACCGAAGAGGCCGTCGAAGGCGAATTCAAGGAAGTTTGAGCACGGCGCGACAGCGCTAAAGGAAAGGCCGGAGTCAGCAATGGCTCCGGCCTGATTCTTTCCTCCACATGGCACGGTGCAGGACAGTTCTGCATTTGGTGACGAATGGCAATTGACGAGCCTCCCGATAGCGTCTAGTCTGTCGACTAAGTCGAGTAACTTGATCGACAAGACCGGAAAGGGAGAACTTGTTCAAACCCGTCCAGCTGGCGGGCCCGCGCCTCGCGGTCCTGCTGCTGACTTCAGCACTGATTGCCACGGCCTGTGTAGGCCCGGCGAGCACGACCAAGCCATCAACTTCGAATTCGTCAACTCCGGCGGGCTCCTCCGCCAGCGCACCCAGCGCGGCCGCGTCGGCAGCAGCCAGTCCGACGTCGGCCGCGCCAGGGGCGTCGGCCGCCGCAACGCCGTTCACCACCACTCCGGGTGACGTGACGATCGTCGCCTACTCAACGCCCAAGGCCGCTTATGACGCGACCATCCCGTTGTTCCAGGCAACGTCGCAGGGTGCCGGCGTGAACTTCGAGGAGTCGTACGGCGCGAGCGGCGACCAGAGTCGTGCAGTCGCGGCCGGCCTTCCGGCCGATTACGTTGCCTTTTCGCTCGCACCAGACATGGAGCGCCTGGTCCAGGCCGGAATGGTTGCCTCAGATTGGAGTAGCGGTCCGACCGGCGGAATGATCACCGACAGCGTCGTCGTGCTCGCGGTTCGACCGGGCAACCCAAAGAGCATCAATACGTGGGATGACCTGCTCCAGCCCGGCGTTGGGATCATCACTCCCAACCCCTTCAGCTCCGGTGGTGCCCGCTGGAACGTCATGGCCGCCTACGGCTCGTGGATCAAAGCGGGCATGACCGAAGAGCAGGCCACGGCCAACCTGGCTAAGTTCTTCCAGAACGTCCTGGTCCAGGACTCGAGCGCACGCAACGCTACGCAGACGTTCCTGGCCGGACAGGGCGATGTGCTGATCTCGTACGAGAACGAGGCTATCGCGGCCAAGCAGGGCGGTCAGGATCTCGACTATGTCGTGCCCGACAGCACGATCCTGATCGAGAACCCGGCGGCCGTCACCAACGTCGGCGACGCGCCCGATCAGGCCAGGGCATTCCTCAACTTCGTTTTGAGCACGGCCGGCCAGCAGGCGTTCGCCGACCATGGCTATCGGCCAGTCATCGACGGTGTCAACGCGCCCGACGGCTACAGCTTTCCGGCGCCGCCGAACCTGTTCACGATCGACGACCTGGGCGGCTGGACCGACGTCACGACCAAGTTCTTCGACCCGGACAACGGGATCGTGACCAAGATCGAACAGAGCATCGGAGTCAACCCCTGAGTCTCCTCACAGGGATCCGCCGGCCGGCTGGGGCCGGCGGCGGATCTGCGGGTGCACAACTCTCCCAGCCCGGTCCGCAGCTCTCTTCCCCTCGGAGCCTGCGACCGGGCGCCGGGCTGCTTGGCCCCGGGATCGCAGCCGCCTATCTCGGTGTGATCGTCATCCTGCCCGTGGCCGCGCTCGTGTTCACGGCCCTCGGCGGCGGAATCGACGCTTTCATCCACGCTGTGACCCAGCCGGCCAACCTGGCGGCACTGATCATGACCCTCTGCGCGGCGCTGCTGGTGGTCCTCATCGACGCTGTCATGGGCACCCTGATCGCCTGGATCCTCGTGCGCGACGACTTCCCGGGCAAGCGCTCCGTTAATGCCCTGATCGATCTGCCATTCGCCCTGCCGACGGTAGTTGCCGGCCTGACGTTGCTGACGCTGTACGGGCCAAAGAGTCCCTTCGGCCTGAACCTCGCCTACACGCAGCTGGCAATCGGCCTCGCCTTGCTGTTCGTGACGCTGCCCTTCGTGGTTCGCTCGGTTCAGCCCGTGCTTCTTGAGCTCGACGTGGAGATGGAGGAGGCCGCGGCATCGCTGGGCGCGTCGCCTTCGATGATCATGCGCCGCATTCTGCTGCCGACGCTGCTGCCCGCGATCTTGACCGGGGCCGGACTGGCTTTCGCGCGCGCCATCGGCGAGTACGGCTCGATCGTGCTCATCTCGGGCAACATCCCGTTCAAGACACAGATTGCGTCGGTGGCGATCTTCAACCAGATCGAGAACGATGACCCCGCCGGCGCCGCAGCGCTGAGCGTCGTTCTGCTGCTGATTTCCCTGCTCGTCCTTGCCGGCATGGACCTGGCGCGGCGCCGTCGTTCACACGACGAGGGGACTGAGCTATGACCGGCGCGCACGGCGTTCTCGAGTCGCCAGCGGGCATGCAGACGGGCAAGGCGCCGGCCGCGTCGAGGGCATTCGGGCGGCGTTGGCCACGCCTCGCTGTGCGTTTGATCGGCCTGCTCTATCTCGCGCTTTTGCTCGCGGTGCCGGTCGGGCTCATATTCGTGCGAACCTTCGCGGGCGGGCTTGAGCCGGTTCTCGACGTACTGCGATCAGCGGATTTTCAGCATGCCTTCTGGGTGACCGTCACGCTCACCGCGATTGCCGTGCCGATCAACACGGTCTTTGGCGTCATCACCGCCATCGCCCTCGTTCGGCGGCGCTTTCCCGGTCGCGGACTGCTCAATGCCGTAATCGATCTTCCGTTCGCACTCTCACCCGTGGTCATCGGCCTGTCGCTCCTGCTCGTGTACGGGCAGAACGGGCTGCTCGGCGGCTGGCTCAAGGACATGGGCTTCCAGGTCATCTTCGCCATGCCGGGCATGGTCCTGGCGACCGTCTTCGTGTCGCTGCCGTTCGTGACGCGGGAGGTCATGCCGGTTCTGCGGGAGATCGGCACGGACCAGGAGGAAGCGGCTTACACGCTTGGCGCGTCACCGATGCGCACGTTCTGGCGCGTCACACTGCCGTCGATCCGCTGGGGCGTCATCTACGGGGTTGTCCTGACAACGGCTCGATCGCTCGGCGAGTTCGGCGCCGTCAGCGTCGTTTCCGGCCGGCTATCAGGCAAGACCGAGACGCTGACGCTGTACGTTGAAGAGCGCTATAGCGAGTTCGACCTGATCGGCGCCTACACGGCCGCGGTCGTGCTGGCACTGATTGCGGTCGCAGTCTTGCTGGTCATGAACGCGCTTCAGTCGGGTCGCGGAGCACGAGCTCGCGAATGGGTCACCGACCGCATACGTGTGCGCCGACGCACGGCTGTAATTCCCACCCCCATGAATTCGGAGGTCTGATCGCGATGGCCATCTTGATCGACGGCATCAGCAAGCGTTTCGGCGATTTCATCGCGCTGGACGACGTGAGTCTCGAGGTGCGCGATGGCGAGCTGACGGCTCTGCTCGGTCCGTCGGGCAGTGGCAAGTCCACGCTGTTACGCATCATCGCCGGGCTCGAGGTGCCAGATGCCGGTCGCATCGCGCTCTCCGGCCGTGACGTCACGCACGTGCCTCCGCAGCAACGCGGCATTGGCTTTGTCTTCCAGCACTACGCGCCCTTCAAGCACATGACCGTGCGCGACAACGTGGCCTTTGGGTTGAGCATCCGCAAGAAGCCCCGAGCCGAGATTGATGCCAGGGTCCATGAGCTGCTGAGCCTCGTCCAGATCGAGCAGTTTGCCGATCGCTATCCCTCGCAGCTGTCAGGCGGGCAGCGCCAGCGCATGGCGCTTGCCCGCGCGCTCGCGGTCGAGCCCGAGGTCCTGTTGCTCGATGAGCCGTTCGGCGCTCTCGATGCGCGCGTGCGCAAGGAATTGCGCGCCTGGCTGCGTCGACTGCACGACGAGACACACGTGACGACTGTCTTCGTGACCCACGACCAGGAAGAGGCGATGGAGGTAGCCGACAACATCGTCGTCATGAACCACGGCGCCATAGAGCAGATCGGTGCTCCGCGGGATCTTTACGAGCATCCGGCCAACGAGTTCGTCATGGGCTTCATCGGCGAGGTCAATCGGCTGGACGATGGTTGGGTGCGCCCGCACGACATCGACATCCTGCTCGATGAGGTGCCAGGCTCGGTCGAGGCGATGATCGAACGCGTGATCTACCTCGGCTTCGAGGTTCGCGTGGAGCTCTTGCGCAGAGACGGATCTCGCGTCTGGGCACAGGTGCCGCGCGATCAGGCCGAGGAGCTGGAGCTGGGTGTGGGCCAGATCGTCAGCACGCGAGCGCGCGAGGCGAGGACGTTCCCGAGCGTCGTCGCGGCCTAGACCGACTACGAACGCGCGCCGACGCCGCGAATGCGGCCAAGCGAAACCCAGTTCTCCTTGTTTGCGGCGAGTTCCTCGACCTCCGGCGGCAGTGTGCCATTGGCGAGATCGGCAACTGACGTGGACTCGAGCACGGACCTCAGGTTGGCTCGGACGGCGATCCATACGTCCGTGAGGCGGCCGGCGGCGCCCTTGTACGTGACGTTCTCCGGCCGATCGCCGCGAACGTTGGCCAGCGGACCGTCGACCGCGCGGATGACGTCCGCCAGCGAGATCTCTGACCCGGGTCGCGCGAGGGCATAACCGCCTTCAGAGCCGCGCTGGCTGCGCACGATGCCTGCGTGTTTCAGCTCGAGCAGGATCGACTCGAGGAACTTGATCGGGATGTCCTGGGCTTCGGCGATGCGGTCGGCACGCATCTGCCCAGTTCCCTCGGCGGCGGCAAGCTCGGCGGTCGCCCTGATCGCGTAATCCGCCTTGGCAGAAACCCTCATGTCGACCGAGATTGTCGACTATTGGCCGGGCGCGCGGCGCCGGCGATTGAGCGATATGTAGGCCTCGGGGTCCTCGGTAAGCTGCATGACGGCCTCTGGCAGGTCGCGTTCGACGACATCGGCCAGGCTGGTCGACTCGAGCACGCGGCGCAGGCTCGCGCGTACGGCGACCCACACATCGCGCAGGGATGTTGCCGCACCGTCGTATTCGACTGATTCGACACGTTCACCACGGACATTGGCCAGCGGTCCGTCGACTGCGCGAATGACGTCGGCGACGCTGATGTCCTCAGCGGGGCGTGCCAGTGCGTAACCGCCGTCGGCGCCGCGCGTGCTCTTGACGATGCCGGCGTGCTTGAGCTCGAGCATGATTGTCTCGAGAAATTTGGACGGGATCTTCTGCGCGGCGGAGATCTGCTCACGCTTGAGCGGTCGCGCATCGCTGGCCGCAGCAAGCTCAAGCGCGGCTCGAACGGCGTAATCGGCCTTGGCCGAAACTCTCATGCGCCAATTCTCCGAGATCTCACAGATACCCCACAGTCCCGTGGCCGAAGATCTTCCTTGACACCCACTCGGAAGCAGCGGCGCGAGACTCTCCCGCTGCGTTGTACCAGATCGCGGAGTGAGATTCGCCCCATGTCCCAGCACCGGCCACCACTGTTCATATTGGCATTGGCCCTCATTGCAGCACTCGTCACCGGTTGCGTGACGCTCTCGAACGCATCGACCACGCCCACGGCCAGTCCTGCCTCGCTGACGGGAACGACCGCCAATGCCGGTTCGACCAACCCTCCAGCCGACAATGCCGCGTCACCGACGACGACCAATCCAGAGGCGTCGCAGGCGCCGGTTGATCCGTTCAGCCCCGTCGTCAGCATCGTCAAGAATGTCCAGCCAAGCGTCGTCACCGTCGAGACGGAAAATGGACTCGGCTCCGGCATCATCTACGACCCTAACGGCTACATCGTCACCAACAACCACGTCGTCGCGAGCGGCAACACGTACACCATCTCCTTTGCCTCCGGCGAGCAGCTGCCGGCCACGCTCGTTGGCACTGACCCCACCACTGACGTTGCCGTTCTCAAGGTCGACAAGACGGGTCTGCCCGCCGCGACCTTCGACCAGACCCTGCCCGACGTTGGCCAGCTCGCTGTGGCCATCGGCAGCCCGCTTGGCTTCGAAGAGACGGTCACCGTCGGCATCATCTCCGGCTTGCAGCGCACGATCCCCGGGTCCGCCCAGGAGTCACAGGCGCTCGTCGACCTCATCCAGACAGATGCGGCCATTTCGCCAGGCAACTCTGGCGGTGCACTCGTCAACGCTGACTCGCAGGTCGTGGGCATGAACGTCGCGTACATTCCGCCTTCCGAGTCGGCTGTATCGATTGGGTTTGCCATTCCTGCCCAGACCGTCCAGAACGTCGCCGACGATCTCATCGCCGGCAAGCAGGTTCAGCACGCGTTCCTGGGTATCCGGTACGGCACGCTGACGCCCGAGATCGCACAGCAGTACAGCATCAACTCCGATCACGGCCTCGTTGTCCTGGAGGTCCAATCCGGCACGCCGGCCGACCAGGCGGGCATGAAGCCGGGAGACGTGATCCTGTCCGTGGATGGCCAGCAGATGAACCAGGTCGAGGATCTGATAGCAGTCCTGCACCAGCATTCGCCCGGTGACACAGTGCCGATCGTGATCGAGCGCGACAACCAGCAGCAGACGCTCAACGTGACGCTGGGCAATCAGTAACAGTCCCTTCGCGGACATTCCCAGGGGCCGGCCACTGCGGGCACAGTGCCGGCCTCTTTCCTTTGGCGTCGAACGATCTGCCAAGGCTCATCGCGCTACCATTCGGCGATGCCCAGCCCGGCTCCCGAGACCTCACTTATCCATGCCCGCGGCCTGACCAAGCGCTTCGGCGAGTTCACCGCAGTGGACGCGATCGAGTTCGACGTCGCGCCCGGCGAGGCCTTTGGCTTCCTGGGTCCCAACGGGGCCGGCAAGACATCGACGATGCGCATGATCGGCTGCACCTCACCGATCAGCGATGGCCTCCTGACCGTGCTCGGCATGGAGCCCAACAAGGACGGCGCGCGCATCCGCTCGCGTCTCGGAGTCGTGCCGCAGCAGGACACGCTCGACAACGAACTGACCGTGCGCGAGAACCTCATCATTTACGGTCGCTACTTCGGCCTGTCCCGCGCGGAGTGTCGAAGACGGGCCGACGAGCTGCTCGACTTCGTTCAGCTCTCCGACCGGGGCACGGACCTCGTTGAGCCGCTGTCGGGCGGCATGAAGCGCCGACTGACGATCGCGCGATCTCTCATCAACGAGCCGTCACTGATGCTTCTCGACGAGCCGACGACTGGCCTTGACCCGCAGGCACGACATCTGCTGTGGGACAGGCTCTACCGCCTCAAGCAGCGCGGTGTAACGCTCGTGCTGACGACTCATTACATGGACGAGGCTGAGCAGCTGTGCGACCGGCTTGTCGTCATGGACAAGGCCAAGATCGTTGCCGAAGGCTCGCCGCAGGAGCTCATCACGCGTTACTCCACGAAGGAGGTGACCGAGTTTCGATTTGCCCCCGGTGTCCAGGAGACGCTCGACGGCCATCTCGATGGCCTGGCCGAGCGCATCGAGTGGTTGCCCGACCGCGTGCTGCTCTACGCCGACGACGGGGAGCAGGTTGTCGCCGCGTCACGCGATCGCGGCCTTACGCCCGAGACGACTCTTGTTCGGCGTTCGACGCTCGAGGACGTGTTCCTGCATCTGACCGGTCGCTCGCTGGTCGACTGAGGCTGCTGCGGTAGATGGCAACACTCGCGCGCGAGCGTCTCGCTCCCTCGCCGCAGACGTCTGATGAACCCAGCTGGACGGCGCTGCTGCGTGTCTTCGAATTCCGGGTTCTGGAATACCGGCGCACCTTCCGGGCCTCGATCTTTGCCTCATTCATTTCGCCCGCGCTGTTCCTGACGGCAATGGGTCTTGGCCTTGGTGGCTACGTCAACGGCGCGACGTCGCAGAGCTTTGAAGGCGGCACCTACCTGGCTTTCCTGGCGCCCGGGCTGCTCGCCGCCGCGTTGATGCAGACCGCCGCCGGAGAGTCGATGTTCCCGATCCTCGGCGGTCTGCAGTGGCAGCGGACGTACCACGCGATGTATGCGACTCCAATCCGGCCGCGCGACATCTGCCTGGGGATCCTTCTGTGGATCACCACGCGACTGACTCTGGTGGGTTCAGTGTTCCTCCTGGTGACGTTCCTGTTCGGCGCCATCCAGTCACCGATGGCGATCTTCGCGATTCCGGCGGGAGTGCTGACCGGCATGGCCTTTGCGGCGCCCATTTCTGCCTTTGCCGCTACCCAACGACGGCCCGACATGTTCTCGAACATCTTTCGTTTCGGTGTCACGCCGCTGTTCCTATTGAGCGGGACCTTCTTCCCCATCGAGTCATTGCCGAACTGGCTGCAGCCGCTGGCCTGGTTGTCGCCGCTGTGGCACGGCGTCTCGCTGTGTCGCGGTTTCATGCTCGGGACGATCGGCGATGACCCGCTCATGGCGGTCGTCCACTTCGTCGTGTTGATCACGATCGTGATCGTCGGGACGTGGGCCGGATTGCGCACCTTTCACCGCAGGCTGGTCGCCGGATGACGGCGCTGCGCATCACGCCGATCCTTTTCGGCGGCCGTTGGATACGGATGGTCGAGCGCAACCTGCTCGTCTACCGCCACGGCTGGCTGATGATCCTGTCCGGCTTTTTCGAGCCGCTGTTCTACCTGCTTGGCATTGGCTTTGGATTGGGCAGTCTCGTCGGCACGGTTCCTGGCCCTGACGGTAGCCCGGTGCCGTACCCGGTGTTCGTTGCCCCGGCGCTGCTGGCTGCGTCGTCGATGAACGGTGCGATCACGGAAAGCACATTCAACTTCTTCTTCAAGCTGAATTACGACAAGACCTTCGCGTCGATCCTGACGACGCCCATGTCGCCGGCTGACATCTCGATCGGTGAGCTGACATGGGCACTCATCCGCGGCTTCCTGTACACGTTGGGCTTCCTGGTCGTCATGCTGCTTCTTGGCCTCGCCCGGTCGCCCTTGGTCATCCTGACCATTCCGGGCGCACTGTTGATCGGCTTCGCGTTCGCGTCTGTGGGCATGGCCGCGACGTCGTTCATGCGCACCTGGCAGGACTTCGACATGATCCAGCTGGTCGTGCTGCCAATGTTCCTGTTCTCGGGAACATTCTTCCCGATCGACGCCTACCCACAGGCGCTGCGGATCATCATCCAGATCACGCCGCTCTATCGTGGCGTCGACCTGTTGCGCTCGCTGTCGCTCGGTGTCGTCGGCCCGTCGATCGCCATCGACATCGTCTACCTGGGGGTGATGGGCACGCTCGGCCTGCTCGTGGTCTCGCGCCGGCTCGACAAGCTGCTGCTTCGCTAGCGCCGCCGGCTAGCGGCCGGGGAGTGGCCCCTGGCGTAGACCGATGGTGTTGCCGTCCGGGTCCCTGATCCAGGCGCCGCGGGCCACGGGTCCCATCGGCGCGATGCCGTTGACCGTCGTCAGCGGGCCGCCGCTGTACTCCTCGAATACCCCGCCGCGCGATCGGATCTGCTCAACGGCCGCCTCGATGTCGGGCACCTCGAAGTGGCACACGGTCTGGCCACGCTCGACCGGAGGTCGTTTGTAGACCGAGATCTGCCCGCCGCTTCCAGCGGCAAATCGGATCGCGAAGGGCGTTTCCTCGAGGACGCGCAATCCGAGGACGTCGCGGTAGAAAGGCATCGCCCTATCCAGGTCAGTGACGGGGATGGTCGGCACGACCATCGCGTTGGCAAGCATTGGTTCCTCCTGCGCAAACAAGCCCAATGGATTATCGGTCGCGGTTATCTTTTCGCGGCTTGCGCACAGGAGATTGAAGTGCAGACATCTTCCGCAGCCGGCGATCCGCGGACGGGGACAATGCTCGTCGACGCCAGGCAATCACTCGGGCCGGCCCAGCTCGACGACCTGTTTCCAGAAGGCGACGCGTGGCGGCGGTCGCTGGTCACGTTCAGCGTCCTCCTCGTCCTGGCGGCCTTCATAGCGTCATTCGGCCTTTACCAGGACTCCGTGGCGTCGATCATCGGTGCGATGGTGGTCGCGCCACTTGGCGGCGCGATCATGGCCTTTGGCGGAGCACTGGTGACAGCCAGGGACCGTTGGATGGTCATTACCTTCGTGCAGGTACTCGCCGGCGCACTGACCGTCGTCGTCATTGGCTTCCTGGTGTCGCTGATCATGCCCAACTTGCTGGCGCTGACGCCGTCGCTGCAGGCACGGACGTCGCCCGGCTTGCTGGACCTTGGAGTGGCGCTTGCCGCGGGCGCCGCAGGTGCCTACGTCGCCGTCCGGCGAACCGGTACCGACGCGCTGCCCGGCGTGGCCATTGCCGTTTCGCTGGTGCCGCCGCTGGCGACCGTTGGCATCTGCCTCGAGCTGGGCAGAGCCGATGACGCCGCCGGTGCCCTGCTGCTGTTCACGACCAACTTCGCTGCCATCGTCGTCGCGGCGTGCGTCGTCTTTGCCCTCGCAGGGGCCACGCCTGATCGTGCCATGCTGCGCGAACGCCACCGGGTGCGCAACGGAATGGTCATCGCCGTCGTTGCCCTGGTGATGATCTCAATTCCGCTGCTGTCGACCGGCGTAAGTCGAGGCCTCGACGCGATTCGCGCCAACGAGGGCGCACCGGTCGTCCGATCGTGGATCGGCGATCGGGATCTTACGGTGAGCTCGTGGTCGATCGCTGGAAGTGCCATCGATTTGACGCTGACTGGACCGGATGCGCCTGGAGACCCGGCCACGCTGGCCAAGTCGCTGGCAACAACGCTGGGCATCCCGGTCGATCTTGACCTTCGCTATCTGCCTGGGACTCACACGGAAAACCAGGCGACGCCCTAGACCCCGGAGTTCGCCTACATGATTGCGAGGACGCGCTCTAACTGCGAGGTCCGATCTGAAGGCACGGTCGACGAGCGCCCTGATGCGGTAGGAAACGACGACGCCTTGTCGGCGAGCGTTGGCGGGCAGTCGGCTGGCACCTCGATGCGGATGGTGCAGAACGCGCTGGGATCAGAGTTCCCGGATTGAGCCACTCGTAGTCTCGACCTCGCATCCATTTCTTTGGACTCCGTCGCTCGATGGTCGGATCAGCGCGGCGACCGAGATCGCGGCGAGTGGGTGACCGCCCTGCGGACCTGCTAATCGGTGGCCGTCGACAGCGTCAAAGGGCGTCGGAGTGCTGCCCGTGTGGCTCACTGCATATGGCTGGGATCCACTCGCGAGCACGGCACCAAGAAAAGAATCGGCCATCCACTTACCTCACTGTCGATTCTGTGCGCGACTGATCGTAGTTGTGTTGAAACGGTCGATCAGCGAGCCGTGGATAAGCAATGGCAGGAGGCCAACAAATGGGTGCCAAGATCGTTCACGTCGAGGTCACGGGCAAGGACGGAGCCAAGCTCCAGAAGTTCTATTCCGACGTCTTTGGTTGGTCGCTCGACACGAACAACCCGGGCGGTTACGGCATGGAGCGCCAGGGCGACATGACTGCCGGGATAGGTGCCGCTTCGGACGGCGGACCGGGCAATGTCACGTTCTACGTCCACACGGACGACCCGAACAAGGCCCTGGAGAAGGTCACGGCCAACGGTGGCCGGGTGATCCTGCCGCTGACAGAGGTCGCGCCGGAGACGACGATCGCCCTGTTCGCGGATCCAGAGGGCCACGTCGTCGGGATCATGTAGTCCTCCTTCAAGCCGGGCGCCGGCGGCGCGTGCCGAACATTCGTTGGGCACCTCCCGTCGCCGGCGCCCATTCGAGCGTTTTCGCGCCGACGAAGTTCACGTACTCGTCTAGTGCCGCGCGCATCTGCGGAACGAAACCCGCCGCCGAGCCCGGCTCGAACCCAGGTTCCCACCAGATGCCGAGAATGCGCAGCGTGCGCGTGGCGCGTTCGAGTCGCGGCTCGATGCGGCCGACGAGCCGGTCGCCGAAGAGGATCGGCAGGACGTAATAGCCCCAGCGCCGCTTGGCCTCCGGGACATACACCTCCCAGAGGTAATCGAAGCCAAACAGATGCGCGACGAGCTTGCGATCCCACATGAACGGATCGAGCGGCGCCAGAAACGTCACGTTCGGTTCCGCGATCGGCGCCGCTGTCTCGGCGGCAAGCGCGACGTCCTTCTCAACGGTCGGCACGTACCAGACCTGCTTGTGACCCTCGAGTCGGACAGGTGTCAGTACCCCCGCCTCCACCATCTCTGCGGTATGTCTCGTCCGATCGGCGCCCGTGCCGGTACTGATCATCACATCGTTGCTGGCACCTGGACGACTGAGACCAATCGCCTTATACCGCGACAGCAGTCGGTGCTTGGCCGCCAGCTCGTCCGTCTCAGTGCGAGCCAGGATCTCCGCCGGCACGAGGCGCTCGATCAGGTCGTAATAGCGGCGGTTACCTTCGCGCCTCGCGATCCCCACCCGGCCGCTGACAAAGAGTGCCTCGAGCACTGCTCGCGAGGCGCGCGTCGGTGCCCACCACCAGTCGATCGAATGCGAGTGCTGCGCAAAGTCGGCTGTCGTCAGCGGGCCTCGCTGCTCGAGCTCGGCGAGAATGTCGGCCACCACATCGGCATGCTCTCTGAGCGTCGAACCTCCGTAGTATTCGCCGAGGCGCGTCCAGGTCAGCCGGTAATGCGGCAGTTCCTCGATGGGAACCATGTTCAGGCTCTTGTTGTAAATCTCGAACAGGCGCCGATCCGGTCCGTAAAGCCATTGCTCGCACCAGCCGCGCCGGTATCCATCGATGCGTGCGTGCAGGACGAGGTCGTGATTACGAGCCCCTGGAACTTCGAGTGGATCGAACTGGAGCACGGCGAGCTTGTCCACGACGGTGAGGACGCTCTGCGGCAGGGCCGGTAGCGAGCGAGGCGGGTTCAGTAGATGGCGATCGACCAGGAAGCGGCGCGCCGCCGCGATGGAGAGTTCGGTCGTCAAGTCGCGGCGCGCCGCGCGTCGCTCAAAAGTGAATAGCCCAGCCACGCATACCAGACCGGGCCGACGACGATGCCGCCCAGCGCGGCGGGACCCAGAACCAATGGGTTGGCCGGGTCGAGGACGATCAGCCGGCCCAGGTAGATAACGACCAGCACGACGCCCAAAAGGACTCCGAACCACGCCAACGGACGTGGCAGTCCCGCGCTTGAAAGGGCCGCCCAGGCCAGCAACAACACCCCCAGGCCGGCGACGCCAAACGTCAGAAATCCACGGGGATCGACAGGATTGGGGCCGGACAAGGCAGCGTCCGGCGGATGGAGTACGTTGGCGAGGTCGTAAGCACCGTGAACCGCGCCACCCAGTGTTCCCGCGACTCCAAGCGCGAGCCCCGTGCGGGCCACGGATCCGGCAGCCCGGACTCGTTCGTACACCGCGAACAGGACGACAGCCGATAGCAGGCTGCCGGCCATGAGTGCCAGGGACGCGAGCAGGTCGTTCTTCAAAATCACGAAAGCGATCGCATATACGAGCGATAGCACGGCGGCGGCGAACGCAGCGAATGCGGCGGTCCGCTCAAAACGCAGATCGCGAGCCGATCGTGGATCGGACATTTGGGTCTCCCTCAACGGTACGTGGGCGTCCTCGCGGGTGAACTGTAGCCCTTGCCTATACTCGGCTTGAATGGCCACCCAGCGTGACTACTACGACATCCTGGGCGTGCCCCGCGGCGCATCTGACGACGACATCAAGCGTTCGTTCCGGAAGCTTGCCCAGCAGTGGCACCCCGACGTGAATACCTCCCAAGAGGCCGACACGCGCTTCAAAGAAATCAATGAGGCGTATCAGGTGCTGTCCGACCCACAGCGCCGGCAGGCCTA
>DATBFJ010000062.1:0-34553 GCA_036558545.1 Candidatus Limnocylindrales bacterium
ACTGTGATGCTCGTCGCAGTCCTTCTTCTGGCATTGGCCTTCGATTTCACGAACGGATTTCACGACACGGCGAACGCTGTCGCGACATCGGTGGCGACACGCGCGCTATCGCCTCTCCACGCGATCATCATGGCCACGGCGTTCAACTTCATTGGCGCTTTCGCAGGCACGGCCGTTGCCAAA
The DNA here is from genome assembly GCA_036558545.1 of Candidatus Limnocylindrales bacterium. Lineage (GTDB taxonomy): Bacteria > Chloroflexota > Limnocylindria > Limnocylindrales > CSP1-4 > JALYGJ01. The sequence goes on from DATBFJ010000062.1 coordinate 184, forward strand.
ACCATTGGTGCGGGTCTCGTCGATGAGACAACATCAACCACGGCTGTCGTGGCAGCTGCTCTGATCGGCGCTATTGCCTGGAATCTCGTGACGTGGCGAGCTGGCTTGCCCTCATCGAGCAGTCACGCTCTCATAGGTGGACTGCTGGGTGCAACGCTGGTTGCGGCAGGGACACAGGCATTCAATTGGCAAGGCATCTGGGAAAAGGTCGTGTTTCCAATGATCTCTTCCCCATTGCTTGGCTACTTCATAGCGCTGGCACTGGTCGTGATCCTGTTCTGGATCTTCAAGAATGCCCACCGACGACCTATGACCACGGGATTCAGGCGCCTACAAGTTCTCTCATCAGGTTTTCTGGCGTTCTCGCATGGCTCGAACGACGCTCAAAAGACGATGGGCGTCATCACGCTGGCATTGTTCTCGGCAGGTTTACTGCCCACGGTCGACGTCCCAGACTGGGTGATAATCGTGTCGGCGACGGCGCTTTCGCTCGGCACCGCTTTTGGTGGCTGGCGGATCATCAGGACGATGGGCAATCGAGTGGCGAAACTCGAGCCGGTTCATGGGTTCGCAGCCCAAACGACCGCCGCGAGCGTGATCCTCGGCGCTGCGCACTTCGGTATGCCGGTGTCTACGACACATGTCATCTCCGCGGCGATCATGGGCGTGGGCTCGTCTGGCGGCCTTCGTGCGGTGCGATGGGGGGTTGCGCGCAGCATCCTCATTGCTTGGGTCATCACAATTCCAGCCGCGGGCTTCGTTGCCGCAGCTTCGTGGTACGTGCTCAAATTGCTCGGCCTCAGCTGAACCAGGGAGATCTCCGAATTGGCTTTCCGGCTCATACCTCGCGACGTGAAGTTCCTCGACCTCTTCACGGCCGCCGGTCAGAACCTCATGACCGCAGCCATGAAGCTCCGGGAGTTGGTCACTGAATTCGACCGACTCGATGACCGAATTGCAGAAATTCAGGCACTAGAGAAGCAGGGCGACAAGATCGATCACGAAATAAGCGCACGGTTGGAGCAATCGTTCGTGACTCCATTCGACCGTGAGGACATACACGACCTCACTGTCCAGTTGGACGACGTGGTCGATTACATCCAGGCGGTCGCGGAGAGCCTCGTGATTTACGACGTGCGCGAACCAACCAACGAGTCCCGGCTGATGGCGGGGATCCTCGCGACACAGGCCGGCGAGTTGTCCGAAGCTCTGGTCAAGCTGGAATCGATGAAGGGCCTGAGCGAGCACCTTGACCGGATCCACGAACTGGAGCATCAGGCTGACGGTATCTCTCGAGCGGCCATCGGCCGTCTCTTTCGCGAGAACCACGATCCGCTCGAGGTAATCAAATGGCGCGAGATCTACCTCGAGATGGAGAACGCAATAGATGCGGCCGAGGACGCCGCTGAGGCCATCGAGCGGATGGTCGCCAAGCGCGTTTAGCCGCCCTATACTGCCGCGAGGTCAACTGGACCCGAAAGGAGGCGGACCGGAATGGTAGATACAGCGCGTGTGGCCGTTCCGTCGCGCCCCGGAGAGGTGACCGACTGACTCATCGTCGAGGCTGAGCAAGCCTTCGCGTGTCGTTGCGGCCGTCCCTGCGGGGACGGCTTTCTTCATGTCCGGGAAGGCCGGGCGCGGCGGCGCACGGGCACACGTTTCATCTCGACGACGTAGGAGAAAAGTTGAAGCCACCTACCTCATTCCGGTGCGCCCACTGCCGCCTGGACGTGTCAACGTCAGCGGTCGGTACGGCACATCGGAACCACTGTCCCAACTGCCTGTGGAGCAAGCACGTCGATGACGAGCCGGGCGACAGGGCGGCGGACTGCGGCTCCTCGATGGAGCCCATCGCGATCACCGTCCGCAAGGACGGCGAGTGGGTCCTGATCCATCGCTGCAACGGATGCGGCGTCCTGCACAGCAACCGAACCGCCGGCGACGACAACGCGCTGCTGCTCGTCCGTCTCGCGGTTCGGCCGCTTGCACTGCCGCCGTTCCCCCTTGAGGTACTGTCAGGAGTCTGACCGGGAGAGGTGGTTTGGTCACAGGCCAGGCCATCTCCCCGCTATTGCATCGCGTCGAACAGACGTTCGATTAGCCCTGAAACCTGCTAGACTCGCGCCCGATGCAGGACGCCAGCGAAGACCTTGGCCGGCCGCTTACCGCAGGCTCGCTGAGCGTCGAGGAAGTCGCCGTCGAGACGTCTCTCCGGCCGCGCCTGCTCGCCGAGTACATCGGCCAGCAGAGCGTCAAACAGAACCTCGAGATCCTGCTTGCGGCGGCCCGTCAACGCGGCGAAGCCGCTGACCACGTCCTCCTTTACGGGCCGCCCGGACTGGGCAAGACGACACTCGCCAACATCATCGCCAGGGAGCTCGGCGCGAACCTGCACGCGACCAGCGGCCCGGCTATCGAGAGGCCAGGGGATCTCGCCGCCATCCTGACCAATCTCGAGGAACGCGACGTCCTGTTCATCGATGAGATACATCGGATGAACCACTCGGTCGAGGAGATCCTCTATCCGGCCATGGAGGATTTCGCCATCGACGTGATGATCGGTCGCGGGCCATCGGCGCGGAGTCTGCGTCTTGGCCTGAAGCCATTCACTGTCGTCGGCGCAACGACGCGCGCCGGTCGCATCGGCGGCCCGCTGCGCGATCGGTTCGGAGCTGTGTACCGGCTCGACTACTACTCGCAGCAGGAGTTGGCGACGATCATCGAACGCTCGGCCGGCATTCTTGGTGTTGATATCCAGCCGGAAGCCGTCGCCGTGCTTGCCCGTCGCGGGCGTGGCACGCCGCGCGTGGTCAATCGGCTGCTTCGGCGGGTGCGCGACTACGCGCAGGTTCGTTCCGACGGCAGAATCGGTGCCCAGGAAGCAATCGACGCAATGAACGCGATGGATATCGATGACGAAGGGCTCGACACCACGGATCGCAGACTGCTCGCGGCGATCGTCCAGAAGTTCGCGTCCGGGCCCGTTGGCGGAGCGGCCGTTGCGGCGGTGATCGGCGAAGAGGTGGAGACGATCGAAGACGTTTACGAGCCCTATCTGCTGCAGCTTGGCTTTCTCGATCGCACGCCACAGGGCAGGGTCGCGACAGATAGCGCGCGCGAGCACCTGCGCTCGCTGGGCTACGAGATCCCACCGCCAAGGCGCGGCGACCGCGTCGACAGCGGGTTGTGGGATGGGCTGACCTCTGAGGGTCGGACCGAGTCGGAATCGCTCGCGTGACGGCGGATCCAGGGGGAAACGCGACGGCAGACTCGCCGCCGCTCTCGAGTGCTGACCTTGCCGTCGCCACGCGCGGCCTGGTCAAGAGCTACGGCAGGCACAAGGCGCTCGTCGGCCTGGACATGTCGGTTCCGCGTGGCCGCGTCTACGGCTTTCTTGGACCGAATGGCAGCGGCAAGACAACGGCCCTGCGACTGCTGACCGGCCTGCTGCGACCAAGTGCGGGCACGATCGCCCTTTTCGGCACGCCATACACGTGGCATGACCGCAAGCGATTGTTTCAAGTTGGCTCGCTGATCGAGACACCGTCGTTCTACCCGTATCTGTCGGGTCGCGAGAACCTGCTCGTGCTTTCTGCCGCCGGTCCGCTCACGGATCCAAAGCGGATCGACCAGGTGCTCGATTACGTGGGCATGAGCGGTCGATCCAAGGACGCGGTACAGACCTACTCGCTGGGCATGAAGCAGCGCCTCGGGATCGCCGCGGCGATGCTCTCGGACCCTGCTCTGTTGCTCCTGGATGAACCCGCCAATGGCCTCGACCCAGGCGGAATCGTGGCCATGCGCGAGACGTTGCGCTACTTCACGGAGAGCCTGGGCAAGACCGTCGTCATCTCGAGCCACCAGCTGCACGAAGTAGAGCTGCTCGCGGACGTCGTCGGCATCATCGATCAGGGCCGACTGCTGCGCGAGGGCGACCTCCAGCAGCTGCTGAGCGATGCAGGAAGAGTCAAGGTCCGCGTTGCGCCTGATGAGATGGCGCGAGCGGCGGAGGTGCTTGGACGTCTTGCGCCGGGCCGCCCGCTGTATGGCGTCGATAGCGGCGAACAGGCGGGCTGGTTCACAGTCGGAACGTCGCCGAATCGGGCAGCTGAGATCAATAGAGCTCTCGTCGAAGCGGGAATTTTCGCATCCGGACTGGAGCCAGGCAGTGACCTCGAGAGCGTCTTCCTGGAGCTCACCGGGAGTGGCGCCGCCGTACACGACCGGCCGTCGGATGCTGCTCACATGGGCGGACCGCTGCCGCCGCAGATGCCCGGGACCGCCTCGTGACCCGACTGGTCCGGGCGGAGCTGCTCAAGATTCGACGCCGTCAGGCGACCTACGTGTTGTTCGTGATCCTGCTCATTCTCACCGCGGTCGTCTTTATCGCCGGTGGTCGGTTCTGGACCATCTCCGGCCTGGTCTCATTCCCGCAGGCTTACGCGACGTTCTTCTTCCAGACGATTTACCAGCTCGGAAGCCTGATCGCGATTGTCTTCGCTGCCGCGTACGTTGGAGCCGATTGGAACTGGGGCGTCCTGCGCACCATCGTGGCCCGCGGCGAGGGCCGCGAACGCTACCTCGTGGCCAAGTTCATTGCGCTTGCGATCGTGCTTGCGATCGCGTTGCTGGTCATGTTCGCTGCGGGATTCGTGCTCACCTTCCTTCAGAGCGTTCTTTATGGGATTCCCATGGCCAGTCCGCTGCGAGCCGACGGCCTGCAGGACCTCGTCGTGTGGATCGTGGTCGGCTTTCCCGTCCTTCTTCAGCGGGCCGCCATCGGTTTCGCAGTAGCGGCGATTTTCCGCAGCCAACTTGCTGGCGCCGTTGTGGGCATCGTGCTTTTCCTGGTCGAGTCGGTTCTGACCACGATCCTCACGCTCCTATCTGCAACGTCCGGATTGGGAAGCGGCATCGGCAACGGATTGGACAGCGGGATTCAGCCGGTAGGGCCCGAATGGTTCCAGTTTCTGCCGGTCACCATTGGCGGCAACGTCCTCGGCGCCCTGCCCGGAGGTGGCGGACTTGACTCGACGGATTTGAGCTCGATCCTCTTGAAGCCGGTGCCGTTTTCGATCGCGATGGCCTGTGTATTGCTCTACCTGGTCGTTGCGCTCGCCATCGCGTTGATCGCACTCCGTCGGCAGGAAATCGCGTGACCAACGCATCCGCGGCGGTCCCCGGGACTCGTCCACTGAACTTCGACGTTCTGCTGCCGGCCCCGCCGGACGGATCTACACGCGCCCGTTTGGGCAACGTCCATACGCCACACGGCGACGTCCAGACTCCGATCTTCATGCCGGTCGGCACGAACGCCACGGTCAAGGCGCTCGATCCCGACGATCTCATCGAGGTCGGCGCGCAGATCATCCTGTGCAACACATACCACCTGTACCTGCGTCCCGGGCATGAACGGATCGAGCGCCTGGGCGGGTTGCACAAGTTCATGGCCTGGAAACGGCCAATCCTGACTGACTCGGGCGGTTATCAGGTCGTCAGCCTGGGCGACTTCAGGTCGGTCGATGACGAAGGCGTCACGTTCCGTTCCCATCTCGACGGTTCGCTCCATCGTTTCACCCCTGAACACTCGATAGCTGTCCAGGAGTCTCTTGGCTCCGATATAGCGGTCTGCCTGGATCAACCTGTTCCGCCGCACGCCTCGTCAAGACGCGATGTCGCCGCGGCGATGGTTCGGACGCATGCATGGGCGGAGCGCTGTCTGGCGGCGCACAGGCGTCCGGACCAAGCGCTGTTCGGAATCATTCAGGGCGGGTTGGAACCAGATCTACGTGCTGAGTCGACGCGTGTCATTGCATCGATGCCCTTCGACGGCATCTGCATTGGGGGCCTGGCGGGTGACGAGACCTCGCGTCAGCGGCGCGAGGCACTCGACGTCACGGTGCCGCTGTTGGCAGATGATCCGCGTCCGCGGTATCTGATGGGCCTTGGTTCGCCTGCCGATCTCCTCGACGCGGTGGATGCCGGAGTGGATATGTTCGACTCCGTCCTGCCCGCGCGGGTCGCGCGCAACGGCACCCTGTGGGTGCCTGAGGGCCGCCTCAACCTGCGCAACTCACGTTTCCTTGACGACGATCAGCCCATCCAGGAGGGCTGTCGCTGTCGCGCCTGTCGCTCTTTCACGCGCGCCTATCTGGCGCACTTGATACGTGCCGACGAGCTTCTCTTTTACCGGCTGGCGACATGCCACAACCTGACCTTCTTGCTTGATTTCATGTCGGCCATTCGACAGGCGCTTGCTGAGGGCAGGTTCCCGGAACTCGTCCAGAAGCAGTCCCTGCTGCGCGATAATTCCGCCGCGGACGGACTTTCGGCGTGACACGCAAGCTGTCGCAAAGTCGTAGTGAACTTCCAGATAAGCGGCGCCGGCTAACTTGCCGGATAGACCGCGGAGGCGGACGAAATGGCATCAAAGGACCGGCCCCACAAAGAGGCCAAGAAGAAGCCCAAGGCGAAGGATTCGAAGCCTCATCTCGAATCCCTGATGGAGGCGCCACCGCAATCGGTAGAGGTAATCAAACCCAAGCGCAAGCCGCGCTGGGACGAACAACCGGGTTCGGGCGAGGAATAACGAGCACAAGGCAGGGCACCGAGCGCACGACGCAGCGATCGGTAGCCGTGGCGGGTGCGAAGCTCGCAGGTCCCCGGCCTGAACCAGGAGGTATCCAGGCATGACAATGACGGGGACCGGCAAGCTCGGCGTAGAGGGCAGCAACGGCGTGGACCGGCTTTCAGACAAGGCCAGCACGGAGCGCACGCGCGCGGTTGACGCCGCGATTCTCTCGATCGAGAAGCAGTTTGGCCGCGGCTCGATCATGAAGCTGGGCACGTCTGAGAAGCAGCAGGTCGACTCGATCCCCACCGGATCGATCGCGCTCGACCTGGCGCTCGGCGTCGGTGGCGTGCCGCGCGGCCGTATCACTGAGATCTTCGGCCCGGAATCGTCGGGCAAGACGACGCTCTGCCAGCATGTCCTGGCGGAGGCACAGCGCAAGGGCGGAGTCGTCGCATTCATCGACGTCGAGCACGCGCTCGATCCGCATTACGCGCGCAACTGCGGCGTCAACGTGGATGAGCTGCTCGTCAGCCAGCCTGACACAGGCGAGCAGGCGCTCGAGATCACAGAGACGCTCATACGCTCCGGTGGTGTCGATTGTGTCGTGCTCGACTCGGTCGCGGCCCTGGTGCCGCGCGCTGAGATCGAGGGCGAGATGGGCGACTCATTCGTCGGCATCCAGGCCCGTCTGATGAGCCAGGCACTGCGCAAGCTGACCGGCGCGGTCAGCCGCTCGAACACAGCGCTCGTCTTTACCAACCAGCTGCGCGAAAAGATCGGCGTCATGTTCGGCAATCCAGAGACCACGCCCGGAGGGCGCGCGCTCAAGTTCTACGCCAGCGTCCGCCTCGACATCCGGCGCATCGAGACGATCAAGAGCGGCACTGACTCGATCGGCAGCCGCGTTCGCGTCAAGGTTGTCAAGAACAAGGTTGCCGCACCGTTCCGCGTGGCTGAATTCGACGTCATGTACGGCGAAGGCATATCGCGCGAGGGCGGTCTGCTCGACGTCGGCGTTGCCTCCGATGTCGTGACGAAGACCGGTGCGTGGTTCACGTACGGCGATACGCGTCTTGGCCAGGGCCGGGAGCAGGCCAAGGAGTTCCTCAAGGCCAACCCCGACCTCGCGACTCGAGTGGAATCAGAGATTCGCGGCAAAGTCGCCACGATCCAAGTTCCCGTGGAAGGCATCAGCGAAGCTGAGTAGACCGGCTGGTGTGGACCGGCGCAACCGGACAAGCACCATCACTCCACAGGTCGCTCTCAACGACCCAAGCGATAACTGATCCGTGGCGAGGAAACGAAACACTCCGGAGTCTTTGGCAAAGACGCGGGAGTTGCGCGGACAGCTCGTGGATCCGGAGCCGGTCATGGAGGCTGCTGCGGCCTTTCTGGCGGTCAGGCCGCGCTCCGTCGCGGAAACAACGGGTCGTCTAAAGACGCAAGGCTACCCGCCGGCGCTCGTTGAGAAGGTGGTCACCCGTCTCATCGAGATGAACTATCTCGACGATGAGCAGTTCGCGCGCACCTGGGTCGAGAGCCGAGACCGGGCACGGCCGCGGGGCGAGCACGGACTGAGGCGCGAGCTGACCCTCAAAGGAGTGCCGCGCGCCGTGATCGACGATGTCATGTCACAACGCGACGAGCGCGCGGCAGGGGAGGACCCGGACTTGGTTGCGGCCAATGCGTTACTGGAGCGGAAGCGGCCAAGCCTCGATCGAGAATCGGACGTGAGAAAGCGCCGCCAGAAAGCGTACGCGCTGCTGGCACGGAACGGCTTTGATCCGGAGACATGCCGTGCTGCTGTCAACGCCGGAGTCACGGCCTCGTGAATCGAGCCTGGGCACTCTTCGGCGCTTATCTGATCGTGCTCCTGACACTGACCTTCTTTCCATTCGACGGATTCCACGGCACGGAGCCCGTCGACCTGCGGCTGCAGGCGTTTCGCACGATCCATTTCGCGTTGAAGAAAGGTCTCGGGTCGCGCGAGTTCACGGTTCTGATCGGCAACCTCGCGGCATTCGTCCCGCTTGGCCTGCTGTTGCCCCAGATGATCCGGCGCAGGTCGCTGTTGCTGGTCGTTCTTGCTGGCCTGGCGCTGTCGGTCGCGATCGAGGCTGGCCAGCTGGCTGTTTCGATGGCACTTGGTTTTGCCTATCGCACCGCGGACATCGACGACGTGATCGTCAACGTGGCCGGAGCCGTTCTGGGCTATGCGATCTACATCGCCGTTACGACGATATGGACGCGCGCGGCAAGTGCCGGGAGTGGCAGCGGATAATCGTCGCGTGGCAGCCGCACGGCAGAAGAAAGAGAAAACGCCTCCTGGTCCCGACGACCTCGTGCGCGAGTCGGCCGGCAGGTACCGCACCGGTGACGGGCGTTTCGAAATCCAGAAGTCGGACCAAGGCTGGTTTCTGATCGACTCCGAAGAGGCCAACGAATTCGGCCAACAACTGATCCACGGCCCGTTGGCGACGCTCGACGCGATCAAAGCGGCGATCCCGGGTTCGCGCGAGATCAAGCCGCTGCTCAGGGTGCGGCCAAAGACGGAGCGCAAGAAGGCAAGCTCAGCGACCAAGCCTGGCACGGCCGCGGCGACAGCGCCGCCGCCTCCTCCGCCGAGCTGGATCGACAAGCTGCCAGACAAAGAAGCACGCCAGGCTCGGCAGCTGATCGTGGCCCTCGGGAAGGAGGGCTTTGACGACGCGGAGTTAGTCGTCCGTCGCGGCCGCGGCGCGGCAACTCCTGTGATCGCGACACAGGTGGTTGAGCAGCGACTGCGCGCGCTGGTCAGTCAGCAGCCCGAGGAAGACCGTGAGCGCGCGCTCAAGCTCGTCCGCCAGGCGGCCAAGATCCTGGCCGAGGACGGGACGTCCAACGAAGCGCCGACGCCGCGCTGGGCGCTCATCGAGATCCAGAGTGACGATCCCGCGCCAGCCGTGAAGATGCGCCCGCGGCCGTGACGCGGATCACCTGACAACCCAAGGCCGCCGATCCGCTGCGGATCGGCGGCCTTGCCGAGAAGAGGAAGCCTGATCTAGGGCGCTGGCGGAAGCCCGAACGCGTAGAACGTGCCGCCGTTTGTGGACACGTACACCTGGCCGTGGGCGACCGCTGGCGATGAGTTGGTCATGCCCCCCAGCAGCGGCGAGCGCCACACCGCGTAGCACGTTCGGCCGTCCGTGGCGCAATTGGCCTTGAACGCGATCAGCTTGCCGTTCGATTGGTTCACGCCCTGGATGCCGATGTACAGCACTCCGTTCGCGATCGCAGGCGAGGACGCGAACGAGCCGCTGGCGTCAGGCTTTCCGGAGCGCCACAACGCTGTGCAGGTGCCGCCGCCGGAAACGCAGGTCGTGGAGTAGGCAAAGATGCGGTGTCCGGTTACGAAGTAGACGGTCGAGTCGGTCACGGCCACTGACGCGTGGGTATGGCCGCCCGTCAGCTGCGTGTGCCAAAGTGGGTTGCACGTGGCGCCGTGCGAGCCGCACGTGGTCGAGAACGCGTATGCCTGTGCGTCGTAGGTCGTTACGTAGACGACGCCGTTAGCAACCGCAGGCGTCCCCTCAGTCGGTGCGGTCAGGTTCCCGCTCCAGATTGGACTGCAGGTTGCCCCACCAGTCCCGCATTGCGCCTTGAATGCGCGCAGATAGCCGGAAGCATCAACCACGAATACGCGGCCCTGGTAGACCGCCGCGCTGGACATCGTGTCGCCCAGGTCCGCAGTCCAATCTGGGTCGCAGTTGCCGCCGCCGGCGGCGCAGCGGGCAACGTCAAATGCCTGGAGGGTGCTCTGGCTGGTGGTATACAGCCAGCCACTGGCGAAGGTGGGCGATGAGTAGGCGGCCGAGTCGGAAAGGTTGGTCCACACCGGCGAGCACTGTCCGCCATCTGATCGACAACCGACCTTGAACGCGTACAGGCCGCTCAGACTCTGCTGATAGACCATGCCCGCTCCGACGGCCGGCGATGCCCAATCCGGATAGCCGGTCGGGGCCGTCCAGAGAGGCGAGCAGTAGTCGCCGTCGTTGCCACACGTAGCACTGAAAGCTCGAATGCCATCGCCGTTGTAGACCACTCCGTTGGCCACCGCCGGTGACGAGTTGAAGCCGACGCTGTCCTTCCACAGCACCTGGAGCGATCCCACGTTGGCCAGCGACAGAGTGCTCTCGACCTGGTTCCATCCCCGGTGGGCAGCGTCACCGCGCGACTGACGCCAGTCCGCGAGCTGGGCGGACCGCGCCGAGCCGATTGTTGGCGCCTGATCAGCGCGTGCCGCCGCTGAAGAGACACCAAGAGGGAGCAGCGAAACAGCGACGACCGATGCCGCGAGTACTCCCCTCAGCCATGCTCGATGCATCGTCATGTCCTCCTTGCCCGCTACCCATGCGCAGTCGTAAAGCGACTGTCGGAACGGAACCAGTTAATGCCGTTGCAGACCCATGGGCCATCCAGAGGCTCACCCATCGAACTACCCATCACGCTGTCCGTATGCCTACGGGGAGACTAGATGCTTGGAGAACGCCCGGGGGTCGTTGACGGGGGCGCGGGGCAGTAGATGCGGTCCCGACAATCCAGCACCTTCTCCGGAGGCACTGATGCATCGCACGTCGCCAGTAGTTGTCACTGCCGTTACCGGGTCACCGACTCGCAGCTGAGGCTCACGATCTTGGAATTCTTTAGCTGACGGTGGGGAATCCAGTAGGCGACGAGACCCTGGCCGACCTCGCCACCGCCAACTGCGCGACACGTTCGCCCTCGTCGCAGATGGGCCTGTCGGTATACAAATCCCTCGGCTTTCGCACTGTCGCCGGGTACCAAATGCTCGGCGCGATGCGTCGGTCGTAACGTTCTCAACTGTTTGACCAAGATTTCTAAACCGGCGTAGGCTTCCGAGCAGAACACACGGAACCGTCTCCGACACCAACGGCTGGGCTGCCCAGCCAGCGGCCGGCGACGGTCGCTTGAGAGGTTGTTTCGCTGCCCAGCGAAACCTGTCGGACCCTGGGGAGGGGCCCTACAACCTGAACAAAATCCTTCCAGTTAGGGGCTGGATGGGAGGCGAATATGAGTGATCCCGTCGTACTGGCGGTGGTGGCGGTTGTGGCCATCGCGGCCGGTATCGCTATTGGGTTCGTGGCGAGGTCCATGGTGGCCTCGCAAGCAATTCGTGCTGCGCAGGACAAGACGGACCGGATCCTGGCGGAAGCGCGAGCACAGCAGAAAGAGCTGATCCTGCAGGCCAAGGACGAGCAGATGAAGATCGCTCGCCAGGCCGACGACGACGCCAGAGCCAAGCGCCAGGAGCTTTCGAACCTGGAGCGCCGACTGTTGCAGCGTGACGAGCAGCTCGACCAACGGGCTGATCTTCTCGAAGAGCGCGACAGGAAGCTGATCTCCCGCGAGCGCGAGCTCGATCAGTCCAAGGAAGAGCTGGCCCAGGCACGCCAGGAACAGATAGTGGCTCTCGAGAAGGTCAGCCACCTGTCCCAGGACGAGGCCAAGCAGGTGCTCATCGAGCAGGTCCGGAGCGAGGCCGAACAGGACGCGGTGCGCCTGGCGCGCGCAATCGAGCGCCAGGCGCGCGAGGAGGCCGACGACAAGGCGCGCGACGTGGTGGTCACGGCCATTCAGCGCGTGATGGTCGACCACACCGCAGAGATGACCGTCTCGGCAGTGCAACTGCCGTCCGAGGAGATGAAGGGGCGGATCATCGGTCGCGAGGGGCGCAACATCCGGGCCCTCGAACAGGCCACCGGCGTAGATCTGATCATCGACGACACACCGGAGACCGTCCTCATCAGCGGCTTCGATCCGGTTCGTCGCGAGATCGCCCGCCTGGCTCTCACGAAGCTCATCCAGGACGGCCGCATCCACCCTGGCCGCATCGAGGAAGTCGTCGCCAAGGCCCGCGCCGAGGTAGAGCTGGTCATGCGCCAGGCCGGCGAGTCAGCGGCATACGAAACGGGCGTGCCGGGTTTGCCGGCGGAGCTGATCAAGCTCCTCGGTCGCCTCAAGTACCGCACCAGCTACGGCCAGAACGTGCTCAAGCACTCGATCGAGACCTCGCGTTTGGCCGGGGTGATCGCAGGCGAGACTGGCGCGGACATGCTCACGGCGAAGATGGGCGGTCTGCTGCACGACATCGGCAAGGCCGTCGACCACGAAGTTGAGGGTCCGCACGCCGCGATCGGGGCTCAGATCGCCCAGCGCCATAACCTGCCGATGAAGGTCATCAACGCGATCGCCGCGCACCACCAGGAAGTCGAGTACGCGTGCGTCGAGGCGCCCATCGTGCAGATCGCGGACGCGATCAGCGCGTCGCGGCCCGGTGCCCGTGGCGAGTCGAGCGAGACCTACATCAAGCGACTCGAGGAGCTCCAGGCCATTGCCGAGAGCTTCGAGGGCGTCGAGAAGTCATTCGCCGTCCAAGCCGGCCGGGAGGTTCGCATCCTGGTACGGCCCGACGAGATCGACGATCTGGCCTCGACTCGACTGGCTCGCGACATCGTGCGCAAGATCGAGGAGGAACTGACATATCCGGGCCAGATCAAGGTCACGGTCATCCGCGAGACGCGTGCCGTGGAGTACGCCAAGTAGGCCTTTACGACCTTGCCTTCTGAAGTGCTCGCCGCGGACCTGCTGCCAACTGCCCCTGAGCGTCCGGCGCTGGGCGCCATACGCGTGCTCATGATCGGCGACGTCATCGGCAAGCCCGGCCGCGTCGCAATCGAGGAAACGTTGCCGGGTTTGCGCGACCAGCGCCACGTCGATCTCGTCACGGCCAACGGTGAGAATCTCGCCGGCGGCATGGGCCTTACCCCGTCAACGGCGGCGGCCATGTTCGATGCCGGCGTCGATGTGATCACCAGCGGCAACCACATCTGGGACAAGAAAGAGATCTATCCGGAGCTCGATCGCGAGGAACGGATCCTGCGTCCGATCAATTACGGCGAGACCGGCGTACCGGGACGTGGCTGGGGCGTCTTCCACGCCCACGACGGCACTGAGGTGGCGGTCATCAACGCGCAGGGCAGGACGTACATGGCCCAGATCGAGAATCCGTTCACGATGCTCGACAGTCTCCTCGACGACGGCGCCATGGAGCTGCCCAGGGCACGCGTCGTCGACTTCCACTGCGAGCTGACCAGCGAGAAGAACGCTTTCGGGATACACCTAGATGGCCGGGTCAGCGCCGTCTGCGGAACCCACACTCACGTCGCCACCGCGGACGAGCGCCTCCTGCCCAACGGCACGGCCTATGTCAGCGACATCGGCATGACCGGGCCGGTTTACAGCGTCATTGGCTTCGACCCAAAGACCGTTCTGCCGCGCTTCATCAATGCGCTGCCAACTCGTTTTGAGGTAGGCGAGGGTCCGGTGCTGTTCAACGCGGTGCAAATCGACGTCGACACCACGACCGGCCACGCGCTGAACGTCACGCGCATCAGCAGCGTCATCGGGGAACGCGGGTGAACAGGGACGTTCAGAGCCGTTTCGTCGAACCGCAGGTAGAGCCGGGTTGGCCGATGAACCACGTCGACCTGCACTGCCACACGAATCGGTCGGATGGCGTCCTGCCCCCGGAGGCCCTGGTCAAGGCAATGGCCGACTGGGGCGTTCAGGTGGCGGCGATCAGCGACCACGACACGCTGGCTGGCTATCGCGCGCTGCGGGCAGTTGGGATGATCGGCAGCTACCAAGGCACGGGGCCGCAATTGATCCCGGCCGTCGAGATCAACAGCATCGCGGATCGCGAGCTGGTCGAGCTGGGCGTCGAGCTGGAAGAGGGCGAGCTGCACATCCTGGGCTATGGCGTCGACCCGGATGACGAGGCATTCGAGCAGAAACTCGCCGGTCAGCGCAACGCACGCATGGACCGACTGCACCTGATCATCGACAAGCTCCGCGAGCTCGGAGTTCCGATCGACGAGCAGATCGCACCCGCGCTTGCCAGCGAGGAAGCAGTCGGTCGGCCGCACATCGCTCGTGCAATGGTCGCCGCTGGACATGTCGAGACTGTTCAGCAGGCCTTCGACGAATGGATCGATCGCAATGGTCCCGCATACGTGCCGCGCCAGGGCATGAAATCACGCGCGGCAATTGACTCGATCATCGACGCGCACGGCATTCCTGTGCTTGCCCATTACCCGGCCGCGCCCGAACAGCCGACGCTGATGCAGCTCGTGACCGACTGGGGCATCCGCGGACTCGAGGTGTACTACCGCCGCTTCACGCCTCAGACCGTCCTGGCGATGGAGGAGCTGTGCGGCGAGCGCGGCCTTCTGGCCACGGGTGGCAGCGATTACCACGGCGATACCGGCACGTACGCTGAAGCCATGCGCACGACGTACGTTCCTCGCGCAATGGCGGATCGGCTCCTGGCGGCCATCGAGGAGACGGCGGCCACTCAACCCGCCCTGGACTGAGCGCCGATGTCAACGCGCATGCTGCCCGTCCTCGATGCCAAGCCCGCCGCCCCGGGCGGCACACGACCCAGGGTGGCCGAAACGCTGAGCGAGTTCACGACCGACGAAATCGCGCTGCCCACCTTCCACGTCTGGACGCTGGGCTGCCAGATGAACCACTCCGACTCCGAGGAGATGGCCGGCGCGCTCTCGTCGGCAGGCTGCGCTGAGGCTCCATCGCTCGAAGCGGCCGACCTCATCGTCATCAACTCATGCGCCATCCGCGAGGCGGCCGAACAGAAGGTGATCGGCCGAATGGGTCACCTGGCGCGTCTGCGCCAGGCCAATCCGGCGCTGCGGGTGGTGCTCACCGGCTGCTCCGTGCGTATAGACAACGTCCACACGCTGCACAAGCGCTACCCGCAGGTCGACCTCTTCCTACGGCCGGACGAAGAGCCAGAGCTGACAGCACGCCTTGGCCTCGCGGGCGCAACCGCTCCAGGTCGAATGGCGACGCCCGTCCAGCGCCAGAGCAACATCAGCGCGTGGCTGCCGATCATCTACGGTTGTGACAAGACGTGCACGTACTGCATCGTGCCGTTCTCGCGCGGCCCGGAGCGTAGCCGGCCATTTGACGAGGTGGTGGACGAGGCCCGCTCGTTGGCGGCACGGGGCTACCGCGAAGTCACGTTGTTGGGCCAGAACGTCAACTCATATGGCCACGACCTGCCCGTCGAGGACCGTTTCAGTCACGTCCGCCGATCGCGCGAACTGGGTCGCAACCTCGACCTCGACGGCCGGCCGGACATCGCCGAGCTGCTGCGCGCGATCACTGACATTCCGCGCGTTCGCTTCGTCACCTCACATCCATGGGATCTGTCGGATCGGCTCATCGGCGCGATGGCGGAGTCGGCTTCCGTGTGCGAGCACCTGCACCTGCCCGTTCAGTCGGGCGACGACACAGTGCTAAGGCGCATGGGCCGCCAATACACGATCGAGGCGTACATGGGCCTCGTCGAGAAGCTGCGAGCCGCCATTCCCGGCATCACCCTGACGACGGATGTGATCGTCGGTTTCTGCGGTGAGACGGAGCGGCAGTTCGAGAACACGCTTGCACTGCTACGCGAGGTTCGGTTCGAGACCGTCTTTGCTGCGGCCTTCTCGGTCCGGCCAGGGACCCCGGCGGCCAGGCTGACCGACGACGTTTCGAGGGCAGAAAAGAAGGTCCGGCTCCAGGCGCTGCTCGACCTCCAGGAAGGCATCGGTCGCGACGCCAACGAGTCGTGGCTCGGGCGCACGACGGAGGTGCTCGTCGATCAGGTTCGCCCACCATCGTCGCACGACGGTGGCGCTCCGCGGGTTGCGGGCCGGAACCGCAACAACAAGCTCGTCCACTTCGACGGCTCGCCAGATCTGGTGGGCCAGCTCGTCAACGTACGGATCGAGCACGTGGGACCCTATTCGCTGATGGGCACGCCCAACGCCTGAACCACAATTTCCGCCGCTGATCGTCATCGCAGGAGCGACGGCGACGGGGAAGACGGGCCTGTCGCTCGAGCTCGGCCAGCGGATCCCCGGCGCGGAGATCGTCAGCGCGGACTCGCGCCAGGTCTACCGCGGCATGGACATAGCAACCGCAAAGGTCACACCCGCCGAACAGGCGCTTGTTCCGCACCATGGAATCGACCTGGTTGATCCCGACGAGGGATTCACTGCCACCGACTACCAGCGTGCAGCCTTCGACGCCCTGGGGGCGATCGCATCGCGCAACGGCGTGGCGTTGTTAGTCGGGGGTACCGGGCTCTACCTCAGGGCGGTCGCACGCGGCATGCCACTCGACGAGACAGGTCGCGACGAGCAGATCCGTGTGGAACTCGAGCAGCGCCTTGCCGACGACGGGCTCGCGCCGCTCGTCGCCGAGCTCGTCGAGCGCGCGCCGGGGGTTGCCTCGACGACGGACCTCGCGAACCCGCGGCGGGTAGTCAGGGCGCTCGAGCGCGCCTCCGTGGCGGGTGATCGGCCGCCTCCCGCGCCGCGTGGCTATCCAGCCCGATCGGTCTGGGTCGGCCTGTCCCTCGATTCTTCGGAGAACGCGCGTCGCATCGCCGAGCGTGCACGCGCTCAGTTCCACGGCGGGCTGCTCGAAGAGGCCAGAGCGCTGCGCGATCGCTACGGCGAAGCGCTGCGCTCGTTGAGTGCGACGGGCTATCGGGAAGCGTTCGACGTGCTCGACGGCCGAGCGGCCCTGGACGAGGCTATCGAGCGCAACATCGCCCGAAACCGACAGGTCGCGCGGCGCCAGCGAACATGGTTCAGGGCAGAGCCTGACATCAACTGGCTGGATGCATCGTCACCATCATTGGTCAACGACGTGCTCGCGATCGTTAACGGCGGAAGATGATGCCGCTCGGATCGAGAAGGCGCGCCATTACGCCCCAGCCGCCGAAGCTCTCTGACACGGCGACCACCAGCTCGTTGTCGCCCTCGACGAGCGGGACGAAGAGCGTGTCCCAGTAGCCTATCGAGCCAAGGAACCGGTAGTCGCGCGAGCGGTAGTCGTCGCGGCCGGCGAAGACTGGCTGGCCGTTCAGGTAGACCACGGCGCGATCGCTGAAGCCGATTTCGAGGGCGCGCGTTCCTGCTGCCCTGGCCACTAGAGTTGTTGCAGCAAAGACGGTGTTGAGCGTCGTCCCCAGCGGGCGCACGCGCGAAAGATTGGCTAGTCCGTTGGGCTCCGACTCGAGGTACGTCCAGGTGCGCGCCGCCGCCGGCGGTACCCCTTCGTGGACGATATTGGAGACCATCCAACCCGGAATTACCCCTGGCTCGGGCTCCTGAACCGGCGGCGACGCGCCGCGCAGCTTTGGTGCTGTCGCGTCGTACGCGAAACGAGCGAAGGAAACGCCCCGACCGCCGGGCTGCAGGCCGATGGAGCCGCCGACCGCTGGCATTCGCAGACGCGAGAAGACCAACGCCGGCTCTTCCATGTTCTCGACATACGCTTCGCCGCGGTCGCCGGCGAAGGCGACGCGCAATGTGAACCAGCGCTCGCTCGGGATGTTGACCTCGTTCCAGAAACCACTGCCGTGGTACAGCTGCCACGCGCTCACCCCGTTGAAGACGGGCGTGTATTGAACGGCATCGGGGTTTCCTGACTGGTGCGGACGGACGAAGAAGGACTCGTAGTTATCGCCGTTCATGCGCCACGTAAGGCCCGGAAAGGCACGCTCACCGGTGAGCGCCAGGTCGACCTCGATGGTGCCGTCGACCAACTCGACATCACCGACTGCTATGGCGACGCGCGCGTCGTCGTCAAAGCAAGCGGATGGACGCCCCAGGCGCTCGATCCTGTTGCCACCGGCTATGGGCAGCTCTCTCATCGCCATCGCGACGTTTTATCCGATTGACGTCAGTCGGTGACGCCGCGGACCTCGAGCTCGTCGACGACGTCGTCGACGCCCGTTACCCGGCCGATCACGTCCGTCACGTTGTCGGTGTCGTCGATATCGTCGACCTCGCCACGGACCACTACCGTCCTGCCACGCGTGCCGATGACCAGGAAGTCCGCATACATGCTCGTGGCGGCGTCGGCGCGCAGGGCCTCGCGCACTCGCTCTTCCATGTCATCGCCGAGCGAGACAAGCTCGGACTCGTGGTCGGCGTCGAACGGTTCTTCTTCCCCGGTTGAACCGAATCCAGCGGCGATCTCTATGCCCTGCGGGTCGTCGAAGCTCGGAATCACGGGCGGATCGACCGGAGGAACGTAGGTCAGGCCTTCCTCGGCGGCGATATTCGGATCGTCCGTCTCGCCTTCACGCAGCTCGCCATCGGCAAGGTCCTCGAGGCGCACTCCGGCCTCGTCTCCGGGATCTATCTCGTTCTCGCCTTCGTACTGCGCGGTGTCGTTGAACTCGCGCTGGTCCTCGACTTCGTCCTGCCGTCTGTAGAAAACCTGGTCGTCCTGTTGCCCACTCATGGCGCCATCATGCGCCTCGTATTCTTTGGGCGCTGATGAACGCGCGCAATCGGATGGTCGATCTTGCACCGCCGCTCGAGCGCGCGTTCCTGATTGCCGTCGACACGGGCCAGGACGCGGGCTGGACGGCAGAAGAGTCGCTCACGGAGCTTGCCAGCCTGGCTGATACGGCCGGCGCAGAAGTCGTCGGCGCGGAATGGCAGAACCGCCGCCACGTCGACCCGAACTGGTACGTCGGCAAGGGTAAGGCGGAGGAGCTGGCGCCGGCCAAGCATGAGACCGGTTTCACATTACTTGTCGCCGACGACGAGCTATCGCCCAACCAGCAGAAGGCACTGGAGAGCCTGCTGGGCGTCAAGGTGCTCGACCGCAGCGGCCTGATTCTCGACATCTTTGCCCAGCACGCGCGCACCCACGAAGGCCGCTTGCAGGTTGAACTCGCGCAGCTCGAGTATCAGCTGCCGCGCCTGACCCGGCTGTGGACACACCTCTCGCGCACCCAGGGTGGTATCGGATCCCGCGGCCCGGGCGAGACCCAGCTGGAGACGGACCGCCGCATCATCCGCGACAAGATCAAGAAGCTCAAAGAGCGCGTCGAGCAGGTTCGTCGCCAGCGCGACACCGCGGCGCGTTCACGCGATCGCAGGCTCGTGCCAACCGTCGCGATCGTCGGCTACACGAACGCCGGCAAGAGCTCCATGCTCAACGCCCTCGTGGGAACGGAGGCAGCACGAGCAGAGGACCGACTATTTGCCACGCTCGATCCGACCAGCCGCATGGTCAAGCTGGGCGACGGACAGAGTGCGGTCGCAACGGACACGGTGGGCTTCATCCACAAGCTGCCGCACCAGCTCGTCGACGCATTCCGCGCGACTTTGGAAGAGGTGACCAGGGCAGACGTCCTGCTCGAAGTCGTCGACGTCGCCGACAGCCACGCGCCTGAGCACCGCCAGACGGTCCAGCAGGTGCTGGCCGACCTGGGAGCAGGAGAGAAGCCCCGGCTGCTTGTCTACAACAAGGCGGATCTGGTCGATCCAAACGCCACTGACGGGGCGCTGCCGGCGCCAACGATTGCAGGTTCAGTGCTGGTCAGCGCCACTACCGGATATGGCATGGACATCCTTCGTGCGCGACTGGCCGATCTCCTGGCGTCACTGTGGGAGGAGGTAGACGTGGCATTGCCGTACAGCGAGGGCGAGCTGCTTGCCCGAGTCCGCGAACGTGGCACGGTCGACATTGGCTACCGCGCGCGCGACGTCCGCGTCCGCGGCCGCGTCGCGCCGTCACTCGCCACTGAGCTCCGCGCGGCCGCGTGGAATGGCAACGGCAGGCACTGATGGACGAGCAGCCAGAGATCCATATCGATTGCCTGGAGCATGGCTTCGCCTGGGAGTGTCGCGTCGTCATCGGTGATCCGGAGCGCGAACCGGAGTACGTGGTCGGTGTGTCGCGCGCAGAGCTCGAGAGGTACGCCAAAGGCGGCACGGAACCGACGGCACTCGTCGAGGAGTCGTTCCGCTTCCTGCTCGAACGAGAGCCGGCAAGCTCGATATTGCGACGCTTCAACCTGTCAGATATCGAACGCTACTACCCGGCGTATCACGAGCTGATCCTGTGGCGGATGGCTGAGAAGCAATGAGAAGCCCACTGACCGCCGCGTCCGCGCGGCGGTCAGTGGGGAGGGAGGGTTTTGGGCCGCTGGACCCGAGTGCCAAGCCGGCGGCCAGGGAATTCAGGGATGGACGCGGAGCACCCGGGCCCATCCAAGTGCTCCGCGAGGATTTGTTCGACCTCCGAAAGTGCGCGGGAGCGTCCTGCTGCGCGTCGTCCTTGCGGCTACTGCGGCTTGGCCAGGTGCCAGGACGCACTGACGTTGGCACCGTTGGTGTCGCCCGCAGCGGTGTCCCCGGCGAAGTAATAGAGCGGCTTGTCGTAGTAAGCGACCTGGCTCGCGCTGTCGTCCGTCCGCACGAAGGTCGTGAAATCTTCAGCGTCGAGACCTGTGCCGGGAGTGACCTCCGTGCCGGCTGCGATCGTCAGCGCTGGCCAGTTGGTCGCACAGTCAGCGGTGCACGCACTGCTGCCGGGCGTAGTGTCCTTGTCGTATTCGTACAGCGACCTACCGGTAGCGTCGACGAGGTTGCCTGCGCTCGAAATGGAGACGTTCGACCCGCCAGCTGCCGGTGAGCCGGCCGCCGTCGACGGGCACGGCACAACCTGGTAGTGGGCGTCGTAACAGACACCCGCACCAGCGCTGCCGGCGGGAGCGCTCGCCGGCGCGCTTGCGGCCGCGCTCGGCTCGCTGCTCGGGGTGGGCGGCACGGTCGCCTTGGTGGCCAGATGCCAGATACCACCGACTCCGTCGCCATTCTTGTCACCTGGCGCGGAATCGCCCGCGAAGTTGTACAGGGGTACCTCCTTGAAGGTGACCTGCGTTGTCCCATCGGGGCGCGAGATCGTTCCGAAGTCGGACTCGTTCAGCCCTGCGCCGATGGTCAGTTGTGCGGCGCTCGCCACCGTCAGAGCGGGCCAGTTCTGGACACACTGGCTCGAGGTGCAGTTGGTGACGCCTGCGCCGTCCTTGTCAAACGAGTACAGCGTCAGACCGTTGGAGCTGACGAAATAGCCGGCAGGTGCCAGCGACACCGTGAAGCCCAGCGTGGGTGCCGGTGTGGCGGCGACAGAGGGCGCGACCGTCGCTGGGACCGCCGTCGGCGCCGGAGTGCCGCCTGTGCCCGAACACGCCGCAACGAGCGCTCCGAGCACGACTAGGGCTGGAATGAATAACTTGCGCATCGGGGATTCCCTTCTTCACGGCGTAAAGATGTGACTGCGCCAATCTTTCTAACGGGAGCGCCAATGCGCAATTGACCTAGGTCTCAGACCTTGGTCCGAATTTCGTGGACAGGTTTCGAGCGGCTGTAGGATGCGTCGATGCGCCAGGTCATTGGCCGCCATCTCCACGAGGTGGACGTCGGTTAGTTAACCGATCGGCTTGCCCGCTTTCGGCGGGTTGTCATCGATATCGGCACTGGATCAGGTTCGTCCGTGCTGCGCCGCGCGGCGCGCGAGCCTGATGTGTTTTTCATTGCCCTTGACGCGGACGCGCTGGCTATGGCTGATGGCTCGCGGCGCGCCGCACGCCCAACGCGCAAGGGCGGCCGCGAGAACGTCGTCTTCTTGGCCGCGGCCGCAGAGGAACTCCCTGGCCATCTGTGGGCCCTCGCCGATGAAGCGACCGTGATACTGCCATGGCGATCGCTGTTCGCGGCAGTGCTCGAGCCGGAAGGTGCCACGTTCGCTGGCATCTCAGGAACGGTGAAGCCTGGCGGCGAGCTGACTGTCCTCGTGTCAGCCCAGGAGCGCGACCGGATCGCCGGCACGATCGAGCTCGACGACGCGGCCGCGGGTCGGCTCGCCGCGCGCTACACGGCCGCGGGCATGACTGTGGTGGAGTGCCGGACAGCGACGAAGGCCGACGTGCTTCTCCATTCGTCGGGTTGGGGTCAGCGGCTAGGCATCCCTAACCAACGAGCGGCCTGGCTATTCCGTCTGCGTGTCAACTGCCAGGGTTAGGCTGAATGCCTCGCCGGCTACGGACCCTCCAGGACGGGCTGCTCATCGAACGATCTAGCTTGGTCGAGGCGCTGCGGCACCCTTCTTCTTGGTCGAGGTCTTGGGCTTCTTGCCGCCGCCCTTGCTGCCTGGTCCCTTGTCACCCATTCGAATCATCTCCTCGATTGGATTGAAGGCGTTGATGCTATCCCTCCGCATCGCAGCTTTGCTGACAAGGGATCGAGTCCTTCTTGAAAGAGCCAAAAAGTCCGGCGTAGGGTGATAACGGCTAATTCGAGCCGATCTGAATTGAGTCAACCATTGCCTTCACGGCCTCTTTGTCGGCCTGGCTCGCATTCGACATAACGGACGCCGTGATCACCAACGGACCACCGGGCGAGTCGATGATGTACACGGAGTCGATCTGTCCTGCCAGTGACCGCCATCCGCCCCTGGTCGCGCCTGCGGCGTCCGGCCAGTTTCGTAAGATGCCGCCGTCGCAAACGGTCTCGTCGAACGTGGGAGCCACCGACAGAACCACGAGCGTCGCGGGCACCCCGCCAACCGTAACGCTCTGCGGAACACCTTCCTCGCGCCCGGACTGGTGCGCGAGGGCATCGCTTAACTCACTCGCGGTGCCAACTCGCCTGGCGGTGCCCGACCAATGACATGCATCCTGGAAGACTCGATCGACGATCCACGTACTGAATGCGCCTCTGTTGTCCCACACTGCAGGCTGCTCGCCGAGCACAATGATTCCCTGCATGTCCTGCCATCCCTGAGGCAGATAAAACGAGATTGGCGTTCTCGTGACCGTGTCAGTTACGACGTATCTGCCGGGACTCGTCACTAGCGTGTATGGGCTGGTGGGCAGAGGAACTGCCGGCTGCGCCCCCGTGGGAGACCCAGTCGCGGAAGGGACAATGGAGCCGGCCGTCGGAATCGATCCTGGACTTGCGCTAGCGCTCGTGCTTTCCGCCGGCGTCGGCGAAGAAGTTGGCTCTGGCCCGACGCTAATCGCAGGGGCAAATCGGATCACAAGGACAACAGCCATGACGATTGCGGCCGCGGCCAATACCCATCGGGTCGCATCGACTATTTGGGGTTCCGTCCACGGGCCTACGACCATCCATTGACGGGTGTGATCAACGACACCACGCACCGCGTCGTAAGAGCGGGAGGACAGTTCATCAGGACCCTCGGCGAGGAACGCTTTGATCAAACGGTCGGGATCTCGCGTCGCGCTCATGCGGTTCGCTCCTGGGAATTTGCAGACACGCGAGCATCGGCGTTCAGACTCGCCCTGAGCGCCGCACTCGCACGGTGGAATCGAGATTTGGCAGTTCCCAGAGGAATGCCGAGTCGCGTGGCAACCTCCGGCAGCGGTAGACCGACGTAGAGGTGAAACACGAGAACAGCTCGCTGCTCCAATGTCAGTCTTCGAAACGCACGGTCGAGTTGATCGCGGTCATTGATGGTCAGAATGTCCTGGGAATCAATGTGCGCCGCTAGCGGGATTAACCTGATTTCCGCCCTGAAACGATTGCGACGCCTCGCTTCGGCGTAGCACTCATTTGTCAGTATCCGGTGGAGCCACGGTTCGAAGGCATCTGGGTCGCGCAGCGCGCCCAATTGCCGCCACGCAGAGATCAGCGCGGACTGCACGGCGTCATCGGCTCGATCGACGTCGCGCAAAATCCGAAAAGCGATGGCCATGCACTGATCGCCGACGTCGCGGGCGAGAGCGTCGAATGCCTCTCGGTCGCCCCGTCTCGCACGTTCCACGAGCGGTCCGTGCACGCGGCTTTTCCTCATTGCGATCCTTGTGACAGAGACGCCATCACATTAGAGAGTCGAAGACCTGGGCCAAAGGTTCCACCCTGACCGATGCACATGTGTCGGGCGTACAAGATCAGTCCGCGAAGTCGGGCTGCCAGCGTGGAGCGCATCCGGGGTTGGCGCGACAGCGTAACCGCGTTAGATGAAACCTTTTGCGACTCTCACAGCCTCTGTTGTAGGTACCGCGGGAGCGAACGGTTCGTTCCGAGGCGGTAGCACTAACGGAGATGGTGATGAGAAAGCTCTTGGCGTCGCTTGTCGTTGCGGCGACAGCAGCGGCTATTGCTACCGGACCTGTTTCGGCGGCGAGTAACGCGAACGTGTGGCACAGGCTGAATCCGGATGTGGCGAATCCCGCGCCTGAGCACGAACGCCTTACCTGTGCTCGCGGGGCAGAAGTGATTGTGTGCCAATACGACAAAGTCAAGAGCGCCGGACTTCACTGGGATAATGCCGTGGCGCGCTTCAAGGGCCGTGACGTGACAGCAACATGGAGCTGTCCGAACTTCTTTCCAGGACAGGTATGCGACAACGTTCATAGAGTTTGGAGCGGTCGCGCGCGATACTGGCCCGCGAGCGGTGGGTCATTTCAGGTCGACCAGCAAATGGTGATTGTCGACTGGGGTGGACAGAAGGTGATGTTCCAATACTGGGTCGGCCAGTTCGCGTGTCCGTGGTACCGAACGTTCGGCGAGGCCAAGGACGCGAACCCGGAGCTCAACTTCGACTGCATCGAATAACTCGCCGGCGGCTTCAGATGACGGCGATCGGCGTCAGCCGCCGCGCTGATCTGAAGCCCTGCTATCCCTCTGCGACGTAACGACGTTCGCCGCTGCTCGAGTCCACGTACACGCGCATGCGACGATTCGAGGTGGGGTCGACAAACACCTCATCGGTGGGTCGGAAGCGTGAGTCCACGGGTCCGGGCTCTCCGCCACCCGGACCGGGCGTCATGTGGGTGCGCTCGGCTGCCTGCGAGCGATATCGCGACCTCTCGATGATCACCGCCACGACCAGAACGGCGCCACTGACGATGAGCCAGCCTCCGATCAGCGGCCCGACCAAGACGAACAGAAAGGCACCGGCCAGCATCATCAGTGCGCCGATGACGCCGATGATTGCTCGTGCGCTCAAAACGCCCGGTGTCATATGCCGCTATTCCATGTGCGTCTGCGGCGCCTGGTTGTCCGCAACACACACAACGGCCGTGCCATAGGCGACGATCTCAGTCATCGTGTTGGCCATCTCTGAGCTGTCGAAGCGGAACGAGATGACGGCGTTGGCGCCCATCAAGGTCGCGTTCTGGACCATTCGGTCGATCGCCTGGCGACGCGTGTCCTCAAGCAGGCTCGTGTATTCGTGGATCTCGCCGCCGCCGATCGAGCGCAGTCCGGCCATGACATTGCCGCCGATACCGCGGCTGCGAACGACCAGGCCAAAGACGTGGCCCTTGGTCTCCTGAACGCGCCAGCCGGCGATAAAAGGTGCCGTGGTAATGAGCATGTGTGGTGTGGTCCCTCCTACGTCCAAAGTCTAGGTACATTCTGGCAATGCCGGACAGTGAGATGAAGCAGCGCATGCTGCGCGGCGACGAGTACATGGCCACCGACGAACAGCTGACAGCCGAGCGCGACAGATGTTCAGCACTCTGCGAACAGATCAACGCTCTACCGGCGGCCCAGGAATCGAGGCGACTGGAGCTCTTCCGCCAGCTGCTTGGCGGTATCGGCGAGGACACACTCATCCAGTCGCCGTTCCGCTGCGACTACGGCTACAACATCCAGGTCGGCCGCCGGTCGTTCGTCAACTACGGCGGCATCGTGCTCGACGTCGCGCCCGTTACGATCGGCGACGAGGTGCTCATCGCGACCAACGTCCAGATCCTGACCGCGACGCATCCGCTCGATGCCGCACGACGCCGCGCGTGGTGGGAGTTTGCAAAGCCAATCTCGATCGGTGATGGCGTATGGATCGGTGCTGGGGCCTTGATCCTGCCCGGAGTGTCCATCGGTGAGAACGCCGTCGTGGGAGCGGGCGCGGTCGTCACCCACGACGTCGAAGCCAACACGGTGGTGGTCGGTAACCCGGCTCGCGTGGTCAAGAGCATCGAGCGATGACGATCTCGGAGGAGCTCGCCGCCCAGATGGCGCAGCGCGCCCGCTCGTTCGACGCCTGGGCTCTCGACTACGACCGGTACCGGCCCACGTATCCGCAGTCAATGTTCGACCACATCGCGGCGCGTCTGTCGCTGACAGCCGACGCGCGAGTCGCTGACCTTGGTGCGGGCACGGGCAAGGCCGCGCGGCAGATGGCGCGCCGCGGCTGGCAGGTGATTGCGATCGAGCCGGGGGAGGGGATGCTCGAGGTGCTGCGTGCCAGGGCCAAGTCGGAAGGCTTGGCGATTGACGCCCGGCTCGCTTCAGCGGAGGAAACCGGCCTTCCGGACGCAAGCGTTGAACTTGCCACGGCCGCCCAGGCGTACCACTGGTTCGACAAACCACGCGCCGTCGCGGAAATGGCGCGCATCGTACGTCCGCGTGGCGGGGTTGCCCTCTTCTGGAATGCGCCAAATGAGACGAGATCGCCGTTCCTGGTCGACGAAATCGAGCTGATGGCGCGCTACCTGCCGGATGAGCACGTCGATCGCCACAGCGAGGATGACCACGAGCCGCCGGAGGTGATCGCAGAAAGCGATAAATTCAACTGCGACGACTGGACCGAGTTCAGCCACGACCGAACGCTGTCGGCCGACGATTTCGTGGCGCTCACTTTCACGGCATCGCAAGTGCAGCTGTTCGTGCCGGAAGATCGAAAGGATGCTTTGCGGGCCGACCTGCGAGACCTCATCGCGCATCACTTTGGCGAAAGGCCGGTTGTCCTGCCTTACGACACGAGCCTGTTTCTGGCCGTTCGCAACGAGCTCCCGGCGTGATCGCGAAAGAGGGCTTCGTCGACGTCACCGGCGGGCGGGTCTGGTTCAGACGCTTCGGCGACAGCAGCCAGATGCCGGTTCTGATCCTCCACGGTGGGCCTGGCTCGGCGAGTGACTACATGCAGCCACTCGCCGAGCGGCTGGGCAAACACCGGCCGGCAATCGTCTATGACCAGCTCGGCTGCGGCAGGGCGGACCATCCTGACGACGATTCCCTGTGGACAGTCGATCGTTCCGTCGAGGAGCTCGATCAAGTGCGCGAGGCCCTTGATCTGGACGAGTGCTACCTGCTCGGTCATTCATGGGGCGGGTGGCTGTCCATCGACTACATGGCTCGCGAGCCGCAGGGGATCGAGAAACTCGTGCTGGCGAGCACTTCCGCGAGCATTCCCCAGTTCATGGCCGAGGCACGGAAGCTGATCGACGCAATGCCCGAGCCTGCCAGGAGCACCATCATCGAGCTCGGCGCGCGCGAGGAGTTCGACAACCCCGACTACCTGGCAGCGGTCGACGTCTTCTACCACCGGCACCTGAA
Organism: Candidatus Limnocylindrales bacterium; assembly: GCA_036558545.1. Classification (GTDB taxonomy): domain Bacteria; phylum Chloroflexota; class Limnocylindria; order Limnocylindrales; family CSP1-4; genus JALYGJ01. Next base: position 28,006 of record DATBFJ010000062.1, read on the forward strand.
TCGGATGGATCCCTGGCCCACGCCCATTCGTACCGAAAAGACGGCCGATACGCGCCCTTACCAGGTGATGAACGGCCCCACGGAGTTCGACGTCATCGGCAGGCTCGCAACGTGGGACAGGACTGCAGACCTGCACAAGATCACGGTGCCGACGCTGATCACCGTTGGCCGGTACGACGAGATCACGCCGGCGTGCGCGGAAACGATCCATCAGGGCGTCCGCAACAGCCGCGTCGTGCTATTCGAGAACAGCGCTCATCTCGCGCACCTCGAGGAGGGCGAGCGTTACGCGCAGGTCGTCGAGGAGTTCCTGTCCGCCCCAGCGTGACGGTCAGTCGCGCAACCGAGCGTATTCGGCGGCCAACTGCGGCAGCTGATAGTGGGCATTGAGACCGCTGGGATTGGGCAGCACCCAAACCTCCGCGTTGGCCATGCCGTCCTCCTGGCGACCGACTTTCGCCTTGGGCCGATCAAACGCGATGCGATAAGTCGACACACCGAGGAACGCGACCTTGCGCGGGCTGAAGCGTTCGATCTTGCGCAGCAACTCCTGGCCGCCCGCGCGGAGCTCGGCATCATCGAGCTCTGAGGCCGCGGCCGTCGTGCGCGACACCAGGTTGGTGATGCCAAGGCCGTGGTCGAGCAACTTTCCCTGCTGGCCAGGATCCAGCAGCGTCGGCGTCAAGCCAGCCGCATGAATCGCGCGCCAAAACCTGTTGCCCGGCCGCGCGAAGTGGAAGCCGGTCGCGCCCGACCACAGACCAGGGTTGATGCCCACGAACAGGACGCGCAGATCCGGCGCGATGACGTCCTCGATTGTTCGATCTCGCGCCTCGGCAAGATCCTGCGCCGTCGGTTTTGGCATCACGGCGGTCGACTTTACGCGGCCTCGCTCACCTCGACCGGTTATCCTCGCCCTAGCCGATGAGACGAGCCGGATCTGTTCACGTAATCACCGGATGCATGTTCTCCGGCAAGACCGAGGAACTGTTGCGGCAGTTGCGGCGGGCGTCCGTCGGCGGCCGGTCCGTGCTCCTGGTCAGGCCGTCGGTCGACACCCGGACATCAGCCGAGATCGCCGAATCGCGATCCGGCACCACCTTCGCATGCACCACGGTCCGCTCCGCCGCTGACATTCATGCAGCAGTCGCCGCATCGCCATGCGAGGTCGTCGCAATCGACGAAGCCGAGATGTTCGACGAGGACCTGGCGGCAGTGGTCGACCAGCTGGCGGTCGAGGGCTACGAGGTCATCGTCTCGGGGCTGGATACGGACTTTGCCGGCCGACCATTCGGCGCGATGCCCACCCTTCTCGCGCTGGCCGATTCAGTCGCCAAGCTGACCGCGATTTGCACGTTTCCCGGGTGCGGACAGGAGGCGACCCGGACGCAGCGGCTGGTCAACAATCAGCCTGCCGCGATCGACGACCCGCTGATCGTCATCGGCGGTACCGAAGATCGACGCGAGCCCGATCGCTACGAGGCGCGCTGCCGCACGCATCACAGAGTGGCGCCAGCGCGCCACAGCGCTTTTCAGGCGGCCTGACCAAAACGCACCGAGATCGGCCGTTTGAGGCCGGGCAGTGGCATCGACTTCGCCTCGTTGTAAATCGTCTCCTTCTCCGCGGCCGTCAGCTGACGCCATGCGTCGATCTGCACCTTTTCGTTTGACCGTCGCCAGACTCCCACGATCTCGCCACCGACCAACAGCGCGCCGGGCCATACACGAGTCGTCCACAGGTCCAGCCGCCTTGCCGCATTAGGCACGAGCAGCTCACGGTCGCGGCCCCACAGGAGCGTGTACGTGTCGCCACTGGGAAGCAGGCGTGTGGCCCGGGGTTCAGTGTCTTGTTTGTCGCGCATCAGCTGCTCGTCGGCGGCGAGCAGCCAGCCATCGCCAACCGGCCCGCTGACCGCGACGAGCTCGCTCGAGAGTCCCTCGAATGCGGCTGCGCCGGCTGGAGCGCTGATGCCGGCCCACTCGGCGAACTTGAGCGCGGTTGTTGGCCCGAAGACGCGCAGATATCTGCGCGCCATCTCGCGACGTGCGTCAGCAACCGACATCTGCGGCCGTGGCACGGTCCATACCCACGGCGCGAGCGCGCCTTCCCAGCGGATCAGCACCCGTCCGGTGGCCGTGGCGTAGCGCATCGAGTAAGGATGGCCGGCTAGCAGCTTGTGGGCATCGCGGTCCTTCATGCGCTGTCCGTTGAGGGCCTTCTCGAGTAGATCGGCGGTGCTTTCCGCGCGTCGCTGGCCCTTTGCGTCGTCGGGCATTCGGCTGAGCGTGAAGATCGGCAGGTCTACCGCCGCTATCGCATACGCGCTGTAGCGTGGACCCCAAACTTGGACTAGCGCAGGGTTGTCAAGTACGTCGGCCGGCGTTTCCGAGACTCGCGCGTGAATGGACAGCAGCGCGGCTCTCGGCATCGAATCCTGCAGCCCGGCCCAGGCCGCGAGCTGGAGCGACTTCGCGGACATTGGCAGGCGCTCTTCGAGCGCGCTCACGCGCCTGCGGAAGGCGAGGATCTGCTCGCGCGTGAGCTCGACCGGCGCGCTCAAGAGGCGCGATCGACGTCGATGATGAAGTCAGTCAGTCCGGCGAAGTACGTGTCCGCGTCGTCGATGTTGGCAACGTGACCGCCACTGCATTCCAGGTAACGGCCGCGCGGCAGTCGCTCGGACATCATGCGCATCCAGGCCGGGTCCATCGTGTCGTGCGTGGCACCAATCACGAGGGACGGCACCTCGATCGTCGCAAGATCCTCGGTGCGGTCCCAGTCCTCGAGCGTGCCCGACAGGCCGAGCTCGCTCGGACCCTGCATCTTCACGTAGACCTGCTGGTTGATGTGGTCGAAGCCACGCATGACCGGATCCGGCCACTCCGAGAACGGCATGCGCAGCACGTGGTGGACATAGTGATGCTCGATCAGCAGGTCCATGTAGCGCGGGTTCTGGGTGTCTCCGCGCGCCTCGATGTCCTTGATTTCGGCGAGTGCGTGCTGGTCCATCTGCGGCATCAAGACTTCTTTGGCGTAGGCGTTGTAGGCAGGACAGCTCGACATCATGTTCGAGATGACCAGCCCCTTGAGCGCGTCCTGGTGGTGGAGCGCGTACTCCATCGCGAGGATGCCGCCCCATGACTGGCCGAGCAGGAAGAAGTTGCTCGAGTCCAGGCCCAGCGCCTGGCGAACCTGTTCGACTTCATCCACGAAGCGCTCGAGATCCCACAGTGACTCATCATCCGGCTTGTCGCTGTACCACGAGCCCAGCTGGTCGTAGTAGTAGTATTCGATGCCAGCGGCCGGCAGGTAGCTATCGGCCGACTCGAAGAACTCATGGGTGGCTCCCGGTCCGCCGTGCAGGAACAGCAATTTGGCGCGCGGGTTGTTGCCGTGGCGCTTCGTCCACACCCTGAACTCGCCGCTCGGCGTGCTGATCGGGATCATGCGCACGCCACCGGTCACCCGGTCGTCTCGGTGGCTGTCGTCCAGGTACGGGTGGATTGCCGACAAACTGTGCTCCTTCAGCGCTGCGACTGCGCCCGCATGCTATTTGGACAAGCGCTCGAACGCCTCGTCGAGCAAGGGTCTGATGTCGTTCTCGAACGTCCGCCGAGTCGGGTTGACGATGGCGATCCAGCGTTGCTTGGCGTACGTCGGATGGGGGATTACGACGTTCGTTGCGGTGTAGTCGTACGCAGTCGCCGGGTCGATCAGCCGCTCGAACGATCGGCGGCCCAGGCCAATGTTGAGCCTGTACGCAGCGCGGGCTTCGAGGTTGGAGTTCTGCTCCACATCGTGTTCGTCGGTGGTAACGAGCGTCGCGAAGTTTGGCCAGTGTTTGGCCGCGTCGCGTGAGAAGAACCAGGCCGTCGGAGCCTCATCCGGTGGGTACGTCGCCGTGTCGACGCTCTCGAAATGGGTCGTGATGTAGTCAACTACCTCGTCTCGAGGCATCTCTTCGTCTGTCATGACCAGACGATAGGCAGTGCATGTCAAGACCGTGGGCGTTCAGCCGAACGTGAAGCAGTAGGCCTCCGCGCCAGAGCCCAGGAACTCGACTTCCGCCTCGCGCTCGATGATCGGTCCGCTCTGGCGGATGAGCTGGTACGTGCGCTGGTCGTTCAACGTGCCGCTCCCATCGGCGTCCACGTCGGCGCCATGGTTGTCGCCCAGTGGTTGCCCATCGAGCAAGACGCGGAAGGGGAGGGACGTGCCTCTGGAAGCCGGCCCCATGACCAGGTTCAGGTCGCGGGCATGGAAGCGGAAGCGAATCTTTCCTCCCGCCTCGTTCGCGGTGCCCGCGTGCTGGCCCATTCGCCAGTCGCCGATGACGCACCACTCATTCAACCCAAGCGAGAACGGCGCATACACGTGCGGCCGGTCGAATGCCCCGGGATCCTCGTTGGCGAAACCACTGGCCTGGGCGTAGCCAACGTATGTCTCGGGTGACTGTACGGAGCGCCAGTCGGCAGGCGCCTCGAGACCCTGCGGGTCGACCATGACGAGGTTCTGGTCAACATCCGTAGCGCCCGCATCGAGCAGCAGGCGCTGGATGGCCATCTCCGTTGCCGCGTACTCGCCCTCGCCGAAGTGGTGGTACCGAAGGCGGCCCTGCCCGTCGGCTAGGTAGACAGCCGGCCAATAGTGATTGCCGAACGCCCGCCACACGCCAAAGTCGTTGTCCTGGGCGACGGGCCAGTCGACCTTGAACCAGGACAGCGAGTCGCGGACGTTGGCCAGGTCGTGCTCGAACGGGAACTCGGGGGTGTGAGCGCCGACTACCACCAGTCCTTGATCCCGATACTTGGCCGCCCACGCGCGCACGTAGGGCAGAGTGCGCAGCCAGTTGACGCAGGTGTAGGTCCAGAAGTCGACCAGCACGACCTTTCCCCGCAGCGCCTGCGGGCTGAGAGGCTCCGAGTTGAGCCACGCCGTCGCCCCGTCGAACGCGGCCAGTGCGCCTTCGTCCGGCAGCGTCACGCTGTCGCCGGCCAGTCGGTGCGCCAGAGCGCGCACAAGATCTTCTGTCACCTCATGATTTAAGTCATGGATGTCAATGACTGGCTGCTCGATTCTGATCCGGCCATCCGCTGGCAGGTAATGCAGGATGTTGTCGGCGCGCCCACAGACGCAGTCGCTGCAGAGCGGGCGCGCGTCGCGACTGAAGGCTGGGGCGCGCAGTTGCTCGCGATGCAGGACCACGACGGCGTCTGGGGAATCGCGGACCAGCAGCCCGACATGGTCACGATGCGCGTCGTCACGCAGCTACGTGAACTGGGCCTCGACCCGCACAGTGCGCAGGCGCGCCACGCGATAGGGCTGCTACGCGACAGCGAAAAGTGGCTGACGATGCTGCCCGAGTACTACGCCTACCACGGCCGGCCATTCTTCAGCGGCGAAACCGAGCCGTGCATCAATGGCCGCATCGTGGCTGCCGGCGCTTACTTCGGCGCCAATGTGTCGGGCGTCGTGGAACGACTCCTTGGCGAGCAGATGGCTGACGGCGGCTGGAACTGTGAGCAGGAGCGCGGCTCGGTCAGGGGCTCGTTCGGTTCGACGATCAACGTTCTCGAGGGTTTTCTTTTGTACGAACGGGCAGCGGCCGGCGCCAGCGGCGCGGCAGCTGCCGACGTCGAGCGGGCGCGGCGGAAAGGGGAGGAGTACCTCCTATCGCGGGGGCTGCTGCGTCGAGCCTCGACAGGTGAGGTGATTGACCCCGACTTTCAGCGCTTCTCCTACCCCACCGGATACCACTACGACGTCCTTCGAGGGCTTGACTACTTCCGATCCGCTGGCGGGAAGCCCGATGCTCGGCTCGGCGAAGCTCTCGCCCTCGTGACTTCGAAGCGCCTGGCGGATGGCCGGTGGCTGCTGGACGTCATGTACGACGACGACATCGCCGTGACCTACGAGACGGTCCGCGAACCCTCGCGCTGGATCACGTTGAAGGCCATGCGCGTTCTGCGTTGGACCGCTACGAGGGATTGACAAAGCTGCACTCCGGGCGAGACAAAGGCCTCATGCGATCTGTATCGCTCACCGACTTCCGAAGGCACTTTCTCAGCCATATGCGAGCGGTGAGGATGGGCGAAGTGATCGAGCTGACGCGATACGGTGACAAGTCCGACTGAGGCGGCCCGTGCCTGGGACTAATGACGATCGTCCGTGGTGGATCTTCGTGGTCGTCTTCGTCGCCACTGTCGCTGTGCTTGTTATCGGCTGGCTGATCCTGGTGCTTCCGCGCATCCTGACGCCGGTCGACTGAAGAAACGGCTGGTCCCCGCCGTAAAGCCCCTATACAAGTACTTCCGATAAGAGAAGTTATGTAACGCGCCCAATTTCGATGGTAATGTTTGGGACATCATCCGAGGTTATCTCCCGGATAACGCTGGTGAAGATTCGCCCAGTGTCCATCTCGGGCGCGATCAATTGCGCCACCGCGCGCGGCACATACCCCAACTCGGCTGTACCGGACAGTAGCCGGACGGCGTTCCGGTCAGCGATATTGTCGTATTCACGCTGCAGGGATATCGGCGATTCAAGG
>DATBFJ010000063.1:0-9405 GCA_036558545.1 Candidatus Limnocylindrales bacterium
GAGGTGGCCCGCCGCCTCATGCGCCCGCATGCCCAGCTCCGGGTAGCCCCGGCCGAACCACGGGTCGAGGAACCACGTGTCGCGCGTTGCCCGGTACTCGTCCGCGGCATGGACGTCGTTGTCCGAATCGGTCGCCGGCGCGATGTGGTTGATATCGACGGCCACGCCGATTCGCGCGCCGGCGACCTCGCTGCGGATTGCCTGCGCGGCCGCGGCATGGGCGCGGATCTCGTTGTCGGCCACGCGCATCGCCGTCGGCCAATCGCGCAGACCCGGAGCATGGATTCCGTCGGCGTGAGCGAGGAAGGCGAACACGGCTGGCTCGTTGAAGGTCATCCAGTCGGAGACCGAATCGCCAAAGCGTGTGGCCACGACATGGGCGTAATCGGTGAACCAGCCCACGATGTCCGGGTTGGCGAAGCCGCCTCGATCCTGGAGCGCCTGCGGGAGGTCCCAGTGGAAGAGGTTGAGCGTCGGTGAGATGCCCGCCGCCGCGAGCTGGTCGATGAGCCGACGGTAGAAGTCGATCCCCTTCTGGTTCGGCCGGCCGTGGCCGGTCGGGAAGATGCGCGGCCAGGCAACGCTGAACCGGTAGGTCTTTGCGCCGAGCTCGGCCATCATCCGAACGTCGTCGCGGTAGCGGTGGTAGTGGTCGCAGGCGACGTCACCGGTATCGCCGTTGAGTGTCTTGCCCGGCGTGTGAGAGAACGTGTCCCAGATCGATGGTCCGCGGCCGTCCTCTTTGACTGCGCCCTCTATCTGGTACGCGGAAGCAGCGAAGCCCCAGCGAAAGTCGTCCGGAAAACGCTCGGCAAGCATGCCTGGATGGGTTTCGTATTCGGATTCTTCGGCACTCACGTGCCTATTCTGACGGGCCGTCGTCCGTGGTTTGCGGCTCGGATTCTTCGTCGGTATCGTCCTGAAGCTCGTCCTCTACGGCCTCCGGCTTGCCGTCGCGGGGCAGTGTCAACGTGAAGGTTGCGCCACCGCCAGGCGTGTTCGAGTAGGAGATCTCGCCGCCGTGTGCGGTCGCGACCGAGGCCGCGATCGACAGCCCCAGTCCGGAGCCGCCTCGATCGCGCGTCCTCGCGGAGTCGGCGCGGTAGAAGCGGTCGAAAATGTGCTCGACGTGGGTCGGGTCGATGCCCGGCCCATGGTCGGCGACCTTCAGCGTCGAGTAGCCGTTACGGGCGCTGAGTCCCACTTCGATCGGCGTATCGGGCGGCGTATGCACACGGACGTTGGTCACCAGGTTGCCGATGACCTGGCGCAGTCGATCCTCGTCGCCACTGACGACTACGTTCGACTCGACATTTGCCTCTACCGGGCGCTCCGGATCGACGGCACGCAGATCGAGCAACGCGTCGTTTACGAGCTCGCTCAGGGGTACTGGGTCGTGGCGCAGCGGACGGCCCTGGTCGAGGCGCGCAAGGAGAAGCATGTCCTCGACGAGCGCAGCCATGCGCCGGCTCTCACTGCCAATGCGGGCCATGGCCTGGTCCATGTCCTCGCGATCGGATAACCCGCCTGCGCGGTAGAGCTCCGAATATCCCCGCACTGCCGTCAGCGGCGTGCGCAGCTCGTGCGACGCATCGGCGACGAAACGACGCAGCTGACTCTCGCTCCGATCCTTGGCCACGAGCGCGGCGTGCTGGCTATCGAAGAGGCCCTGGATCTGGTCGAGCATCGTATCGAAGGCGTGACCCAGCCGGCCAATCTCCGAGCCATCGTCGGGCACGCCAACGCGCTGGGAAAGGTCGCCTTCTGAGATTCGCTCGGCGGTCGTGGTGATGCTCTCGAGCGGCCTGAGGTCGCGACGGATGATGAACCAGCCGATGATCAGGATCAGCGCAAGCACGACCAATCCAACAATCGCGAGAGTGCGCGTCAAGACGGCGACGGACGCGTCGATGCCGTCCTCTGGCGCCGCGAACACGGCGACCACCGGCTGAGGCCCGAGCTGGCCACGCACGCGGATCGCGCGGTAGGCAAGACCCCCATCGGTCGACGAGAGCTGGACCACCGTGTTCATCGGCAGTGTGCGCGGATCGCCCCCCGGAATGTCGGGGAACGGGTCGGGCGAGGAAGCGATGCCCGAAGGCACTCGCCCGAGCTCGCTGAACGACGTGTCGTAGAGAATCAGGGCGAACCGCCGGCCGGTCGCGTCGTTGTCGGTCTGGCCGGGTGGCGTGACCAGCGTCTCGCCCGACGCGGCACTCCGCAGATCGTCGTCGAGCTGATCGACGAGACTGCGCTGCGTCAGCACGATGACGACGACGCCGGAGACGACCAGCGCGGTCGTCAGCAGGATCCCGAGCGTCAGCAGCAGCCGCGCCCGGAGAGTCAGGCGAAGCAGGTCAGGCAGCCTCGGCGCGCAGCGTGTAACCGAAGCCGCGCACCGTACGTATCAATGGATCGTGGTGCGCGTCGAGCTTTCGGCGGAGGTATGAGATGTACGTCTCGACCACATTGTCGTCGCCGTTGAAGTCGTACTGCCACACGTGGTCGAGTATCTGCTGCTTGGAAAGCACTCGTTCCGAGTTGAGCAGTAGATAGCGCAGCAGCCGGAACTCGGTCGGCGAAAGGCGAACTTCCTCGCCCGAGCGCCACACCTGGTGGCGGTCCTCGTCGAGCTCGAGGTCGCGATACTTCAGCCGCTGAGTCTCGCTGCCCGCCGCGGCAGCTTTCGTCCGGCGTAGAAGGGCACCAATGCGCAGCGTCAGCTCTTCGAGCGAAAACGGCTTGGTGACATAGTCGTCGCCGCCGCGGATGAAGCCGGTGACCCGGTCGTCCTCGGCGTCGCGGGCGGTCAGGAAGATTACCGGCACAAAATCGCCGTCCGCGCGCAGCCGTCGGCAAACCTCGAAGCCGTCGATATCGGGCAGCATCACGTCGAGCACAACGACGTCGGGCGGCGTGCGCGAAGCGGCTTCGAGCGCCGTCATGCCCGTCCGCGCTGTCGTCACTTCGTAGCCCATGTACCGCAGGGCGGTGGAGAGAAGGTCCGTGATCGAGGATTCGTCGTCAACGACGAGCACGCGGCCGGACGTCTCCGAGCGCGTGCCGTTAGGGGAGGGCATCGCTTTCACGTTGAGAATTTCACTCCGCGACGCTGGGAACTCCCTGTGAGTACTCCAATAGATCGTTGAGGCGCTCCGTTGCACGCGACTACTTTCCACATTGTCGGCGTTTCTCACAGGTTGTTCCCAGATATCCCTGTGGGTTCGCCAAGGTCGACTGATCAACATTCCTCAGTAGAGACGACAAGACGTCGGCCCGAGCCACTCTCCTAGTTTCTCCTCCTCCATGGAGAGTGGCTCGAGAAGGCGCCTTGCGCGCCTCCCTCCCTCCCCTTGCGGTGACCACTCCCTCGGTCGCCGCTGCCCGCCGTACTGCACCTGACGCCCGATCCGCGCGTTGCTTCCTGAGCGTCTCGCTCGCGCACATGCGCACTAGGCCATTGCCGTGGCTCAAGCGCCGTCGTCCGGCTGGGCAGGCCATCGGTACGTTGCGCGCGTCCTTGGCGGACGGTTGGCCCGGTCAGCGGTCTCGGTGGCGCGGGCGTCGCGTGGGTCAGTGAACCTGGCCGTGGCCCGGTTCGGAGCCGCGGTCGCGCAGGAACCTCTCGATCTCGCTGATCAGCTCATCACCCTCGGGCAGGCGGGACTCGTCGACCATGGCCTCCAGGCGCTCGACGTATGTCCGCGTCTTGTCGTCGGCGGCAGTGGCCGCGTCGAGTCGGCTGCGCAGCAACGAGGCTTCTGAGCGCAGCTCGCTGACGTCGATTTCCGTGTCCAGGTGGCGGCCGAGCGCCTCAACGAGAGCGATCGCTGCGGGAGCGTACTCACCGCTGATGTAGTGCGGAATCTGGGCGAAATAGCCGACCGTGGGAATACCGGCATCGGCAACCGAGATATCGAGAACCGAAACACACGCGGCAGGAACTCGAAGCAATCCGGCCGGCCCCGGCTGTACGTCCCCGCGCAGGAGCCCAGGTCCCGACTCCGTGCCCAGGATCGGAACGGGTCGGGTGTGCGGAACGGCTGCCGGGATCGCGCCAAGGGTTATCCACTGAGCAACATCGAGCTGACGCGAGAATGCGACCAGGTCGTCGGCCAGCTCGCGCCAGCGAAAGTCCGGCTCAGGCCCGGTCAGCGCCAGAACATCGGTGTCGCGCAGCACGGTTCGACGGATCGCGATCTCCGGCCAGTCGAGCGACGCGGGACGGCCGTCGACGATGTCGAGTGTCGGGCGGCGGGCACGGTAGTCGAACAGGACGTCGGCCTCGAAAGTTGCCACCGGGCGACTGTCGGTGTCCAACAGAGCATCGATCGCGTTCGTTGCCGCGGAGCCTGCATCGACCCACGCGTCGAATGCGACGACGATGGTCGGCGCAACCAGATCGCTCAGGTCATTGATGCGGAGCAGGCCCATCGGCGAAGGATAGGCCGGGTTCTGTTACAGCCTGCGCACGGGCTTCCGCCAGATATCGGCGGCCGGGCCGTTGAACAGCAGCTCGATCAGTTCGACATAGAAAGGCTCGATGTCGAAGCCGGTCTTGTTCCGTTCGAACCACGCCTGGACGTTCTGCAGATCGCGGTACAGCAGATCCGGTGCAAACGGGTTATTGAACGAGTCGACGGCCTGCGGAAAATCGATGATCACGAGCCGCCCTTGCCACCAGAGCATGTTGTAGACGCTCAGGTCGCCGTGGACGATGTGTGCCCCCGCCAGCGCGCGCAGGCTCTCGAGCAGTTGGTCGCGCGCGCTGCGTGCGTCGTCCGCTGATAGGTGGGCGTTGGCCACGCGGGGGGCCGAGCCTGTCGCGTCGCCGATGTACTCCATGAGCACCCCGTCCTCGGTCTGCTCCACGGGGAAGGGGACCGATGCGCCGGCCGTCCAGGCCTTTTCCAACGTGGCGAACTCGAGTGCGGGCCATGCCGAAGCGGCCAGTTCGTGACCGAACTTCGAGCCCTGCTCGAGGGCCTTGCGATCGCGCGCCTTCAGACCCCAGCCGGCGCTGTAAACGCTGTCGGCACGATAGATCGTGCCCTTCGAGAAGCCGAGCGCTTCGAGCTCGCCCTTCTTTGGATAGCGCGGCCTGTAGCGCTTATGGGCCAGAAGACACGATGCGCCCTCGTCGGCGACGCGCTCGACAAGAAAGACTTCCGCTTCCTTGCCGGACTTGAGCACGCCGGCATCGTGATCTTGGTAGCCGTGGGTTATCAGCCAAGGGGGCGCTGGCCGTTCGTCGGCCAACAGGTAGGTAGACAAGGAAGTGACTCCGATGCGGGTACGGGCAGGCGACTACGCGAACCGGCCGTACCGAGAGTCACAGGACGAGCGGGCCCATCACCTCGCTCCGAAAACGCGGGGGCGCCGCAAACGAGCGCCGGCGAGGGCTAGTTGCCCGGATCAACCTCCAGCCAGCCGGAAAGGGCGGTCGCAACGACAGTCATTTGACCTCTCCTTTCGAGCGGCGGTAAGTGAGCGGAGGGCAGTGTGCCGTATTCAGCGCGTGAGCGCAAGTCGCGGTCGGGCGAGACATTTGTCAGCGGGCCACGGCGATGCGCCTGACGTTCGCCTTGGTGCTCACGACGGACGACGCAGCTGACGCAACCTGTCCCGGCCGGGGCGGCCCGGCAGGCAGCGAATATGTGTTGGGCAGCTTCGAGCCCATCGTCTTCGCGTCGAGAGGCCGGGCAAATAGGTAGCCCTGACCAAGGTTGCACCTGAGCGCCATGAGTCGCTGGAGCTGATCCTCTGTCTCGATGCCTTCGGCCGTGACGGCCAGGCCGAGGCCGTGAGCGAACGCGATCGTCGCGCTGACAATGGCCGTCTTCTCGCGTTCGCTGCCCAATCCCTGAACAAATGAGCGATCGATCTTCAGGCCGTCGACGGGCAGCTGATTGAGGTAGCTCAAGGCCGAGTAGCCAGTGCCGAAGTCGTCGATGACGATGTGCACGCCGATGCGCCGCAGCTCGCGCAGGGCAGAGATCGCGTCGGTCTCGTCGCCGAGCATCATGCTCTCGGTGATCTCGAGCGTGAGCGAATCAGCCGACAGACCGCTCGCGGCGAGCGCGCTCTCGATGCCGCTCACAAACGTCGGCTCGACGACCTCCCGCGCCGATGTATTCACCGATACGCGCAGGGGAGCGTCGCTGCGTCGCTGCTGCTGCCACTTGCGGGCCTGCTGGCATGCCTCGTTGACGACCCACGAGCCGATGGCCACGATCTGGCCCGATTCCTCGCTGACGTCGATGAAGTCGCTGGGCGCCAGCTTGCCGCGGGTTGGGTGATCCCAGCGGACGAGGGCCTCGACGGCGGCAATGCCGCCCGTCATCAGGTCGACGATGGGCTGGTAGACGACGAAGAGCTCGCCACGCTCGACAGCCGAACGGAGCTCGGCGTCGAGCTCGAGGCGGGCCAGCTGATGGGCAAGCATCGAGGGCTCGAATACCGCCAGCCCGCCACGCCCGTTGGCCTTGGCGCGGTACATGGCGGTATCCGCGTCGCGCAACAGCTCGTCGGCCGTGACGTCGTCGCCCACCTGGTCAAGGGCGAGGCCGATGCTCGCGCGCACGGACACTTCGCGTCCATCCAGGTCCAGCGGCTGGGAAAGCGAAGTCAGCACTCGCTTTGCCGTTGATGTTGCCTCGCCCACGCTCGTCACGTCCTCGAGCAGAATGCCGAACTCGTCTCCGCCGAGGCGCGCAACGGTGTCGCTTGCTCGAAGGCCACCGCTCAGCCGGTCACCAACCGCTTTGAGTACGGCGTCGCCGGCCGCGTGGCCCAGACCATCGTTGACGAGCTTGAAGCGGTCGAGGTCGAGGAACAGCACGGCGGTCCGGCCGCGTGAGCGGATGCGCCGTGCCAGTGCGTGCTCGACGCGGTCGGCAAAGAGCCGGCGGTTGGGCAGGCCCGTCAGTGGATCGGTCAGGGCGGCGTTGATCAGTCGCTCGTGGATGGCCGCGTTCTCGAGCGCGATGGCGACGTGGTTGGCGAAAAGCTTGACCTGCTCGAGATCCTCTGCGTCGAACTCCCTGCCCACGCGATAGAGGTTGAGACAGCCAATCACCCCTTCGTGGCTGCGCACTGGCGCAACGATCAACGACTCGTCGTCATCCTCGGGCGTCCCTGGCACGTGCACGACACGTGGGTCGTGCTCCGTGTCGTTGATCATCTCGGCGTCGCCCTTATCGATCACGTCGCCGGTGATGCCCTGGCCGAGTGCCGGGCGGGTTGCCATGATCTGGTCGGCGTATGGGTCGCGCGCCAGGATCGGCACCAGGCAGTTGTTCGCCCGATCGACCATGTAAATCGTGAGCGTGTCGTGCGGGACCACCTCAGCGAGGGTGTCGGCGATCGCCTCAAAGACCTGGTTGCGGTCCCGCGTCAGGAGCAGCCGCTCGGTAATCGTCAGCAGCTGGCGCTGGCTGGCCACACGTCGCTCGAGCGCCGCGCCGCGGCGCTCGAGCTCCTCCAGCTGGCGCGCATTCGAGAGTGCGACTGCAGCCTGAGCGGCGACGATCTCGGCCAGGCGCAAGTCGGTGGCATCGAAAGCGCCGACTCCCAGGCGAATCAGCTGGAGGATGCCGAGAACCTTGTCCTCGTAGACGAGCGGGACGACGATCATCGACTCGTCGACATCATCGGTGCCCGGGATCTTGGCGCCGCGCATGTCCGCGCGCACGTCGGGCACTATCTCGCCCACGCGTGACGCTGCGACGTGACCGGCGAGGCCTTTGCCGATCTGGATCTGCAGTTTGTCAGGCGTCTCACCGGCGTAGTGCGGCACGGTGCTGCGCAGCACGACCGCCTGCAGAGTCTGTTCGTCCTTGCCGACCACGAAGAAGCGCAGGCCATGCCAATCGATGACCGACTTGATCTCGCTCGCGACCGCCTCCGCGACGGAGAGCATGTCGCGCGATCGGCTCAGTTTGCGCGACAGCGCGTCGATGCGCTCCAGCTGCTGGCTCCAACGTCGGGCATCTGAGAGGACCGGCGAGAAAGCCGCCATTGGCTCGCCGTCGGAGTCGTCAGGACGCACCGACTCGGGGCGCGTGTGCGAGTCGGTGTTCTGTACGCGTTTGGAGCTTATGTCGCCCGAGTTGGCGTCCAGGGCGTGCCTCTCAACTTATGGTCCGGGAATGCCCGATGAAGTTAAGGGCGGAGTGGCTGGGCTTACGAGACAGCGGTTGTCAAAAGCGCATAGCCGAATAGTCCCTGTCCTTCGCCCGTCCGGAAGCGGCCTGAGCGCTCACGTGACCCAGTAGCCGACTGCTTCGCGGACCATGAACGCGAGCGCGATGAAGATAGAGAACGCCAGCCAGGCCCAGTTGAACCAGCGATAGCGCCAGCCGATGAGGGCGAGGACGATGATCAGCGGGAACAGGGCCAGAGCGTGGCGCGACGCCGAGAACCAGGCGACACCGGTCGACATGGCGAAGATGAGTCCGGCTGCCGAGTAGCTCGAGTACGAGGGCGGAACGAGCCGTATCCCGGCAATGAGAATGGCGACCATCGCGATCATCGAGATGAGATCGAGCCAGCTGTAGGGCCAGTCGAACATCACGATTGGACCCTTGATGTAGCCCAGCAGCACGTCCCACGGTGCGTGCAGGCCGCGCCCCCACGTCGTGCCAGCCTGGAAGTACGCAAACGGATCGCCAAACAGCCACCACAGGTAGCCGACGAACAGTGCCAGCCCCACGGGCGGACCGACAAGCCACAACCATGAGCGAAGCCGTGCATGCTGGCGATACAGCTCAACCGCCATGGGCACCAAGAGAAGCACACCAAACGGCCTCGTCAGCGCGGCCAATGCTCCACAGACGCTGCTGCGGCCCCATTGGCCGGCGCGTGCGTGGTACAGCGACGCCACCGCCGCGAGAAGGAAGACCGGCTCGGCGTACACAGACGACAGGAAAAGGGTGGTCGGGAAGACGAGGACGTAGAGCACTGTTCGCCTGGCGATCGTCAGTGAGAAGTCACGCGCGACCAACGCCGAGAGATAGAGCAACGCTCCGAAGAGGGCAACATTCGAGATGACCAGGCCGATGAAGGCGCCAGTCTGCGTGTCGACCCGGCCAAGCGCGAGCAGGACCACGCGGATGAGCAGCGGATAGAGGGGAAAGAACGCGATGTTCGATTCGGGCGCGTACGGCGAGTCGTAGCCGCGCACGGCGATGTCGACATAGTGCTGGGCATCCCATTGCGCCCACATGTCCAGGGCTGGCAGGTGCGGCATCAGGTCGATCTGGCGAAACCCGATCGGCACTATTGCCAGTGCCAGCAGACCAACGACGAACAGCACGAGTCGCGTGCCGATGAGCAGGGCTAGGTCGTAGCGCCACTCTCGGCGGACGACCTCCGAAAAGGCCACGCGCGAAGTGTGACTGGTCA
>DATBFJ010000064.1:0-32009 GCA_036558545.1 Candidatus Limnocylindrales bacterium
ACGCTCGAGCTGCCCGATCTGTTGATCGAGTCGGAGCAGGAAGTGATGCTCGACGAGCTGAAGGTTCGCCTTGCCGAACAGGGCATCGCCTTCGACGACTACCTGCGTGTCACCGAGCGAACACTGGATCAGGTCGTCGACGAGTTCAAGCCGGATGCCGAGAAGCGCGTCAAGACTTTGCTGGTTCTGTCGGCGATCGCCGACAAGGAGAACATCGAGGTCACCGACGACGAGATGGCGGCCGAGCTCGAGCACTCGCGCGAGCGCTACGTGGACAACCCCAAGCTGCTGTCATACCTCGAGTCGGCCCGTGGCAGGACCTACACTCGGTCGCTGCTTCGACGCTCTAAGGTCGTTGAGACATTGATCGATCGGTGGATCGAGGCGCACCCTGAGTTTGCCAATGTCCAGCATCTCGAGTCGGACGGACAGGGCCACGACCACATGCACGACATCCACATTGAGGAGGCCGACTGATGCTCGTCCCGATGGTCATCGAAACCTCGAGTCGGGGTGAGCGTGCCTACGACATCTACAGCAGGCTGCTGCGCGACCGCATCATCTTCCTCGGCGATGCCATCGAAGATCACATGGCCAACCTGATCATCGCCCAGCTTCTGTTCCTCGAGGCAGAGGATCCCGAGCGCGACATCTCGCTGTACATCAACTCGCCCGGCGGCGTGGTCAACAGCGGACTGGCCATCTACGACACGATGCAGTACCTGCGTGCGCCGGTATCGACGATCTGTATCGGCATGGCCGCGTCGATGGCCGCGGTGCTGCTCGCAGCAGGTGCCAAGGGCAAGCGTTATGCGCTGCCCAATTCCCGGATCATGATCCACCAGGGCAGTGGCGGCTTCCGCGGCAACACACCGGATATTTTCATCCAGGTCAAAGAGCTCGAGTCGCTGATCAACATCAACCACGGCATCCTGGCCAAGCACACCGGCCAGCCCGTCGAGAAGGTGATCAAGGACACCGAGCGCGACAATTTCATGTCGCCCGAGGAGGCCAAGGCCTACGGGATCATCGACGAGGTATATGCAGTGCCCGATCAGTCGCTCATTTCCGAGGCAAAGAGCCAAGGTCTTCTTGGTGGCGAAGGTAGTGCCGCGGTCGCGGGCGACGACGATTCGGAAGGGCCGGCGCCGGCGAAGGGCTGACGTCTCGGTGGGTCTATGAATCGGTTGTACGAAACGGCTGAACACTCGCTTTCGCTGGGAGTACTCTCTCCGCCCGCGGCTGACGAGCGGCCGTATCGGAGGCGTGCACCTCGATGAGCACAACGACCGGCAAGGGAACAAAAGTTCCCTACCGCTGCAGCTTCTGCGGCAAGAGCCAGGAGCAGGTCCGCAAGCTGATCGCGGGCCAGGGCGTGTACATCTGTGACGAGTGCATCAACCTGTGCCAGGAAATCATCGAGGAGGAGATGCTCGAGGCGCCTCGAGCCAAGCCTCAGCAGACCAAGCTCCCCAACCCGCGCCAGATCATGTCGGCGCTCGACAACTACGTCATCTCACAGGACCGCGCCAAGAAGGTCCTGGCCGTAGCTGTCTACAACCACTACAAGCGTGTCGCCGCGGGTCACGTCGTTGATGACGTCGAGCTGCAGAAGTCAAACGTGCTCTTGGTTGGGCCAACGGGTTCGGGCAAGACGCTGCTCGCGCAGACCCTGGCTCGCGTCCTGGACGTTCCGTTCTGCATCGCTGACGCCACATCGCTGACCGAGGCGGGCTACGTGGGCGAGGACGTCGAGAACATCCTGCTGCGCCTCATCCAGGCGGCCGATTTCGACGTCGCGCGTGCCCAGCGCGGGATCATCTACATCGACGAGATTGACAAGATCGCCCGCAAGTCGGACAACCCGTCGATCACGCGCGATGTTTCTGGCGAGGGCGTGCAGCAGGGTCTGCTCAAGATCCTCGAGGGCACTGTCGCGAACGTGCCGCCCCAGGGCGGCCGGAAGCATCCGCACCAGGACTTCATCCAGATCGACACGACGAACATCCTGTTCATCTGCGGCGGCGCATTTGAGGGCCTCGAGAAGATCGTCGAGGAACGGGTCGGGAAACGCACGATGGGCTTTGGCTCGCAGGCGCAGGTCGAGAAGTTCGAGCGCGACAAGGTGCTCGAGCAGATGATGCCGGAGGACTTGCTCAAGTTCGGGCTGATCCCGGAGTTCGTTGGCCGCCTGCCCGTGATCGTCTCGTTGGCGGCACTCACGCGCGACGACCTGATGCGCGTGATGATGGAGCCGAAGGGCGCCGTAGGGCGGCAGTTCCAGAAATTCCTGCAGCTCGACAAGGTCGAACTGGTCTTCACGCCAGGCGCCATCGAGGCGGCCGCGGAATTGGCTCTGGGCCGTAAGACGGGCGCCCGCGCCCTGCGCTCGATTGTCGAAGAGTCACTCCTCGAGGTCATGTTCGACATTCCCGAGAGGACCGATGTGCGCAAATGCATCATCACCGAGGAGACGATCCGCCACGGCCGCGCACCCTTGCTGCTGACCAAGGCGGAGCTCGACCGCGGCGTCGACGAGAACAACTACTCCGAGCTGCTCGAGCGCCCGTCGGCATAGATGGCCGCGGACCCGACTGTCGAAGGAGTTCGTGCGGTCCTCGAGGAAAGCCTCGACGAGATCCGTCGTGGAGTGGCCGGACTGACAGTCGACGAGCTCAACGCGCGGCCGGCCGGCGGCGACACAAATTCCGTGGCCGTGATCGTCGCCCACGCGCTTGGCGCGACCGGTTCGTGGCTGAGCCTTGGCTTGGGCAAGCCGCTGCCGCCGCGCGATCGCGCCGCCGAGTTCCGAACGGTCGCTGATGACGGTTTCGGCGCCTGGACAGAGTCAGCGATCGCGCGCTGCCTCGCCGTTCTCGACGACGCGACCTGGGATCCGAATCACATCGACACACCTAACTGGAACCCACACCTTGCCGCCGAGCCGCGTCCGGCGGCGTATGCAATCCCCCATGCGCTGGCTCATCTCGGCGAGCACGTTGGCCACCTACACATGACCCGCGAGCTCCTCAGACCGGCCGAAAATCAAGCGAGCTAGTCAGATGCGACGAGCCCTGCCAGCGGCGTTGGTTTCCGCCGTCCTATCGGCTCTCATGCTTGGCGCCATGCCGGCAGCGGCCGTACCTGCGACGAATTTCGATGGCCTCGTGGCGCTGTCGAATTGCTCGGGCGCCGTCATCCGTTGGTCCTCGTCCGTGGGCAGCGACAAGGCCCTCGTGCTGACGAACGGTCACTGCTTCGAGCTGATGGGTGCCACGCAAGTGGTGGTGGGACAGCCTGCCGTACGGGATGTCTACCTGCTGTCTCCTGCAGGCGGCTCGGCCGGCACGGTCCAGACGACCAAGCTGTTGTATGCCACCATGAACCAGACTGACGTCGCGCTCTATCAGCTCGGGCTTACGTTCAAACAGCTGCGCGTCCAATACGGCGTACACCCGATCACGCTCGCCAGCGCACGGCCGGGCAAATATGCAGCCATCTCGATTATCTCGGGCTACTGGCTGACCGAGTACGACTGCCACCTCCATGGCTTTGCCTATCGCCTTCATGAGGACGTCTGGACCTGGCGCAACTCGCTCCGCTACGAGGACGGGGGATGTCCAGTCATCGGCGGCACCTCAGGCAGCCCCGTTCTCAACGCCAGTCGACTAGAAATCGGCATCAACAACACACGCAATGAAGATGGCGAGATGTGCACCCTGAATAACCCATGCGAAGAGAATCGCCAGGGCGCAGAGACCGTGCACCCGGGCCGAGGCTATGGCGAAGAGACATGGATCTTCTACACCTGCCTGTCGAGCAGGAAGATCGATCTGAGCAAGATCGGCTGCCGGTTGGCCAAGCCCTAGCTCGTGCCTGACTCCAACAGCCAGACCGCGACCGGCTTGGGCGGCTACGGCGGCCGCAGGCTCGCTCAGCTACTCGGGCCGCTCAACGTCTGGAGTTTCGCTCTTCAGCGACTGTCCGCGACCGACGAAGCAGACGCAGCGCGCAGGCTCGAGCAGCTGGGCTATCCGGCCATCTGGGTCCCGGAGAGTATTGGCAGCAAGGAAGCCATGGCTCACCTCGCTTTGCTGCTCCAGGCCACGCAAAGGGTGGTGATCGCGCCGGGCATCGCCAACATTCACGCGCGCGACCCGATGGCCATGGCCAGTGGCGCAAAGACCCTCGGCGAACAATTCCCCGGCAGGTTCGTGCTGGGCATTGGTGTCAGCCACGCGCCCAGCGTCAGGTCACGCGGTGGCGAGTACGGCAAGCCGCTCGAACAGATGACCAGATACCTGGATGCGATGGACGCGGCCGTTTACGCCGCTCCCGCGCCCGACCCGCCAGTCCCCCTGGTGCTCGCCGCGTTGGGTCCCAGGATGCTCGAGCTGGCGTCACAACGAGCCGACGGAGCGCACCCGTACTTCGTCCCCGTCGAGCACACGTCGATCGCCCGCCGACATCTTGGCCCAGACGCCGCACTGATCGTCGAGCAGACGGCCGTGCTGACCAAGGATCGAGCCACAGGGCTCGAGATCGCCCGTGCATTTGCCCGTAACTACCTGGCCCTTCCGAACTACGCGAATAATCTGCGCCGCTTGGGCTGGTCGGACGATGAGCTCGCCAACGACGGCAGCGAGAGATTGATCGACGCCGTAGTCGCGATTGGCGACGTGGAGACCATCGTCGGCCGGGTCCGCGCACACCTCGAAGCGGGCGCCGACACCGTCTGTCTGCAGATTCGCGAACAAAAATCGACCGACCCGGCGCTTGGCGCCTATGCAGAGGTGCGATCGGCATTCGACGTCTAGGCGGCCGCGACCTCCTCGTGAGGCGTGTACTGCGCGATGAAGTCGAGCACGCGGTGCCAGGCATCCTCGGACGCACTCTGGAACTCTGCTGCCTTGCGGTCGAAGAATGAGTGCGGCGCGCCCGGGTAGCTGATCAGCTCGTGATCGACATGGGCTGTCGTCAGCGCCTGGTCGAACTCGTCAACGACGTTTGCCGGAATTCCCTGATCGGCCTCACCGAATAGGCCGAGGACCGGGCATGTGAATTTCGCAGCATCCTCAGTCGGTGATGGAACGCCCCCGCGACCCGCGCCCGGTGCAGGCCAGCCATAGAAGCCGGTAGCTCCCGAAAGCTCGAGCTCCTCGCGCGTGCCGGCGATGAAGCCGAGGCGTCCTCCGAAGCAGAAACCTGTGGTGAAAACGCCGCGAACACTGGGGCGTGCGTGCAGGTAGTCGGCACCTGCTTGCATGTCGGCCAGCAGCGACTTCCACTCGGTCTGGTTGACGTGCTCCATGTAGTCGAAGTCGTCGTCGCGCGTGCCCTCGGAGACCTTGCCCGCAGTTCGGGCGAAATAGTCGAGCGTCAGCGCCTCGATTCCGGCCTCCGCGAAACGGAGTGCGAGCTCCTCGTAGAATTTGTACAGGCCTCGGACGTCAGGAAAGATGATGATTGCGGCGCCGCTCGGATTCGCTGGCACTGCGTGGAATGCCGAGAACTCGACGCCGTCGGATGCTTTGAGGTGGACTAGCTTGCCGTCCACGGCTGCGCCGGCGATGGGAAGAATCGGGGGTCGGCTGTCAAGATCGAAGCACATGGACGGGATCGTACGCCGTCAACGGCCTCGGGCCCCAAGCCCGGTTTGCTAAGATCGTCGCTCACGACAACGACCGGAAGGAGTAGCGCCGCTCCGGCCAGCGCAGAGAGTCCGGACGCAGGCTGAAAGCCGGACCTGGAACGTCGGCGTGGATGTCATCCGCGAGTCGAGCGGGATGCGCCCGATAACGCGCGACAGAGAGCTTTCGGAACAACCGACCTGCGATGAGCGTGGTGCGGCCGGAGCGAAACCAGCAGGTGGTACCACGACCCCGTTCGTCCGCTGGACGATCGGGGCGTTTTTGGTTTCTGGACCCGCAAGCTGATAGAGAGGGCCAATTGGCGACCGACCTGGCGCGCGAAGCGCCCGACGAGCAATCGAACAGCGCGCACGACATGCCCCCGGCCTACCGGCCGGGTGACGTCGAGCCACGCATCTACGAGCGCTGGATGACTGCCGACGTTTTCGCGCCGGACGGCAAGGGCAATCGGGCCGATTGGTCGCGCAAGCCTTTCGTGATTACGCAGCCACCGCCGAACATCACGGGCGCCCTTCACATTGGCCACGCGCTCACTGCCACGGTCGAGGACGCGATGATCCGTCGCGCCCGCATGCAGGGATATCCAACGCTGTGGGTACCCGGCGTGGATCACGCCTCGATTGCCGCCCAGGTAGTGCTCGACCGAATGCTCGCCAAGGAGGGCGAGACTCGTGCGTCGCTGGGCCGCGAGCGATACCTCGAGCGGATGTGGCAGTTCATCAACGCCACGCGCGAGGTGATGGGTAACCAGCATCGCCGACTGGGCGCGAGTCTCGACTGGAGCCGGCTCCGGTTCACCATGGACGAGGGCTCGGCGAAGGCCGTTCGTGTGGCGTTCAAGCGTCTATACGACGATGGCCTCGCGTACCGGGCGGAGCAGCTCATCAACTGGTGTCCCGGCTGCCGCACCAGCGTCAGCGACCTGGAGGTAATCGCCACACCAACGAAGGGCACCCTCTGGTCGGTGCGCTACCACTACGTGCGTGACGACGGCACCATCGACCCGAACGACACGATCACGGTCGCCACGACGCGGCCCGAAACCATCCTGGGTGACACGGCCGTTGCCGTTCATCCTGCCGACGAGCGCTATCGCGCGGCCGTTGGTCGCAGGGTGATGATCCCGTTCGCCAATCGCGTCGTGCCCGTGATCGCCGATGACGTCGTGATGCGCGACTTTGGCACCGGCGCGGTAAAGATCACGCCTGCGCACGACGCCGACGACTTTGAAACCGGCAAGCGCCATGGGCTGCCAATGATCGACGTGATGACCGACGACGGTCGGATGAATGACAGCGGCGCGGCTTATGCCGGGCTGACCCTCGAGGAGGCGCGTAAACGCATCCTCGAGGACCTCGCGGCAGCAGGCGACCTGGTTGGCGAGCAGGCGCACGACATGATCATCGGCCGCTGTGAACGCAGCAACGACGTCATCGAACCGCGCATCAAGACGCAGTGGTTCATCAAGGTCAAGCCGATGGCCGACAAGGCGATGGCGTCGGTGCGCGAGGGACGGACCGATTTCGTCCCGAAGCGCTACCGCAAGGTGTTCTTCGACTGGATGGAGAACATCCACGACTGGAATGTCAGCCGCCAGCTGTGGTGGGGTCATCGAATTCCGGCCTGGTATTGCCAGGACGGACACATCACCGTCTCTGATCAGGCCGACGGCCCTGCTGCCTGCGATGTGTGCGGCCGACCGGCGTCACAGCTGACCCGGGAAACGGACATCTTTGATACCTGGTTCTCGAGCGGCCTCTGGCCGTTCTCGACGCTGGGCTGGCCAAATGACACGCCAGATCTGCGTACCTACTACCCGACGAGTGTCATGGAGACCGGCTACGAGATCATCTTTTTCTGGGTCGCCCGAATGATGATGCTCGGCGAGTGGCTTACGGGAGTCGCGCCATTCCACACGGTCTACTTGCATGGAATCGTGCGTGACCCTTACGGCCAGAAGATGTCCAAGACGAAGGGCAACGTCGTGGATCCGCTCGAGGTCATCGACGAGATGGGGGCCGACGCGCTGCGCTTCGCGCTGCTGAACGGCCCGGAGCCGTCGCAGGACCAGCGCATGTCCACGCCGCGCCTCGAGGAGGGCCGCAACTTCGCCAACAAGCTTTGGAACGCGGCGCGCTTCGTCATCACGTCGCGGCCGGCGGAGGTGGCCAAGGACGAGCCGCTGGCTCCGCCGGCCGCCAGCGATCTGGGCGCTGCCGACGAGTGGATCCTGGAGCGTTGCGCGCGCACAGTCGAGGCCGTCGAGACGGCATATGCTGATTACGAGTTCGGCCGCGTCGCCCATCTGCTCTACGAAGCGATCTGGAGTGAGTTCTGCGACTGGTACCTGGAGATGGCCAAGATCGGCCTTTCGACCGACGGACAGCCGGCTCGGCGCGGTGCAACGTGGCATACGCTCGCCTGGGTGCTCGATCGTTACCTCAGATTGCTGCACCCGTTGATGCCGCATGTGACCGAAGAGATCTGGGGCCGGACGCCCCACCTAGCGGAGGATTCAGAGCTGCTGATCGTGGCACGCTGGCCCACAGCAAAGGACGCACCCGCGCTGGCAAGCGTTGACCTATCACGCGCTGACGGCGTTTCGGCGCTGATCGAATTGATCGGTGCCGTCCGCGCCGCGCGGGCCGACGCTGGAATTCAGGCCGCGGACATCGTTGACGCCTCGATCTGGCTGCCCGAGGGCAAGGCCCGCGCGGCATTCAATGACCTCAAGCCGATTGTTGACCGTCTCGCAAGGGTCCGGTCCACAGCCGTGGAGGAGCGCGCCGACCTCGACGCGGAAGTGGATGCGCTGGCCGTCGTTACCGCATTCGGTGAGGCGCGGCTCATCCGCTCGGACGCGGATCGTGACCGTGAACGATCCAGGCTCCAGAAGGAGCTACGCAACGCTCAATCCGCTCTGGAAGCATCGGACAAAAGACTCGAGGACCCTAACTTCACAGGCCGCGCGCCAGCGGCGGTAGTCGATCAGGCACAGCGCCGCGCGGCCGAGCTGCGCGAGCAGATCGCTGCGCTAAGTGCACGCCTGGGCCAAGGCAACTGAGGGAGAGAGACCGTGCCACTGCCGTTCATAGGTGCGAAAAAGAAGCAACAGCCGGCCGCTCCAGCGATGCGCGTTGCGCTGCCGCCTGACACCCTCGAATCGGAGTCATCGTCACTTCGTCTGCACTACCAATCGATGAGCAGCCACGGAGTGCGCATGCCTCATGTCGACAACGTCCCTGTGCTGTTGCCCCGTTTCCTTGAAGGGTTCGCGACGCAGGTCGAGCTCGTGGAGCCACTCGATGAGACGTTTCAAAATGCCGCTCCGCAGCTCCTGCGGCCGCAGGTCGCCCTGGAGTGGATCAACGCCCATCATGGGCGCAGTCAGATCGCTCGGCACGCCCTGTTCATTCTCGAGACACTCGACGGCATTGACCTGGCCTACGAGACGTTCGCCCTGGCCCTCCTGGCGGGCGACCTCGACGCCGAGGGCTTTCCCAGGTTCGACGCGATAGTCGGTGGCCCGATCAGCTTCTGGGACGAAGCGACCGGTGACCTGATCGTGCGCATCGCGTTGTGCTGGGGTGGAGAGGGGACCAAAGGGGATACGCAGCGCGCTGCTCAGCGACTCCTCGCGCGCCTGGTGGCGAACATGCTCGCGACCCAGGGCGCGACTGAGCTGGGGCGCGTTGAGCGGCCGGTTGCGGTCATCGGCGAGCAACGCACGTCGTGCCCGCATTGTGGATTCCGGCAGATCGATCGTCGTGCGCACTACTGTCCCAAGTGCGGACTGCGTCTGGCTGGAAACTAGGGAGATATGCCGCTCTACGACTACCAGTGTCAGAACTGCGGACACGCCGTCGAGATGATGCACGGAGTTAACGCAACAGGGCCCGAAAGCTGTGAGCGCTGTGGCGGTCCAATGCGCAAACTGTTGTCGCCGCCGGCAATAGTCTTCAAAGGTTCCGGGTGGGCCAAGAAGGACGCGCGCTCGTCGCGATCTTCTTCTGCGGCAAAGAGCGGGAGCGACAGTGACGGCGATTCTGGATCGAGTGCTTCCGAGTCGGCTAAGAAGGAAGCGCCAAGCTCAGGCGGAACCAGCACGGGAGCCGACTCCGCCGGCTAGCCGCGGGTATGCCCTTCCAAAGGCGCCCCCAGAACCGATACATGTACGTGAAGGCCCCGCTCCAACGGGTACCGTCGCTGACGCGACCAAGGTGGTTACCGAGGTAACGCGGCAGAAGTACATCGCGCGAATCCTCCGGGTGGTCGACATCGCGGGCGCAGCGGGCGTTGGCCTTTTTGCGGCTGCGCTGGCATACAGCACGATGTTTGCGCTGATCCCGCTCGTTTTGTTGATGGCCGGCGTGCTTGGCTGGTTGATAGACGACCCAACGCAGCGCCAAGAGCTTCTCGCTCAGCTCATCGGCTACTTTCCCCCGCTCGAGCAGTTCTTTTCGGCGGCCCTGAACGGAGTCGTCGCCGCACGTGGTGTCCTGTCGGTGATCGGTCTGATTGGTCTGCTGTGGGGATCCAGCAATTTCTATGCCGGTCTCGACGAGGTCATGCGCAGGATCTTTCCGGGTGGCATGGTGCGCGGCCCGATCGATCGCAGGCTGCGCGGAATCATCACGGTCGCCGGACTGATGGGGTTGCTTGTGGTGACGGTGCTCCTCAGCAGCGTCTGGGCAATCGTCAACCAGCTGGTCGGCGACCTTGTCGTGTGGAGCTACATCGTCCCGCTGATTGGATTGGCCATCTTCATCGTCGTCGTGCTCATCATTTACCTTCTCGTTCCCACAGCGCCACCGAGCTTCCGCGCGGCGTTGCCACCAGCCCTGGTGGCGGGCGCAGGAATTGGACTCCTGACGAACCTCTTTGGCGTGCTGGCTCCGTTCCTGATCGGCAGCCTGGCAGCATTCGGGGTGATAGCCACGGCGTTTGGCGTCCTGATCTGGCTGAACTTCAGCTATCAGATGCTGCTCTACGGCGCAGCTTGGGCCAGATTGCGGCGCGATCTCGAGAGAGATCGCCAGAGTGTCTTCTCGGGCTAGTTTGCCATCTGTGCTGAGCCGCAGCGGCGGCAGAAGCGCGCCTTGGCTGAGACCTCCAGCGAACAGTTGTGGCACGGCCGCGTGCTAACCGGCGCCGCGTTCGGTCGCGACGACAGCGGCAGTCCGTAGGGCTGCTGAGCGCCCGCGAACTGGGCAACAGGGAGCGGTGCCGGGTTGGGCGGCAGCGGGACCATGGGGGCCGCAGTCGCCTCGTCAAACGAGATTTGCGGCCGCGCGAAGACGTATGGCGTCGGCACGATGTTGTCTGAAGGAACTGTCGGCGGCGGGGGAGTCAGTGGGGCAGCGGCCAGCGGCAGCGGAACCGGGTCATATCGCGGCCGCGGCACACGCGTATCAGGCATCCGCGGCTGGGGGCTTTCGGCCGGTCCAGGTGCAGGCGTGGGCGCTTGCTGCGGCTCAGGCTCGGGCTCCATTTCTGCCACCGGCTCTGGCTCCGCCTCGGCGAAGACGACCGGCTCGGGCTCCGGTTCCGGCTCGGCAAAGACGACCGGCTCTGGCTCCGCCTCGGCGAACACGACCGGCTCCGGCTCGGGCTCCGGCTCGGCGAAGAGGACCGGCTCCGCCTCGGCGAACACGACCGGCTCGGGCTCCGGCTCCGGCTCGGCGAACACGACCGGCTCCGGCTCGGGCTCCGGCTCGGCGAAGACGGCCGGCTCGGGCTCGGGCTCGGGCTCGGCGAAGACGACCGGCTCGGGCTCCGGCTCGGCGAAGACGACCGGCTCGGGCTCCGCCAAGACGACCGGCTCCGGCTCCGGCTCCGGCTCGGCGAAGACTACAGGTCGCGGCTCGGGTTCGACTTCCGCCGTCCGCTCGGCGACCGGCGCTGCCGCCTCGGCGACGTCTTCATCGTCGGCTGCGACGCCTGCCGGGCGGAAGTAGTACGACATCTCGAACTCAGGGAACGCTTCTGGTTCTGGCGCGGCGGAGATCGGCGGCTGCGCCGGCGGGGCCCCAGGAGCGAGTGCCTCAAGCGGAATTACCTCGGCCTCGGGCAGGGGCGCGCATGTCTGGCAAACGCCTTCCGTCTGGTTCCAGCAATTGGGACAGGAGTACCCGCGGCATTCGAGACAGAGGCGCAGATAGATGCTGTCGGTCGAGGCGTGGAGACCATCAGCGGTCGTGCCCGTTACCGCGGATCGCAGACGGCGCGCAAAACCGGCACCTACGGCGGCGTTCTCTCGGCTTGCGACCGGCTGGCGAGCACCGCATCGCTCGCAAAACACATCTGGTCCCCGCATCCCGGGGAAGCATGCCTGAAAAGGGTCTCCTCGAACGCTCGGCATCGGTACCTAAATCGCGCGCATATCGTCCCGTCGCGGATACCCCAGGTGGGTTCGGTTTCGGTCGCTGAGCCACCCTTTGCTAGACTCGCCACCCATGGCCGGTCCACTCGCCGCGGTCGAGCGGTTCTTCGAGCGACTGTTCGAGCGGCCCGCTGCTCGGCTTTTCCAGCGACAGGTCGATATTGCGCAGATCGAGCGCGGCCTCGAGCGTGTCATGGAGTCGGATCGACGCGTGCAGTCCCGCAAGAGCTACGTCCCGACGACCTTCCGCGTCCTTCTGAACGATGCGGACGCTGCGGCGCTTGATGGCGACCTGCCCATCGTCGCGCGTGAGCTGGCCGAATCACTGCGCGTCTACGCCCGTGCGCATGCATACATCATGCTCGCGCAGCCGCGGGTCGAAATTGGCTCGTCCGCGACGGTTGCACCGAACGACATGCGTGCCTACGCGGAGCCAGTCATCGTCCCGGCCAACGGCAATGGACATGCGCCTGCCGCATCGAATCGACCGCTTGAACCGGCTCTGGCAGGCACTCCGGCCCAGGAGGTCGTGTCCGAGCCGACTGCGATCTACGCCGCGCCGAGAAGCAACGCGCCCAAAGCCCAGCTGGCGGTTCGCGCGCCGGGTCACCAGGTAATGCGCGTACCGGTGCGCCCTGGAACGCTGCGTCTGGGCCGGTCTTTGGACAACGACATCGTCCTGCCGGACGACAAAGTGTCGCGACATCACGGCCAGATAGGAGTCCGGCTGGGCATGCTCGTGTACACGGATCTCGGATCCACAAACGGTTCCTATCTGAATGGCAGCGGAGTCACAGAAATCGCGCTGGGTCCCGGTGATGTACTTCAGCTGGGCAGCTCGACGGTGACAATCGAGCCAACCCCATAACCTTCACGTCCGCAAATGGACGTCTTCACTCTCAGCCTCTGGGCGCTTCGACTCGGATTCCTCGCACTCGTATATGCATTCTTCTTTTTCGTGGCTCGCGCGCTGTGGCGCGACCTCAGGGCTGGAGTTGCTGGCGCCGGGCGGCCGCTCGCACGGCTCGTGGTCATGTCATCGGCTGAGAGCCGGCCGGAAGCCGGCACCTCGATTCCCCTCGATGCGGTCAATTCCATCGGGCGGGACGTGAACAACTCGATCGTTATCGATGACTCGTTCGTCTCGGCCGAGCATGCCCTGCTCACCTTCCGCGGCCGTGCCTGGTACGTCGAGGATCGTGGCAGCACCAACGGCACATGGCTCAACGGTCAGCGAATTGAGGGACTCTGGCCACTGGGATTCGGCGATGAGATCCAGATCGGACAGGTGCGCATGCGCCTGGATCGGCCTCGAACGGAAACGCCCGAATGACCGCCGCCGTCCACGCCTTGAACCGAGTGGGCATTCGCCCGCGTCTCAGGCGCCGGGAGCTGGGCCTGCTGATCATCGTCTCAGTCGCGTTGACGGTCGGCTGGATCAGCTACGTGTCGTTCCGCGACGGACGCCTGGAGCTCGCCGACACGGCAATTCTCACGACGTATCTCGTCGCCCTCTTCGTGATTCACGGGCTCTTCGTGATCTCGGGGCGACGGATGGACGAGATCCTGTTCCCGACCGCGGCCATGCTGGCAGGCATCTCGTTGCTGATGATGCAACGTCTCCCCCAGGACCTGGTCACGCAGAACGTGGCTGGCAACGAGCTTGGTCTCGGCCAGCTTCAACTGTTCTGGATCGTGCTCGGCTTCTCACTGCTGACCGCGATCGCGCTGCTCGTCCGCAGCGACGGATGGCTGCGCCGCTACAAGTACACGTGGGCCGCGGCCGGCATTTTCCTGCTGTTGCTCGTCTTCATCTTTGGCGACGTGACCGGCGGCGCCCGACTGACCCTTCGTATCGGACCCGTTTCCGGTCAGCCTTCTGAGCTCCTGAAGGTCATCCTCGTCGTGTTCCTTGCCGGGTATTTGGCCGAAAACCGGCGGGCGTTGAGCGAGTCGAGCACGCGTGTCGGACCGATCCGTCTGCCCCCGCTGCCATATCTGCTGCCGATGCTGGCAATGCTCGGGATCGCCCTGGCCATCGTGATCATCCAGAGCGACCTGGGCGCCGCGTTGCTGTACTTCCTCGTTTTCCTGGGACTCCTGTACGTCGCAACACGACGCATCTCGTACGTCGTCCTCGGCATGGGCCTATTCCTGCTCGGCAGTTTCGTGCTCTACGAGCTTGTGCCGCGGGTACAGGAGCGCATCGACATCTGGCTCAACCCATGGGCGGATGCACAGGGCGCGGGATACCAGATCATTCGCGGCCTGTACGCCTATGGCAGAGGCGGAATCCTGGGCACCGGCATTGGTGCCGGGCTGCCCCAGGTTGGAAGCATTCCGTCGATCCCGGCGATCCACACTGACTTCATATTTGCCGGCATCTCAGAGGAGCTGGGCATGCTCGGGGCGCTCGCGCTGTTGGGTCTCTATCTCGTCATTGCCGAGCGAGGCTTTCGCATCGCCGCCTTCGCCGTCGACGACTTCCGATCGTTGTTGGCGACTGGCTTGACGCTCGTAATCGTCGTCCAGGCCGCGATCATCGCCGGCGGCAATCTCAGGGTCGTGCCGCTGACCGGCATCACCCTGCCGCTTGTCAGCTACGGCGGTTCCTCGCTGCTCGTCAACGGCGCTGTCATCGGCCTGCTCCTTGCGCTCAGTGACAGAGGCGTCGAGCCGCCCGTACCAGGAGTTCCGCGCGGCGTTCGTCAGCGACTCGGCCGCCGAGCGCGTGCGCTCGGCGGCCGCGTGGAGTCGGCTCTGTCATGACCGAGAACAACAGCGGGTTTGTGCCGGAACAGCCGGATTCGCGGCCACTCGATGCCACGCGGTCGCGCCTGGACCCTCGCCGGCTTCGAGTTCACCTGCGGGTCCGACCTCGGCTCGATGCGCGCGGCCAAACTCCGCACCTCTCTCCGGTGTCGGCCAATCGGCCGCCGCGCATCGCCGGCAGCCTGCTGCGCCTCTCGATCGCACTCGCGCTCGTGTACGGCACACTGGGCGGCGGTCTCCTGTACTGGCAGGTCATGCAGGCACATTCGCTGACGACGGACGCCGCGAATCCGATCGTTCTGGCCGCGGCTCGCGACGCGCCGCGCGGCACGATCTACGCCTCGAACGGCGACGTTCTTGCCGAGAATGCTGCCGGCAATCAGCGGCAACGCCAGTATCCGTACGAAGTCGCGGCACCTGTCGTCGGTTACAACAGCACGATTTTCGGAACGGCCGGCCTCGAGAAGAGCTATGACGCCCAATTGACCGGTCTCGGCTCGCTCAACGGTGCCGACGACCTGCTGCGCAAGTTTCAAGCGCTGGCCTACAACCCGTCCGACCTGCACACCTCGCTCGACATCAGCTTGCAGGAGTCCGCCTCGGAGCTTCTGGGCGACCAGCACGGCGCGGTGGTGGCCATAGAGCCCGCCACGGGACGTGTCCTGGCGCTTGTCAGCAGCCCGACCTATGACCCGAACAAGGTCGTCGATCCACGTCAGGGAAGAAGCTACGTCGCATCGCTCCAGTCGAATACCGACTCTCCGCTGCTGAATCGCGCGACGCAGGGCCTGTACGTCCCGGGATCGGTATTCAAGATCGTCACCGCAACCGCCGGCTTGTCGTCTGGTTCGATCACGCCTGACACGACCTACGCAGACCAGCCCGGCGAAATCCAGACCGGCTTCCTGGTTGACGGCTTCCGCATCCATGATTTCCCGCGCAAGGTCCAGACCGACCACCCACTCGACTTTTACGAGGCGACGGAGGTTTCCGACAACATCTGGTTTGCCCATGCCGGACTGGCCACAGGGCCAATGAACCTCCTTCAATGGGCCAGCGCATACGGCTTCGGTCAGAGAATCCCGTTCGAACTGCCCACGTCGCCCAGCCAGGTTACCGACGGGGGCGGGTCATTCGGCGGTTTCCAGGACCGCGTCGAGCTGGCCAACGCCGCGTACGGGCAAGCCGAGGTTCTTGTCACGCCGCTGCAGATGGCGCTCGTGGCCGCGACCATCGCCAACCATGGGCTGGAGATGCAGCCGAAGCTCGTCGATTACCTGCAGGCAAGTGACGGGACAGTTACTCAGATGCCCTCGAAACCCCTGACCCAGGTGTGCGATGCGAGTGTTGCGTCTGTCATCGGCCAAGCAATGCAGCAGGCGGTCGAAGGCCAATACGGAAAGGCGTTCGCAGGCGCGGCCAAAGTTCCGGGCGTACCCACCGCCGGCAAGAGCGGCACGGCGCAGCTGGGCGGCAATGCCGCTCCACACAGCTGGTTCATTGGCTACGCACCGGCCGACAACCCCAAGATCGCGATCGCCGTGATCGTGGAGGGCGGCGGTGCGGGATCGCAGCGTGCAGTGCCGCTGGCCGGCCAGCTCATGAGCGAATACCTTGCTGAGAATCCTTAGCCTTGGAAACAATTTGGAAAAGTCGGGCGTAATATCCCGCAACGCCTATCGCCGGGCCCAGACGGGGAGAGGGGCAACCAAACCGTTCGCACCCGCGGAGGTACGCGACTAAGTGGCAACGATCCAGGAATCGGGCGACAAGGTCATCGCCAACGTCGAGCGCGTCATCGTGGGCAAGCACCCGGAGGTGCGCCTCGCGCTCGTCGCGCTTCTGTGCCAGGGCCACCTGCTGATCGAAGACGTGCCGGGCACCGGCAAGACCGTCTTGGCCAAAGCAATCGCGCGGAGCTTCAACTGCTCGTTCAAACGCATCCAGTTCACGCCCGATCTGCTGCCGACGGACGTCACCGGGTTGTCGATCTTCAATCAGAAGACGCAGGAGTTTGAGTTCCGGCCGGGCCCGATCATGGCCCAGATCGTTCTCGCGGACGAGATCAATCGCGCCACGCCAAAGACGCAGTCTGCGCTCCTGGAGTCGATGGAAGAGCGCCAGACCACGGTCGACGGCGTGACCTACCAGATGCCCCAGCCGTTTCTGGTCATCGCGACCCAGAACCCGATCGAATACGAGGGCACGTTCGCACTGCCAGAGGCCCAGCTTGACAGGTTCATGCTCCGCATCCACCTGGGCTACCCGGATCCGCTCCAGGAGATCACGATCCTTGACGAGCAGAAGCAGACGCACCCGATCGACGACCTGACTGAGGCCGCAACGGTCGAGGACCTGCGTGCTATGCAGGAAGGTGTTCGCGAGATCTACGTCGACGCCGTCGTGAGCGATTACATCGTTCGGCTCGTGAACGCCACGCGTAACCACCCGGATGTCTACCTCGGCGCGTCGCCGCGCGGCTCTCTCGCGCTCTACCGCGCCGGCCAGGCGTTTGCCGCGCTGGCCGGTCGCGACTACGTCATCCCGGACGACATCAAGGCCGTGGCGGTGCCGGCCCTGGCCCACCGGACCATCGTCAAGACGGCGGCCACGGTGCGCGACGTCGATGCGGCTCTGATCGTGCGCGAGCTGCTCGACTCCGTACCCGTGGAGACTCGCATCAAG
Organism: Candidatus Limnocylindrales bacterium; assembly: GCA_036558545.1. Classification (GTDB taxonomy): domain Bacteria; phylum Chloroflexota; class Limnocylindria; order Limnocylindrales; family CSP1-4; genus JALYGJ01. The sequence continues at coordinate 17,491 of DATBFJ010000064.1, forward strand.
CCACCGGAGCGTCCCGTCGCAAGGCCGAGCTGAGCTAGGTCGAGCCGGGCCTGAACCATGGTCAGACGGATTGAGATCGCCGTCATCGCCCTCATCGTCGTCGTTGCGGCGTTGTCGACGGGCGCCCAGTTCCTGTTCTTCCTGGTTTACCTCGGCATCCTTGTCGTCGGTGGCTCGTACGTCGTAACGCGGTTTGGCCTGTCCGACCTCGAGGCAGGCTACGTTCTGGACCGACTGCATGCCCAGACGGGCGACATCCTGCGGGCCAGCTACACAGTTCGAAACACCAGCCGATTGCCGAAGCTGTGGCTCGAGCTGCGCAATCCGTCGACCCTTCCGGTGGACCTGCCGGCACAGGCGGTCAGCCTGGGTCCGCGCAGCGAGAAATCCTGGTCGGTGCGCGTTCCCTTGACGCGGCGCGGTCACTTTCGTGTCGAGCCGGTGCTGCTGCGGACGGGTGACCCACTCGGAATGTTCGAATCGCAGGCTTCGGTTGGCAGCGCTTCGAATGTGATTGTTTACCCGCGCGTGGAAGCGCTGCCTGCCTGGAAGCTGCCCCCGGCGTTCATCGAGGGCTCCCACGCGAGCCCGGTTCGCACGCCCCACACGACGCCGCACGCGACGAGCATCCGGCCTTACGCGCCGGGCGATCCGTACAACCGAATCCACTGGAAGAGCACGGCGCGCAACAACAGCCTGCAGGTAAAGGAATTCGACCTGGAGCAAACGGCCGATGTATGGATCTTTCTCGACTTGCAGCGCTCCGCGCACACGGGAACCGGAGACGAGTCGACGCTCGAATACGGAGTCCGCATCGCTGCATCTGTTGCAGCGCGGGGCCTGCTCGAGAACCGCAATGTCGCGCTGAGCACGTCGGGCGCTCACATCGGCCCATTGCCGGCCGACCGGGGTCCACGCCAGTATCAGAAGATCATGCAGACCCTCGCGGCCGTGCAGGCGGATGGTAGCCAGCCGTTCAGCCACCTGATTGCCGAGGACATGGTGCGGCTGCGCCGTGGCATGACTGCACTGATCATCACTCCGTCGCTCGAGCGTGATTGGGTACGGCCGCTGGCTTCGCTCCGCGGCCGCGGCGTTGAGGTCGAGATCATCCTGCTCGACGCGCCTGCGTTCGCCAGCCAGGAGCGCCGCGAGACTGGCCGCGTCGAGCCGTCGGAGGAAGTGATCGCGTCCGAGCAGCGTTCGGCCCGTGCGCTGCGTCATGCGTTGGCCGAGCACGATTTCGCCTGGCACACGATTCTGCCCATGGAGCCCATCTCCGGTCAGCTGATCACTCGTCGCGATGCGCGTCTGGTGGGTGCCGCGTGAGCGCGATCCAGACCAGTCGCGTGCAGCGCCGGCCGTGGACGGACGCGCCCGCCCAGGAGGACGAGCGCGAGCTTCCGCTCGCCCCTCGTGAAGGCTGGCTGACGCTTATCGCCCTCATCGTGATGGTCGGCGCGGTGGCAGTCGCCATCGACGATGCCGTATGGGCCGGCCTCGCACCGGGCAGTCACGAGTCGCAGACCAAGTTCTTACCGGTCGCCGCCCTTTTGAGCGTCTTGATCGGAGCGTGGCTGGCCAAGCGGCCGGTGAGACCGATTGTGGCGCACCTGGTCGGCGCCCTCGGCGGTGGCGTGTTCCTGCTGTACGCGATTTCCGGATCGATATCGCGATCGACATCAATAGTCGGCCGGCTGCATGACCTGAATCTGTCCGTTTCAAACTTTGTGCAGCAGGTCTTTGTCCTGGACACGCGATCAACAGAAACATCGGTCTTCCTGTTGATCATGGGCGCCCTCGTTTGGGGCGCCGGGTACTTCGCAGCATTCAACGTCTTCCGCCGTCACCAGGCGGCGCCGGGAATCGTGCTCGCGGGTGTCCTGCTGCTAATCAACGTGTCGGTGACGACCACGGAGGAGTACATCCACCTGATCGTCTTCGTGCTCGCCGCAATGTTGTTGGTCATGCGCCTCAACCTGTTCGAGCAGATGGGCGAATGGCGCTCGCGCGGCATGCGCGAGCTCGGCGACATATCTGGCTCGTTCCTGCGCAATGGCGCCGTGATGGTGGCACTCGTCATAGGCGCATCCGTTTTTCTGGCGGCCAACGCGAGCTCGGCGCCTCTGTCGCACGCCTGGAACAACATCGACGACCAGCTTCTCGAGGTCGGTTACGACGTCAACCGCTGGCTGGGCGGCGTAAGCGGCTCCGCTCGCGGCCCGAACATCCTGTTCACGCCCACTCAGACGATCAGGGATTTCTGGGAATCCTCCACTGATCCGGTGTTCACCGCGACCACCAGCGACGGCAAGGGCTATCGCTGGCGCGGCGCCGTCTACGACTCGTTCGATGGCACCCAGTGGCAACAGCTCGACAGCCAACCCAGCCTCGTGCCGGCCGGGCAACCGCTGCTGGCGGCCTCAGCCGAGACGGTTGGCGTAGGCCCTGGCTGGAAAGCGGTAAGCGCAACAATCACCCCGGCGGACTTCGGGGGCAATGTTTTCGTTTCGCCAGCAGAGGCCGTCGCCGTCGATCAGCCGTCCGAACTCGTGACCAACGGCGCTGGCGGCCCGTTTGTCTCGGCCAAGCTATCCAACGGGATTGAGGCGAACGTGCCCTACACCGTTCAGGCGAACGTCCTCCAGACGAGTGGGCCGACTGCGCCGACGGAGAACGAAATGGCGGCTGCAGGTGTCAACTACCCGTCCTGGATAGCGCGCTACCTCGACATCCGCCCAGGCTCCGTGGGTGATCTCGTGCAACAGACCGCGCAGAAGATCTATGACGGCCTCCCACCGACTCAGCGCGATCCGTATCACATCGCAGTGGCCGTCCAGGACTACCTGTACGCGCGCGGCGGCTTTTCCTACGAGACGGACCTGCGCGGGCTATGCGGCGCGACGCAGAAGGTTGACTGTTTCCTGACGATCAAGAAGGGTTATTGCGAGTACTTCGCGTCAGCGATGGTCATGCTCCTGCGCGAGCTGAACGTGCCGGCGCGCTACGTCGTCGGCTATCTGCCCGGCATTGTCCAGGACAACGGCAGCTATCTCGTGGAGCGCAGCGCATCTCACGCGTGGGTCGAGGTCTATTTCCCCAATCATGGCTGGCTCGAGTTCGATCCAACGCCGGGCAACGGCGGCAACGGCCAGGCGCCGACCCACCTCATCGAGGGCGCGCCAGTGGTCGTGGGTAGCCCGGGCGTGGCAACACCCCCGCCAGCGGCACAGGATCCGGAGTGCATCGAGCGCGTCACCCGCGCCTGCCTGCAGAGCCCACCCCCCGTCCTCACAGCACAGGCGCCGACCCCTGGTGGACCGGACTATCCACTTTTCGCCGTGCTGATCGCCGTGCTGGCCATGGGCGGAGTGCTGATGGGTGCCACGTGGCTGATTCGGCGCGTTCCGTCGTCAGAGCCAGAGATCGCATACAGCAGCCTGTCGAGGCTGGCGAGCCGCCTGGGTTACGGGCCCAAGCCCTCTCAGACGGTCTACGAGTACGCCGATCATCTGGGACAGCTGGTGCCCGTGGCCAGCGGTGATCTGCATCTGATTGCCACGGCCAAGGTCGAATCGACGTACGCGAGGCGAGCTCCAGAACAGGGAACGCTGGCGATGATCGGGATGGCCTACCGGCACGTGCGCATAGGCCTGCTCAAGTTGCTCGTGCGGAAACCCCGGGGATTTGGCTCAAGGCAAAGCAGGGGCGGTCCACCGCCGGTCTGAGGCTGGCCTAGAGGGCGCCGCGCCGATCGCCGCGCGCCTCCGCCGCCGCTCTCGCATCGACGGCGATCGGCGCGAGATGCTCGGACAGGTTGTGTGCCCGGAGCACCGGAACTCCATCCTGGGTCGCGATAACGGTGATGGCGCACAGGTTGAACGGGAACGACCAGAAGCGCTCGAGTGGCAGCCCGAACAGAGCCAGCACGAGAACGCGAAAGACGCCGTCGTGTGCCACGAGGATGACCCACGGGTCACCCAGGCGACCCTTCGCGTCCGGATCGGCGTAGCCCTGCACGAACGAGCGGGGAAAGCCGGTCGATTCCGTCGTTGTCCGGCCGCTCGTCAGGGACATGAAGATCTCGTCAAGGGCCTCGCCGACGCGCTGTGCCGCCTCTTTGAGCGACTCGCCCCCTGGCGCGTGGTTGGTCGCTGGCGCGCGTCGCCATGCCGCGAGCTCGGTGGCCCATCGCTCTCGCACGACCACGCTCGGCTGGCCTTCCCAGTCGCCCTGTGCAATCTCGGTGAGACCGGGCGTCGGCTGGAGTCGAACACCTTCCGGTTGCGCCTGAGCGATAAAGCCGGCCGTTCGGGCTGCGCGCGCGAGCGGCGAGTGCCAGATCAACTGCGGGGCACCGGCCGGGATGGGAAGCGGCGTGTGTGCACCGCGGTCGGCGAGACGTGCACCCACGAGTTGCGCCTGCCGTTCCCCGAGCGCGGAAAGCGGGGGATCTTGGCGGCCTTGAAAACGTCCTTCGGCCACATATGTCGACTCGCCGTGGCGAACAAGGACAAGGGTGGCGTTCAGTGCTTCGGGAATTGGCACGGCCGTCAGCCGCGCTTGGCGGCGCCGGCTGAATTCACGGCGTAGCGTGGCTCTCGCCCGGCGAGGGCGTCGAGAACCTGCTCCGCGACCTCGACACCCGCCTTCGTCTGGGCCTCGCGAGTCGACGCGCCCAGGTGGGGTGTGAGCACGGTGTTGGGCGCGTCCAGCAGCGGCGAGTCGCGCGGCGGCTCGTGCTCATAGACGTCGATCGCAGCACCGGCCACGCGCCCGTCGCGCAATGCCTCCGCGAGCGCGGCTTCATCGATGACTCCGCCGCGCGCAACGTTGATCACGAACGCGCCCGGCTTCATCAGGTGAAGCTGATCGGCGCCGATCATGCCGCGCGTCTCGGCAAGAAGGGGCACGTGAACGGTCAGCACGTCCGCACGGCGCAGCAGCTCGCCGACTTCGACGAGCTCGATCCCGCGCGCGGCGGCCGCCTCGGAAGTCACATAAGGATCGCTGCCGATGAGGGACATCTCCATTGCCCGCGCGCGCTCGGCGACGGCCATGCCGATCTTTCCGAGGCCAATGATGCCGAGCGTCTTGCCACGCAACTCGGTTCCCACGAAATCCGCTCGGCGCCACTCGCCGCGGCGGAGGGACACCTCCGCCTTGGGAATGTGCCGGGCAAGGGCGTATATCAAGCCCACTGTCAACTCCGCGGCGGCGATCGTGTTGGCCGTCGGAGCGTTGACAACGAGGATCCCAGCCGCGCTGGCGGCCCGGACATCGATGTTGTCAACGCCAACGCCTGCCCGTCCCACGACGCGTAGTCGCGTGCCGGCCGCAATCGCCTCGGCATCGACCTTGACGCCGCTGCGCACGATCAGTGCGTCGTAGTCCGGCAGTAGCGCAACAAAGTCCGCACGCGCTAACTCGGGCCTGTAATCGACCTCGTGTTCAGTCCCTAGAAGCTCGAGGCCCTCGCTTGCGAGAGGCTCTGCGACTAGGACCCTCACGCCCCCGAAACGGCAGCTGCCGGCGTCCTACTTTCCGTCTCAGTGGCGGCCCGCGCCGCATTCACCGCACGGTTTACGTCGACGTCATGGCCAAGCTCGGCAAGCGACTCGCCGATAACCTTGATGGCCTCCACGACGTCTTCAGGCTGCACGTCGCCGAGATGGCCAACGCGTAGGATCTGGCCTGCAAGCCGGTCCTGGCCGCCCGCGAGGACGAGGCCGCGCGATCTCATTGCCTTGTTCAGGGTGGCCCAGTCGACGCCCTCGGGCAGCCATGCCGCGGTCACCGTCTGCGAGGCGTGATCCGGTTCGGCGAACAGCTTGAATCCGAGAGCCTGCAAACCGGCCTGGGCCGATGCGGCGCACGCGGCGTGTCGGGCGAAGATGCGCTCGTAGCCCTCGTTCTCGAGCATCTCGAGGGCGACGTCCATTGCAAACAGCACGCCCACCGCGGGTGTCCACGGAGTCTCGCCAGTGGCCAGGGACTTACGCGCCTTGGCCAGGTCGAAGTAGAAGCGCGGCATCGTGGCTTCCGCTGCGGCGTTCCAGGCACGCTCCGACACGCTGATCATTGCCAGGCCGGGAGGCGACATCCAGCTCTTCTGCGAGCCGGTCGCCACCACGTCCAGACCCCAACCGTCCGTGTCGAAAGGCACGGCGCCAAGGCCGCTGATGCCGTCGATCAGCAGCAGAGCATCAGGAGCGGCATCGTGTACGGCGGCGGCCAGATCTTGGAGGGGGTTCTCGACGCCCGTCGACGTCTCGTTGTGCGTCACAAGCACGGCCTTTGCAGGACGTCCATTGGCCGCCATCTCGCGCAGTGTGGACGCAACCTGCGCTGGGTCGGCTGCATGGCCCCACTCGACGTCAATCTTGGTCACGTCAGCGCCGTAAGTGGACGCAATCTTCGCGAAGCGGTCGCCGAACGAGCCAATCGAGACCGCGAGAACGGCGTCTCCGGGCGAAAGGAAATTGACGATCGCGGCCTCGAGACCGCCGGTTCCCGACGCGGTCAGGATCAGGATGTCGTTTCGTGTCACGAACGCGTTCTGAAGACGAGCCGTGACGCGGTTGATCAGCTCTTTGAATTCGGGTCCGCGGTGATTGACCATCTGCCGCGCGCCGGCCTCGCGGACACGTTCGGGGAGGGGAGTGGGCCCAGGGATTCGCAGGTTCACGTTGTTGGACACGGGCTGATGGTAGCCCGTCACCTCCAACGGCGTGGGATGATCTCCGGGCAAATGCCGTCTCGTGCCAGCAGCCGACCGACCACCACGCAGGTTCCACTCGACCTGTCGGGAACTGCGGCGCACGCCCCGCTCGCCGCGCGCATGCGACCGCGTTCGCTCGATGAGTTTGTTGGCCAGGATCACCTCGTGTCTGAGCGTGGCGCGCTGCGGCGAATGATCGAGCGTGGCCACCTGACGTCGATGGTGCTATGGGGCCCGCCCGGTTCAGGCAAAACGACGCTCGCCCGACTCTTGGCGCAGGAGGTGGATGCTCCCTTCTCCACGCTTTCGGCGGTCATGAGCGGCGTCGCCGACGTTCGCGCGGTGATTGCTCGCGCACGCGAATGGATCGACCAGGGCGGTGGCTCGAGCGTGCTGTTCATCGATGAGATCCACCGCTTCAACAAGAGCCAGCAGGATGCTTTGCTGCCCCAAGTCGAGGACGGCACGATCACATTGATCGGTGCGACGACCGAGAACCCGTATTTCGAGGTCAACTCGGCGCTCCTGTCGAGATTGCGAGTTTTTCGTCTCGAGCCGCTGTCCAACGAGAACCTGCGCACGGTGGTTTCAGCGGCGCTGGCCGACGAGCGAGGCTTTGGCGGCAAGCTGGCGTTGAGCGACGATGCTTTCGATCACCTCGTCGACATCAGCGGCGGCGATGCTCGCGCCGCCCTGAACATCCTCGAGGCCGCCACGGTCATGTCCGACGCGCCCACGATCGAGGACATCGAACAGGCCGCGCAGCAGCGTGTCCTTCAGTACGACCGGGCCGGCGACGGCCATTACGACACGGTCAGCGCGTTCATCAAGAGCTTGCGCGGGAACGATCCCGACGCGGCTCTCTACTGGCTAGCGACGATGGTCGCGGCTGGCGAGGACCCGCGCTTCATCATGCGCCGGCTGATCATCAGCGCATCAGAGGACGTCGGGAATGCGGATCCGCATGCGTTGCAAGTCGCAATGTCGGCGGCGTACGCGCTCGATTTTGTCGGACTCCCAGAGGCCCAGTTCGCGCTCGCGCAGGCGACCGCCTATATCGCCGCGGCGCCAAAATCGAACCGTGCAGGTTCCGCGTACTGGGCAGCGATGAACGACGTCATGCAATACGGCTCGCTGCCGGTGCCAAACCACCTGCGCAGCGCGACGTGGCGCGAGGCGAAGGACTTCGGCACGGGCAAGGGCTACGTCTACCCGCACGACTACATGGGCGCGGACGTGGAGCAGCAATACCTGCCTGATCGACTCGCGGGCAGGCATTACTACGAGCCCTCAGATCACGGCTATGAAAAAGTCATCGCCGATCGCATGGATGCGCGGCGGCAGGCCCGCGAGTCAGCTAACGAAGCAGGCGGTCCGGAGCGCGATCCAACGGCGCGCCCAAAATCGGCCGGAATGAAAGTCGCCGGCAACGTCATGGCCCAGCGCGAGGAAAAGAAGAAGTCGACGGCAGCCCGCCAGAAGCGCGAGGCGTCAGCGGGTGATTAGGAGCGGCGCGTCCTAGTAGAACGGAAGTGGTATGACCCGCATCTGGACGATCAGCAGCCAGAGCACGAACAGTGTCCCGAAAAGCGCGCCTGCGACGACAAGGATGCGGCGCATGTCCTGGGCGACGTAGACGTATTCCGTTGCCGCCTTGACGGCCAGCAGGCTGCCTGGCTTGGTGCGCGTTCCCGGCCTTGTCGGAACGGTCTTGGAGACTCGTTCCAGCTCCTCGGCAGCTTCGGCTGGGTGCTCTTCGATGACGTCCTCGGCAATGACCTCGGCCGCCTCGAGCTGACTCGTTGGGTGTCGCGGTGCGCTCACTCGCTGCCCGGCCGCTCGCGAACCTGACCGGCGCTGGCTGCGGACGGGGCCGCGAACTTTCTTGCTCATCGCGGGCGAGTCTAGCAGCGCTTCCGGACGGCCCTTTCGGCCGCTGCGGGCGCGAATAGAATGCCGCCGACTTTCAGCCGATCAGAGAGGAACCCTTGAGCGCAGATACCGCAGGTTACATAGCCACAGCCGCCTTGGTCGTCGCTGTGCTGGCCCTTCTCCTTGCGCTGTGGGTTCTGGTGCGCGCCCGCCGCCTTTCTCGATTGAGTGCCTTCCGGCCGCAGATGCCCGCCGATCTCCAGGCGACCGTCGAGCGCGAAGCAAATCGGTTGGACCAGCTGACCGTGCGCGTTGAGGGGCTTGACGGTCGGCTGCCTGTCGCCGAGTCGCGTTCGACTCTCTCGCTGCAGCGAATTGGCGTCGTCCGTTTCAATCCGTTTGAGGACACGGGAGGCCAGCAGAGCTTCGCCCTGGCAATGCTCGACGCGCGCGGGACGGGTGTTGTGATCTCGAGCCTTCACTCACGCCAGGCCACGCGCGTCTACCTGAAGCAGATCACCGAGGGCAAGAGCGACACACAACTGGGAAACGAAGAAGCCGAGGCAATCCGTCAGGCACTGGCGAGCGGCGACATAAGAGGCTGACGTCTGCCTGGACGTGTCATACAAGCTGGCACGATCGGCCGGTAAGTTCGACACATGGTCGCTCTCGACGCTCGCCAGGGTCTAGGCCCCAAGTTTGTAGCCATCACTGCGCAACCGTCTCTGGGCGATGGCTCGGCGCTGCTGATCGGGTCAAATCGCGAGCAGAAGCGTGCGATCACCCACCGTGCTGGCCCGGCCCTCGTGATTGCCGGGCCCGGGACGGGCAAGACTGAAGTAGTTACCCGGAGGGTGGCATGGCTGATCGCGACCAGGCATGCCAGGCCGCGCGAGATCCTGGCGCTGACCTTCACGGACAACGCGGCACAGGAGATGCAGGCGCGAGTCGACGTGCTTGTGCCATACGGACAGGCTGACGCGGCCATCCACACATTCCACGCTTTTGGCGATCGCCTGCTGCGCGAGAACGCATTCGAGCTCGGCCTGGCTTCGAACTTGCGTCTGCTTACGCGCAACGAACAGATCGTGTTCATGCGTGAGCATGTCTTTGACCTGGGTCTCACTCGCTATCTGCCGCTCGGCGATCCCACACGATTTCTCGGCGCCCTGGTGGACATGTTCGGCAGGGCCAAGGATGAGGATCTATCCGCCGCGGATCTGGCATCGCACGCCGCCGGGTTGCGCTTGCGCGCCGACGCGACTGGCAGGGACTCGGCCGAGGAGCTGGCGGATTTGGCGGATGCTCAGGCGGAGCTGGCCGGCGCCTATGACCGCTACTCCCAGTTGATGATGGCGCGCGGCTTCATCGACCACGCAGACCAGGTTGCACTGGCCCTGCGTCTGCTGCGAATGCGCCCCGCCATTCGCGCCTCGATCGCGAGTCGGTTCAAGTACATCCTGGTCGATGAGCTTCAGGACACCAATCGCAGCCAACTGGAGCTCGTCCTTGCCCTTGCCGGAGACAACGGCAACATCATGGCCGTAGGCGACCCCAACCAGGGCATCTACGCCTTCCGCGGTGCTCGCTCGGGCAATGTGGATACCTTCCGCGCGACGTTCCCTGAAGCCAAGACGATCACGCTGCGCCGCAACTATCGATCGTTGCCCGCTATCGTCGAGGCCGCACAGCGAATCGTGGCCGCCAATGGTCAATCAGATTGCCGCCTCGTAGCTCAGGTTCCACACCGGCGCCCACGCGGAGTAACGATTAGGCATCTGGCATTCACATCACCGGAGGCTGAGGCAGACGGGGTCGCGACGAGGATCGAGCGCGAAATAAGGAGGGGCGCGCGGCCCTCGGACTTCGCCGTGCTGGTGCGCTCCAATTCTGAGGTTGGTGAGTTCGAGCGAAGCCTGCGCGTCCGCGGGATTGACGTCGATACGGGATCGGTCGTACGGCTGCTGGATGTGCCTGCCGTCCGGTCACTGGTTTCGTTTCTGCGCGTGGTGGCTGATCAATCGAACAGCCTCGAGACGTACGTCCTCGCCGCAGGTCAGCCCTATGGCCTGGATGGACGGGTGCTCGCCCATCTCCTTGGGTCGTCACGCCGACGAAATCGCTCGATCCTTGACGCATTGACGGACGCGGCAGACGCGCGCGATCCGTCCCTTGCCGACGAAATCAGGCGGCGCATCCGTCTGCTCCTCGATCACGTGCGTACCGGCGTCGAGATATCGGCCCAGCACACCAGCGGCGAAGTCCTCTACGACTACCTGCACCGCAGTGGCATGCTCGCTCGGTTCGCCAAGTCGAACGATCCGGCGGTCGAGGCAGACGCCCGGAGCGTTGCGCGCTTCTGCGAGCTCGTCAGGAGTCGTGCCGGACTCCTTGACGAGGATCGCGTGCCGTTTTTCGTTGCCAGCCTCGAGCTGGATCGTGACATCTCCCAGGAGGACGCAGATCGCTCCGACCGCGATGCAGTCCGCGTGATCACCGTTCATCGCGCCAAGGGACTCGAGTTCGGGCGTGTTTTCGTCAGCTGTCTGGTTGATGGCAGATTTCCGGTTCGGTCGCGCGCGTCCACATTGGCTCTTCCGGATGACCTCGTCGACGATGGGGTCGAGAACGATTCACTGGCCGAGGAGAGGCGTCTGTTCTACGTGGCGGTGACTCGCGCGCGCGACGAGCTGACGCTGACCTCGCACGAGTTCGGTCCCAACGGTCGTGGCCGGCGTCGGCCGTCCATCTTCATTTCGGAAGCGATCGATGCTCCGGCGGCCGTGATCTCACCGCCATCGGCGGCGGACGCGATTGGCGCAATCACCCACGCACTCGTTGCGCCGGCCGTGGCAGATCCTGAGACGGCGACAGACCGCTCACTGACGTTGAGCTACTCGCAGATAGACGAATTCCTGACCTGTCCTGAGCGCTACCGCCTGCGCTACGACATCGGCGTCCCGACCCCGGCGCATCACGCTTTGAGCTACGGCACGGCCATCCACCAGGCCATTGCCAGCTTCCATACGGCGCAGGCCAGAGGCGTCACGATGTCTGAAGACGAGCTTGTTGCCGAGCTGCGCCGAGCCTGGCAGCCAGAAGGGTTTCTTTCACGGGAGCACGAAGACGCCCGATTTGCCGCCGGCGCTGACGCTCTGCGCAGGTTCCGGACGCAGCAGATTGCAAGCGGCGGCAAAGCGCCCACTGCGATTGAGAGGCCGTTCACGTTTCGGCTGGGCAGAGACGAGCTACGCGGCCGCATAGATCGAGTCGATGAGTCGGAGTCGGGAGCGGTCATCACGGACTACAAGTCGTCGGACGTACGTGATCAGAAGCGTGCGGACAGCAAGGCGCGCGAGTCGCTTCAGCTCCAGGTCTACGCGCTGGCCCACGAAGCGCAAACGGGAGATGTTCCGTCCGCCGTGCAGCTCCACTTCGTCGAATCCGGCATCGTTGGTCGCGCCGAACCGACCCGCGAGCGACTCGATAAGGCTCGCGAGAAGTTGCTCGCGACCGCTGGCCAGATTCGAGCTCGGAACTTCGCGCCAAAACCGTCGACGATTGCCTGCGGCTACTGCCCCTTCCGGAGCATCTGCAGCGCGAGCGCCGCGTAATCTCGACGTTTGAACCGCGCTGATCGTCTCGCCAACACGCTCCTTTTCGTCGTCGCGGCGCTCGCGTGGACGGCGGTCGGATACGTCCTGACGACTGTTGACCCGCGTGATAACAGCACGGTCGTTGTGGCGGGCGCCGTCCTTCTTGGCACGGCCGTGGCCTTGACCCTGGCGCCGGTGATATGGATCGCCAGTTTCGTCCGCCGACGAATTGCCTATCGCGGCGGCTGGATGCGTGCCGCCCGACGCGCGGCGTTGTGCGGGCTGGTAGTGACGCTGCTGGTCATCCTTCGGTCACAGGGAGCGCTGAGCGTTCCAATGGCGATCTTCGTCATCGCGATGCCAATGCTCGTGGAGATGACTCTCTCGTCCAGGCGCTGAACAGCGAATAGGACGATCGGTCGGCGGCAGCGCCCTGGGCGGTCAAGGTAGGATTGGCGTGGCGCCCTGCTGGACTGCGACACGGAACCGGCGGCGACTCGCGCCTTGAGGGACGTGCGTTGAGCAACGAGCACGCTCCGATCGATTTTGCCCGTCTCAATGGCTGGGACCTGCCGTACGACGTGTTCGTGCCGCCCGAAATCCCCGCCTACACGGGAGTTCGGTTGAGCTTCTGCCAGCGGCCACTGATCGAGGACCCCGAAGAGCTCGCGCGGCGCGCACCGGACATCGCGATCGTCGGCGCGCCCATGGATGATGCGGTCAGCTACCGGCCCGGCGCGCGCTTCGGGCCGCGCGCCATTCGCCAGGCAACCTACACGCAGGGTGGCCACTCGCTGCAACTCGGCATCGAGCCATTCGAGGTGCTCGACGTCGTCGACGCCGGTGACGCGAACGTGGCACCAGCCGCCCTGGATCGCGGCCACGCAATGATCTACCGCAAAGTTCTCGAAGTCGCTCGCGTTGGCACGCTTCCCCTGGTCCTCGGCGGCGACCATTCGATCACCTGGCCTTCGGCCAGCGCGGTCGCCGCCGCGCGCCATCCGCGGAGCATTGGCGTCGTCCACTTCGATGCGCATGCGGATACCGCGAACAACGATTGGGGCGTTCTTGCTGGTCACGGCACGCCGATGCGCCGCCTGATTGACTCGGGCGCGGTCAAGGGCAGCAACTTTGTCCAGGTTGGCCTGCGCGGCTACTGGCCGCCGCCGGGTGTGTTTGCCTGGATGCGTGAGCAGAAGATGCGCTGGCACCTGATGCGCGAGATCGAGGAACGAGGCGCTGAGGCCGTCGTTGATGACGCGATCAGTGAAGCGCTCGATGGGCCTGACGCGGTCTACCTGTCGGTCGATATCGACGTGATCGATCCAGGGATGGCGCCCGGCACCGGCACGCCGGAGCCGGGCGGAATGCTCACTCGCGAGCTTCTGCGTGCCATTAGGCGGATCGCTGGTCGCGTGCCGATTGCCGGCATGGACATCGTCGAGGTGTCGCCGCCTTATGACCACGCAGAGGTAACAGCGGCTGCGGCCCATCGCTGCGCGCTCGAGGCGATCAGCGCGCTCGCCGTGCGCAAGCGCGACGGAGCGCAGATTCGTTTCGCGCCGGCGGACATCGAGGTGCCGCCGGTCGGCGAGCGCGTGCACGTCCCGAGCGTCGGTGGCTGACAACCGGCATTCGCAACGAGCACGCGAGCGCACGGACGTCTCAACGTCAGGCGATGCGCTCGCTCGCTACTACGATCTCGACCTCGAGACTGACCCGGGCGATCTCGACATGTACCTGGCGTTTGCCGACGCCGGTGCCGGAACCGTCCTTGAGTTGATGGCCGGTAGTGGCCGCATTTCGGTGCCATTGGCCGAGGCCGGATACAAGGTGACCGCCGTCGACAACGAGCCTGCCATGCTGTCGCGCGCGGCAGCGCGATGGCAGCGCACGAGTAGCCGCGCGCGCAAGGGTGGCGCGCTCGATCTGGTCGAGGCGGACGTCACGACCCTCGAGCTGGGCAAGCGCTTCGATCTGATCATCGTGGCGTTCAATAGCCTGTTGCTTCTCGACGACCGGGCCACCCAGGCACAGACCCTCGAGGGCGTCGCGCGTCATCTGAAGCCCAGCGGCCGCGCCGTCATCGATGTCTGGCTGCCCCAGCCGGACGACTTGGCCTTATACGACGGCCGCCTGGTGCTTGACTGGACACGAATCGACGCCGAGAGCGGCCAGAGAGTGGCCAAGTCCACGGCCGCGCGCTACGAGGCGGCGGCGCGAACGGCGCGTATATCGACCTTCTTTGACGCATGGAACGAGGGCGAATCGCCCGCCAGAACGAGTCGCCGGGACACGGTCAACTTCCTGAATCAAGACGAGTTGGAGCG
>DATBFJ010000065.1:0-8670 GCA_036558545.1 Candidatus Limnocylindrales bacterium
CGGTTGATCGTCTCCCGCGCGAGCGCGAAGTAACGGTCCTGGATCGCGGCAATGTCCTCGGCGTCAAGCCGCTCAGAGAGCGGCGTGAAGCCGACGAGGTCGGCGAACAGGACCGTGACGATGCGTCGCTCGAGCGCCTCCTCCTCGGCGTGCATCGACGCATGCTAGGGACGAGGCGCTCGTCTCGGAAGACTTCCCCCTTCTGTGTTCACTTAACGACGAAAGTCAGTCGCGCAAAGTCTCCGGTCGTCTGGAAACAATTGACCTTGATTCGATCGCCGGTCTTGATGTTGGCGTGCTCGGTGCTGAAGCCATTGGTGAAGTCGCTGAAGTCAGCGACGAAGGTACCGTCCGGTGCGATGTCCCAGGTCGACGCGCCGCGCACGTGTCCGCCTGGACGAACGACGGTGACGCCGACGTAATTCGCAGCCGTTCCAGTGTTGAAACATTTGCCGCTGACAACCTCGGTCGTCTTATCGACGCTGCCCTGGATTTCCGGAACGACGAAGTCCGCGTCCGAGGCTACCGCCGGCGCGGTCACCCGGTCTCCCGGAGACACCACGACCGGCTTGCCGCTCGAGTCACTGAACACGCCTTGGAAGTCACCGGCGCCATTGCCCGTCGCGGTGCCTTGGCCGTCGCGCGCGCCGGAGATCGTCGCTGTCACGTCCCCGAAGCCACCAGTCGTGCCGTAAAAGCCGGACTTGCCCAACGTCACGCCGAAGGTCGGGTAAAACGCGAAAGCGCTCAATCGATCCGAGTTCGGCGACGTCCACTCAACGTACCCCGTGTAGTCAGTGATGTAGCTGCCGCCAAGCCCGTTCATTGGAGCGAAGCTCCAGGAGCCGTCCTTAGTCACGCGGATCGCATGGCTGCGCTCCCAATCGCCGTTGGGGATCCACAGCTTGATGGTGCGGCCAGCCGGACCGGTGCCCTCGTATGTCTGGCTCACGCGATCGGCACGGATAGTCAGATTTGGAACGACGTAATTGCGAATGTACGCGCCGTCGGTCACCTTCACGAGGTCGCCGGGCATGACCGCATGCGCGCCCGTGCCGCAGAACGTCCATTCGCCATAACTGTCGGCAACGACGCTGCCTTTTGTTTTGAGCATCCCGGCCGAGTCCCGCCAAGTAACGTTGATTGTGGCGCCGTGGGCCGAAAGCCCGGCCAGGCACGAGTCGTAGATGCTCATCTGGAACGTGATCGGTGGGGGCGTCGAAGCAGTTGCGCCCATCGGCATGGCAATTGCCGCGAGCAGGCCAACGCCAACGAGGCCAAGGAGTCGGAACGTGCGGCGCATCGAGCACCTCCTCGCACTACTGGTCAAACCACTGTGGGTCTGCCATGGACTCCCGACAAGTGCCGTCGGGCCCGTTCGGATTGGGTCGATGCGACTGCTAGACTCGCGGCCCCCGCGCTGGCTCGCGCACGAGAGAGGAACGTGACCGACCAACCCACGCCGCGCCCAGGCATCCGCCGCGCCCCGTCGCGCGACATCCTGTCCGGCGACGCGTCGGACGTCTATTTCTCGCGCGCTGAGGAGATCCTGTCAAAGGAGAACCTCGATCCGGTCGTGGTCATGGAAGTCTTCGGTCGGCGCGACGCGGTGCTGTGCGGCATCGACGAATCCAAGGTCCTGCTGGCGGACGTGCTGACTGCCAACGGCCATGCCGCGGACACTGAAATCGAGGCGTTGAACGACGGCGATCTCATCGGCCCCAAAGAGGTCGTGATGCGCATTCGCGCGCGCTATCGCGCCTTTGGGCTCTTTGAGACGTCGATCCTGGGGATCATGGCTCAGTCAACGGGTTGGGCAACAGCGGCGCGCGAATGCGTCGAGGCGGCCGCGCCGGAACCGGTCATCTCGTTTGGGGCACGCCACGTCCACCCGGAAGTCAGCGACACGCTCGATTACGCGGCGATCATTGGTGGCTGCGTCGGCGCCTCCACACCGGCAGGGGCTCGCCTCGCGGGCCTGGCGCCGACCGGCACGATGCCTCATTCGCTCGTGCTGATCTTCGGCGACACGGTTAAGGCGTCCGAGGCGTTCGACCGGCACATGCCACCGGATGTGCCGCGCATCGTGCTCGTCGACACTTTTCACGACGAGGCCGAGGAGGCTCTGCGGGTGGCTCACGCGCTCGGCGATCGGCTGTACGGCGTCCGCCTCGACACTCCCCAGGAACGCGGCCGCGTCACGCCAGACCTGGTCCGCGAGGTTCGTGCCCGGCTCGACCAGGAGGGCTACGGCCATGTCAAGATCATCGTCAGTGGCGGCCTCAACCCAGAACGCATCACCTTCTTCAAGGAGCAGGGCGCGCCGGTCGACTCCTACGCCGTAGGTTCGTACATCGCCGGCGCGCGGCCCATCGACTTCACCGGCGATCTCAAGGAAATCGACGGCAAAGCCATCGCCAAGCGCGGCCGCATCCCCGGCCTGACGCCGAGCCCGCGACTCCAGAAGCTCGACCTGGAGGCCTGGCGATCTAACGGCACCTGACCGTTGGCCCACGGACAGATGATCCCGGCCATGGCAGCATTGGCCGCCATGGATCCCGAAGATGCGCAGCGACTCGACGAGCTCGCGGAAAGGGAAACCGCGTATGGGCTGTTCCAGAGAGCGGGTGCTCTGCTGAAGCGCCGGCACCACGCGCAGGCTGCTGTTCTGCTGGAGCGCGCGGATCGTCTCGAACCGCGCAAGGGCTCGATCGTCGAAGCGCTCGGGCGGGCTTACTACAACAGTGGCCAGCACGCACGCGCAGAAGAGAGCTTTCGCGAGCTGATCGAGATCGACCCCTCGACCGCGTACGGCCACTTTGGCCTTGGCCAGTCACTGAAGATGCTCGGCCGGCGCGACGAGGCGCGCGCGCACCTGCGTCTTGCCGTTGCGCTCGCGCCCAATAACTCGGTGTACAGGAACGCGTTAGCTCGGCTGAGCGCCGCCAGGTGACGCCGCGCTCGGCGCAGATCCTGACCGCGGCGCTCGCGGGATTGCTGGTGGTCCTCCTGGGAGCGACCGTTTTTGTGCTGCTTTCTCGGCCGGGGCCCGGCCCCACACCGAGCGCCTCGCCCGGGTTGCCGACATTCGCATCAGCTTCGCCCACCACCGTCGCGGAAGCATCGCCCTCCGCGTCCGCGCCAGCCACGATCGCCAGCGCCACTGAGATCCCATCACCGACACCAACGCCACTCGCGAGCACCGCGGCCAGCGCGCTGCCGACTGCCAGCCCGACACTTCCACCCACCCCGTCGCCCACGCCGACGCCCACGCCCGCTCCAACGCCGACACCGACGCCGGTACCGACGATCGTGCCCACCTCACCCGGACGCGAGATTCGCCTTTCCCCGATAGGCCTCGATGACAAATCGCTCGAAGGGAGCGTGCCGCGCATCCTGACGTTCGAGATCGACGGCCCGAGTAACTTGCGCGTCGCACTGACCGGTGCCTCCGGTCAGGTCCAGGTGTGCCTGTGGCGCGAGGCGGTGCTTGACGAGCGTGAGTGCGAAACGGGCAAAGCGGTCGTGCTCGAGCACGGCGTTCTCGAGGGCCACGGCGGTCTGTGGCACGTATCGATGATCGGCGCCAAGGGTGTCGCGCCGATCGCCGGCGTCACCGTCGACTTCAATGCAGACCACCCAAGCGTCCAGTTCGACGACTTCCGGTACTACGGCACTTCAAGCCCAACCTACAACGGCTTTAGCGCGGCGATTGACGCGCAGTCCGGGCCGCTGGGTCTGCAAGGCGCCTTCGACGACGGCCAGGGCGGAAGCTACGACTATCACTGGATCATTCAGCCCACCGCGGGCGATGCCATCGAAGGAATCTCGGACACGACCAGCACGAGCTTCGTGGTGGATCCGCATACGGTCGACGCCGACACGTACTCGATAACCATCCAGAACCCGGATCCCGTGGCCAATCCAAGCCTTCCCGTGTTTCTCACAGCCAAGATCAGCTGGTCCTAGCCGAGCTCGGGGACTTCACCTGCGCGCGCGAGCGCCTCGACTTCGAACAGGCCCAGGATCGTTTTGGCATCACGAAACTGGTTGTTGCGCGCCAGCGCGAGCGCCTCGTTGAATGGCATTCTTTGGAGCTCGAGTCGCTCGTCCGGGTCAGGGCCTTTGTAGTCGGGATCCTCGGAGACTTCGGTCGCCAGGAACATGGTCATCAGTTCGCTCGCGAAGCCAGGAGCCGTGAAGAACGTCGACAGTTGCCGCCACTTGCCCGCGTGGTAGCTCGTCTCCTCCGTCAGCTCACGCTTGGCGGCGAGCAGCCGGTCCTCCATCGAGCCGTCCGGCTGGCGATCCAGGGTCCCGGCCGGAAGCTCCAGTAGTGCCTCGCCAGCCGCGTGCCGGTACTGCCGTACCAGAAGCACCTGACGGTCGGGCAGGATGGCGACGATCGTCACCGCACCCGGATGCAGGACGACGTCGCGCGTGTGGTTTCGGCCGTCGGCGCCGCGCACCGTGTCCACGGCGAACTCCATGTAGGTGCCCTTGTGCACCACATGTCGCTCGACAAGATGTTCAGTCAGGTCGTCATTCACGCTCAAACTCCTCTCACTCGGGGTACCTGTGGCCCCGTACTGGTACCAAACTCCCATAGGCCACAGCCACCGGGCGTCCTTAGCATCGCCACCTCGACGACTCGACCACGTGTCGTGCCACTGGAGACGATGATGAAGAACGCTCGGCAGATCGCATTCAGCCTCTTGGTTCTGACTGCTTACCTGCTCGTCGTAGCGGCTCCATTCCGCTGGACCTGGTAAGGAACCCGATAGCGCCCCATCCAAGCACGTTGCAGGTTTCGGGCGCATAGACATCTAACGGCAACGGCGCGTTCGTACAGATCGCGCCGTTCGTTTTAGGAGAACCGCTTCCAACGATGCTGCTCGTTTACGCGGTGGCCATCGGAATCCTGATCGGCTTTGCCACGCGAGGACATCTCAATGCCCTCGCCAACGTGCATATCCGATTCTGGCCGGTCGCGCTCGCTGGCCTCTTCTTCCAGGCGCTGCTGTTCAGCTCGCCGCTGGCTGCCTCCGTAGGCAGTCTCGGACCCGTGCTGTATGTGGCATCGACGGCGCTCGTGCTGCTGTCGTTGATCGCCAACTATCGGCTGCCCGGCTTCTGGGTGATCGTCGCCGGCGCGTTCCTGAACCTGACGGCTATCGTCGCGAACGGTGGCTACATGCCTGCCTCGCCGGCAGCCGTCAGTGCGCTTCAGGGCACGGCCGTGTTACCAACCACTTCATACACGAACTCGGCGATCGCGTCGGGTTCGACCACCCTCTCATTTTTGGGCGACATCTTCGTGCTGCCCAGGCCTATGCCGCTGGCCAACGTGTTCTCGATCGGCGATGTGTTGATTGGTGTCGGCGGAGCCTGGTTCGTCATCGCGACGATGCATGGAAATGCCTCATCTTTGACTCGCGCCGTGGGGGAACAGGCGTCTCGGACGCCTGCGACGCGAGCCAACCGTGCCTGACCCAGAACGTACGCGGCTGGCCAGCATCCTGGCCGAGCTGTGCCAGGCGGTCGGTGCCGACGGCGGTGGGGCCGTGTACCTCGACGACGGCGACGGCACGCTGCAGCTCGCCGCGTGGACCGAAGCTGAACGGAATACCGGCGTAGTCGACCGGTTGCTTGGCCGCGGCCTCGAGGCCACTGGCGCCGAGCTCGTCCTGCGCCTCGGGGGAAACGGCGGCGGCATGGCCGTGCTGCGTCGGCGGGCCAGGATTGATTTCACTCAGCAGGATCGAGCTGTTGCGCGGCTCTACGCTCGCCGGCTCGCCGACGGCAAGCTTGTCGAGCCAGGCCCGCTGAGCAAATCCGGCTGGACAAGGCAGCTCGAGAGCATCCAGCGCATTGCCGCCCGGCTGACCCGCCTTGCGTCGGTGGACGAAGTCGCCACGACGATGTGCAACGAGATCAGCCAGCTGATTGACCATGACGAGGCACACGTCCTGATCGTCGACGACGGAGGGATCCTGAAACCCGTTGCCTCGATAGGTCGGGACGGTGCCGCCGACCTTCCGCCGCTGCCCGCCGACGGGCCGGGCGGCGTAGAGATCGGCCGTGCGCTGCGCAGCGGCATGCCGACCCTCGCACCCAAGATCGCCTCGATGGGAGCCCTTCGCAACGGCCCTCATTCAATGCTCGTCGTACCGCTGCACTACGAGTCGCGGGTCAGCGGCCTGATCTGTCTCATCGCCCGCGGCGCCCACCGATTCGACGACGACGACCTGCGGCTGATCCAGATTTTGTCCGACCAAGCCGCCGTTGCGATTGAGAACGCGCGCTTGCTGCAGGGTCGCGACGAGCTAGTCCACGAGCTCGCGGGCATGCTCGAGATCAGCCAGGCCGCAGGCTCGGCGCAGGACGAAGGGCCGTTGGCGGCCCTGCTGGCCTCCCGGCTGCTCCGCTTGACACGCATGGACGGAGCGGTCGTGGCGCGCTGGGAAGAAGGTTCGACGGTCATGCGCGCCGTGGCCCGTGACGGAATGTCCGGCGACGCCAAGACGATCGATGTCACCGACTCACCGGGGCGGCGCCAGGCCCTGCGCGAGGGCAAGCCGGTGGTCATCCAGGCGGACGACACCGAATACGGTACGGAATCCACGGAGCTCCACTTGATCGGCGCGCAGACACTGTTGCTCTTGCCACTCAACGCAGGCGGCCGGACGATCGGCCTGATCGAGATGGTTTCGCGCTCCGAGCGTCGTGTGCCCGGCACGGCCGAGATCCAGGCGTGCGAGGCGATGGCCTCACTGGCGGCGACGGGCATGGAGAAGGTTCAGGTCCTCCAGCAGCTCCGCGATGCGGCCGACATCGACCTCGTCTCTGGGGTCCATAACCATCGATACCTCCAGGAGCGCCTGCGCCAGGAGATAGCCCGATCGGCGCGCAGCCATGCACCACTGGCGGTGCTGATGCTCGACCTCGACAAGTTCAAACCGATCAACGACAAGCACGGTCACGCCGACGGTGACCGGGTGCTGCGCAACATTGCGGCCACGATCTCGGCACACGTGCGCTCGAACGACATCGTCGCGAGGTACGGCGGCGACGAGTTCGTCGTGGTGATGCCGGACACGCCGTCAGATCGAGCGGAGCAAGTCGCCCGACGCGTCGTCGGCGGCGTGCTCCAGCAGCAGCACGAGCTCACCGACCGATCACGCGTCACGGTCGGCGTCAGCGCCGGGCTTTCGTTCTACCCGCATGACGGGCGCAACTCGGCCCAGCTGCTCCAGGCAGCCGACGCCGCCATGTACGAGGCGAAGCGCGGCGGCGGCCGCCAGGTCGAGCTTTCGAGCCACCCGACGACCAAGTCCGGGGAGCACCAAGACCCGAGGCCGGCCCGCGCAGCCGCCTAACCCGGCTAGCCGTCACAACAAATCGCACCGCCGGCGTGGGGCCGGCGGTGCATCACTTTGTCGGAGGGACGCGAAAGCCGGTTAGGCGGCCGCTCCGGCGCCGATCTTCGGCAGCGCCATGCCTTCCTCTGCGTCGAACAGATGGATGCGGTCGAGCGGTACCCACAGGTCGAGGACGTCGCCCGGGCGGACGCGGCGGGACGCGTCGACGATGGCCACCAGGTCATGCTCGCCGACGTTCACGTGCAGCAGCTCCTCGTTGCCCAGGAACTCGACCACGTCCGTGACCGCGTGGACCGTCGCGCCGGGCCGGTTTGGCGTGCCATCGACGAGCTCGAAGTGCTCCGGCCGGATACCAGCCGTCAGCTCCTTGTCGCCGGCGTCCCTCACCGCCGAGGCGAGCTGATCGGGGATCGGCAGATCCACGCTCGAATTCTTGAGCACGGTCTGTCCGTTCTCCGTCGTTGCCTTGACGTTGACGAAGTTCATGGCCGGGCTCCCAATGAAGCCCGCGACGAACTTGTTGATCGGTCGCTCGTACAGCTCCTGCGGTGCGCCGACCTGCTGCAGCACGCCGAAGTTCATGACCGCGATGCGATCGCCCATCGTCATCGCCTCGACCTGGTCGTGCGTGACGTAGACGACGGTGGTGCGCAGGCGCTGGTGCAAGCGTGCGATCTCGGCACGTGTCTGCACGCGAAGCTTGGCGTCAAGGTTCGACAGCGGCTCGTCCATCAGGAAGACCGCCGGCTCGCGCACGATGGCGCGCCCCAAAGCAACGCGCTGGCGCTGGCCTCCTGACAGCTGCTTTGGCTTGCGATCGAGCAGGTTGGACAGCTCGATCGTCGCTGCGGCGTCGCGCACGCGCTTGTCGATCTCCGCCTTTGGAGTCTTGCGCAGCTTGAGGCCAAAGGCCAGGTTGTCGTAGACGCTCATGTGCGGGTAGAGCGCGTAGCTCTGGAAGACCATCGCGACGTCGCGGTCTTTGGGCGCCAGGTCGTTGACGATGCGATCGCCGATCTTGAGCGTGCCCTCGGATATCTCCTCGAGGCCGGCGATCATGCGCAGCGCGGTCGTCTTGCCGCAGCCTGACGGGCCCACGAGGACCAAGAACTCTTCGTCCTGGATGTCGAGGTTGAGATCCTTGACGGCGGTTACGTCGCCGTACTTTTTCCAGACGTGATCGAAGGTAACCGTGGCCATGCGTCAACCTCCTCGGAACGTCGTAAGCCGGCCCCGGCTTCGGTGCAATGCGGCTCGACCGCTCCGTTGCGTTTGATCTTACGATGCA
>DATBFJ010000066.1:0-6005 GCA_036558545.1 Candidatus Limnocylindrales bacterium
ACTACTCGAACCCGAACGACTTTGGCCAGGGCGCTGCGTGGACAGCTTCTCTGCCCGCGTTGGCTACCAACAACGGCCCGGTGCCCAGCAATCCACCCTCTCCCGGCCCCGGCGGCTGCGGCGATTGATAGGGTGAAGGGAGACTCCCACCCTGATTGAGTCGGCTCTATAGATCGGTCGAGGCGTGAGCGGTGCGCTGGGAACCTGTCTCGCGCTGGTTGAGTCGGCTCTATAGATCGCCGGTGGTCCGTCTCACGCTCCCGAATCTTTAGACCGGACTCACCTGTCGGAGGGTCGACAACAGCGATAAGTAGGGAACCTCCCAATTGAAGCGGGCGTGCCACGCCCCCAGATTGGTCTCATGTCGAAATGGCGCGTGCTCCTTGGGCTCTCTGTTGTCGTCACCTTGTTGATCGCACCAAGCGCCGCACTCGCGGCATCCACGTCGCCCCCCACGATCGCGGGCTTCTCACCGAAGTCCGGCCCCGTGGGCACGACCGTCAAGATCAACGGCAAGCACTTTGGAGCGCCTGGGCTGCAGGTCTCCTTTGGCGGAACGATGGCGACGCCCGATTCGGTCAGCGGAACCCAGATCGTTGTCCGATTGCCGCCCCTGGCACCAACGGGCAAGATCCAGGTAAAGACGCGCTATGGCACGGCCACCAGCGCAGCGTCTTTCAGGGTGACCAAGGGCATCGCCTCGTTCCCGAAGGGCGCCTGGGCTGGCCAGGACATCACGATCGCCGCGTCCGGGATGCCCGCGTTCCACGACTTCACGCTGAAGCTGGACGGTCAGTCGTTCGGCGGGGTCGCCACGAACGCTAATGGTCAGTTCTCGCTCCTCCGGACTTTGCCCGGGGATCTGACCATTGGCCCGGAGCACGTTCTGGTAGCGCTCGACTCGATCACGCACGTTCAGTTCCCACTGCACGTTCCGATATTCGGCAACTGGCCGCAGGCACGCGACGACCCCAGTCAAACAGGCAACGGGGCGGCCGAGTTCCTGATCAACACCTCCAACGTGGCAAAGGTGCACCAGATCTACGCGACCAGCGTGCTGAGCTCGCCGCCGGTTGAGGATGGCGGGAATCTCTACCTCGGCTACTTTGGCAATGCGGTAGCCCAGTTCCAAGCGTGGGCCAAGCCTTATCCCAAGATCGGGTGGGCCGCCTCGACGGACGGACCAGTGACCCGATCTCCCGCAGTTGCCGCTGGCGTCGTCTATGCGGTCAGCGACGACAGGCTGTACGCCTTGCCGGAGAATCCGTCGGGCACGCCAGTGCCCCTGTGGACAGCAATCCTCGGCGACGCCGCGCATCCGTTTGCGCCCGTCGTCGCCGACGGGCATGTCTACGTTGCAGATGGCGGGTTAGGTCTGCTCCAGGTGTTCGACGCCAACGGTGTCACCAACTGCAGCGGCGCCCCCGTCGTCTGCACGCCCCTGTGGTTCAGCAGCTTCACGACGGTCTTCGGCGCACCAGCGGTCGATGCCAAATCGGATGGCGGCACTGGCGATGTCTATCTCAGCGTGCGCAACAACGGGATCAACAAGGTCGCAGTCAGGACCGCCGCGGGTGCCAATGCGGGTTCGTCGGCGGCGCTGGCAACCACCTCGCTTTCGGGGCCCGCCGTTGCCGGCGGACGCGTCTTTGTCAGCGGTTGGTCGGCCGGATCATCGACTGCCACCCTTTACGCGCTGGACGCATCGACTGAGGCGCTTCAGTGGAATAGCAGCGACCTGGGCGGCAGTGCCGGCCCAACGGCCGTGGCCGTAGGCAACGGACATGTGTTCGACCAGAGCTCCGACGGAACCCTGGAGGCATTCAAGAGCAGTGGCTGCGGTGTCGCAACGTGCGGGCCCCTATGGTCGGGCGTCAACTACGGTCCTGGAGGGACCACACCGCCCACGCTGGCGAATGGGGTGGTCTACAGCGCGGCGGGTTCGTCGGGCTTTCCGTACGCCGACCTGGTCGCCGTGCACGCCTTCGATGCCAATGGATGTGGCAGCGCAACGTGTGGCGAGATTGGCGTACCGAATTACACAGGCACGGACAGCGAGATCGTCGTAGTCGCCGGTACCGTTCTTGGCCAGGGCCACAACACGCTTTCGGCCTCGGCCCTTTAACTGGCTGGGACGGCGACCTCCGCATCGGACGCTTGCGAGATCGTCTTCGGCTCTGAGCGGGCGACGACTCTGTCGAGCATCTCGAGGTACGGCTTCGCGCGTAGTCCTTCGAGGACCGCGCGGGTTGATTGGACGATTTCGGAGACATCCGGGTCGGTCGGGTCGAGCAGAAGCGCCATGTCCAGACCAGTCAGCGCCTCGTCCCAGACCGCGCCGGTGTCGCGCCAGCCCTTCATAGCCTCCTGATAGAGCGCCTTCGCCTCGGCGGAACGACCCTCGAGCGCGGCGATTCCTGCGGCAATCGTTTGGCGCCGGGCTACGACGATCTTCCCTGAGCCTGGCGACTCGAGAAGCAGATTTTCAAGTTCGTGCGCTTTGTCGAGGTCTTTCGCCCACAAACGTGGCCGAGCCGCCCGGTAGTAGTTTTCATTGCCAATGCCTGGACTCAGCTTCGCGATATCCAGATAACTGCTGGAACTGTCTTGATAGTCACCGTGTGCCAACTGCTGATTCGCGAGTGTGTCGAGGCGGTGCATCTTGATGGCGTCGCTCATGCCAGCCTCTAACCGCAACATCTCATCCAGGGCATCGTCCACGTTCTCGCCACGGGACACGAGGACGTTCGCGAGGTTATTGATGTGCACGATGCGGTCGCGAGGCTCCATCTGTTCGTTCAGCTCATCCTCAAGCGCCGCGACTGCTTCGTCCCACAAGCCAGCCGTGAAAGCCGTGTAGCCAAAACTGCCGATAGTCGACCGGAGTTCGGCACGCCGACCACTACGCCGCGCGATTGCCATCACCTCGCGGTGAGCCTCAACGGCCGCGCGCTGGTCTTCCTCGCTGACGTTGTTCGCATACCGGTTCATGATCCGAAGAATCTCGTCGGTCGAACCGAGCTCCACGGCGAGCTTCTTGGCACCCTCGAGCACTGCCAGCGATTCGCGCCAACGGCCAAAGAACCACAAGGCGTCGGTTCGTAAGATCAGGGCGCTCACCATCATGCGCGTGTAGTCATGGCGTTCAGCGATCGCGAGGACCTGCTCCGCGATTGCGTACGCCTTGTCCTCATCCTTCATGCCGTGGTGAAGGCGACCGAGAGTAAGTTGCAGCCACGCCTTCTGCTCTTCGCTTACGTCCGAGAATTCCGCTAACGCGGGCTCAAGCATCGCGAGTGCCTCGGGCGCCTTGTACTGGTACATGAGCGACAGCGCCAACTCTTGAATAGCGCGCGCCCTTAGATCGATGTCACCAGCGCGAGCGGACTCCTCCATCGCCCGCCGCAGGAATTGCTCGGCGTCGGCGGCCCGACTGGCCACTGTCGCGTCATTGGCAGCCTGGAGCAGGAGTTCGGCCTGCTCGCGCTTGTCGGCGGTTACCGTCAGAGCCTGATCAATGAACGTCACGGCCTGGTTGAAGCTGCCCAGTGACTCGGCGCGAGCAGCCGCGGCCTTGAGGGCGATGCGGGCCTGGGACGCGAGCGCCTCTTCCTCCGCGGGTTCGCTGGCATTGCCGTGCGCGGCGAGATAGTGCGTCGCCAGCGCGCCAGCGATCTCATCACTGCCGATCGACTCGAAGTAGCGCGCCGCGGCCAGGTGGAGCTTTTTGCGGTCCTTCTTGGACAAAGTGTTGTATGCAACTTCACGGATCAGCGCCTGCACGAATTCGAATTGGCCGCGCTCTGGTGAGCGTGGGTCCATCTCACGGCGCAGTAGCTCGCGCCGCACCAGGCCGTTGAGCCGCGGCTCGAGATCTGCCTCTGGCTGCTCCATGACGGCCGCCAGCGAGTCCGCCGTGAAGCTCTGACCGAGCACGGCCGCCTCGTGGACGATGCGTCGGTCCGTTTCGTCGAGGGAATCGAGCCGTGCCGCGATAAGCGCGGTCAGTGTTTCCGGCACCGCCAAATTCGTGAGATCGCCAGCGGGTTCGTAGCGGCCGTCGCGTTCGACAAGCCGGCCATCCGCGACCAGGGTTCGAACGGTCTCGACCGCGTAAAGCGGAATTCCGTCGGCCCGTGCGACGATCGCGGACGCCGCGCGCTCCGGCAAGCCCGGGACGAGCCCGGCCAGGAGCTCGCGCATGTCCGACTCTGACAGCGGCTCGAGATAGATCGACACGAAGTTGCGCTTGCCCGCGCCCCACGACGGCCGGCGGTCTATCAGGTCGGGTCGAGCGAGAGTCACGACGTAAATCGGCAGCCCGCGACTCCAGTCGAGCAGGTGGTCGATGAAGTCGAGCAGGCCTGTGTCTGCGAAATGCATGTCCTCGAAAAGGAGCACGACCGTGCCTTTTTCGGCGATGCGCTCGAAGAACGTTCGCCAGGCTCCGAAGAGCTGGTCGGCCGCCATGCCCGACTCCACTCCGAGGAGGGTCAGCAGCGCGCGCTCGATCCAAGTCCGCTCATCAGGGTCGGTGACCCACGTCTCGATCTGCTGGCGCACCTTGGCGCGCGTGGTCTGCTCGTCATCGTTTTCGGCCAGACCGCAGCGCTCGCGGATCATCTCGCCGAGCGCCCAGAAACTGATGCCCTCGCCATAGGCCGGGGAACGACCGCGGTGCCAGTACATCGTCTCGATCAGGCCGTCGAGGTACTTGCTGAACTCCCACGAGAGGCGGCTCTTGCCGATACCCGCCGGCCCTACGACGCTGACGACACGCAGCCGCTTCTCGCGACCAGTGGAGTGGAACAGCTCTTTGAGCAGTCGGAGCTCTTCCTGGCGACCGACGAACGGCGCTTCGAGTGCCTCGGTCCGATTTCGCCCGCCACGCTCTCCGACTACCCGGATAGCCCGCCATGCGGCTACTGGAGCCTGCTTGCCCTTGAGCATCTGCTCCCCGGCGGGTTCGAACGCGATCGCGGCCGCGGCCGCGCGATGGGTAGATTCACCGACCAGCACGGTCCCTGGCGGCGCCACACTCTGGAGGCGGGATGCGGTGTTGACGATGTCCCCGGCGACCATCCCCTGATCGGTCGCGCCGATCGTCACGGCCGCTTCGCCGGTCAGGACGCCGGCGCGGGCCTGGATGTTCGGACCGAGACTGGGGACCTGCTCGATGAGCTCGATCGCGGCGCGGACGGCCAGCTCCGCGTCCTCTTCGCGGATCTGCGGCGCGCCCCAAACGGCCATCACGGCATCGCCAATGAATTTCTCTATCGTGCCGCCGTAGCGCCCGATGACGTCGCGGCACAGGTCGAAATAGCGCGTCAGGGTGTCGCGGACGTCCTCCGCGTCCCGCTCCTCGGCAAAGGGCGTAAAGCCGACAAGGTCCGCGAAAAGGACCGTGACGAGCTTTCGTTCGCTCGTCGCGGGCGCCGGCGGCGTAGCCGCAAAGGCTGCGACTGGTGCTGCTGCTACGGCTGCGCCTGGCGTCAGTGTCGTCCCGCACTCGCGACAGAACCGCGCGTTCGGCGAATTCTGCGTTCCGCAATTCGGGCAGCCCGACGCTAGGGACGTCCCGCACGACTCGCAGAACTTGGCGCTGGCTTGGTTCTGCGTCCCGCAGTTGGAACAGATCAACCCCGTCTACCCCTCTCGCCCGCAAGGATCAGCAGGCGTGAGGATACGCGCGCGCGCCCTGGTTAGATAAGACCCGAACTGGTTGGTTAAGGGACGAAGTTCACGCCCGAAAAAGTCTTGCTGTCCAGCTCGCGAAAGCCCACGTCGTAGTACGGCGATGTGCCGTCGCTCCGGCTGACTCCGATGCAGGTGCACTTGTCGAAGACGTCGTTCGAGACCTGGGCCACGTACGGACCGGCCCAGAAGGCGCCGTCGATCGCCTCGGCGTAGTAGTAGAACCAGCGATTGCTGGTTGGATTGGAGCGCGACTCCGTCTCGCCTGGATCAAGTGCAATCCACCCGAGTACGTCCCACGGCTCGCCACA
>DATBFJ010000067.1:0-44098 GCA_036558545.1 Candidatus Limnocylindrales bacterium
CCCAATCGGTGTCCGACTGGGTGCGTGCCTGCTGGTACGCGTCGTCGAGCCCACACGCAATCAGGAATTCGTTCGAACGTCGTCGGCCGGCGACCGTCAGCCCTCGGGCGCCCGCTTCGCGCTCGAGCGCGTCGAAATCGACATGACTCGTGATGTCGCGCTGCCCGACCCCTGACAGGACATCCGCCGAGACATGCTGACCGGCAAAGGCCCGGATCGTGCCTGTGGGCCGATCAGGTCCATATAGCGCAGCCGGCGTTGCCCCGTAGTCGATGGCCATGACATAGCCGCATTGCAGGCTCGCGCTGACGTCGCGAATCCAATCCAGCATCGCGAGGTTGACCTCCGCGCGCTGGCCTTCGGCAAGCTCAATGTCCCGGTCTCTGAACCAGGTCGACAGACGCATTTCCGTGCTCGGTCCGGCGATCTCCGTGAAGCGGTCGTCGCGCCAGTCGATGTGAATTTCGCGAAGCTCGCCGTGGAGTTGAATGACCCGATGGACAGGCAGCGCATCCAGGAACTCGTTGGCCACCACGACTCCGGACGCCAATGAGCCACGCTCCGTAATAGCCACCAATTGATGCGCACGGCCGCTGGCAGTGAGCCGCTCGACGGCGAGCGCTCGCTGAGCGGCAAAGTCCACTGGCTCGTAACGGATTGCGCCTGCGAGCGGCGATCCGATCGCGGCCAGACCATCCGCCACAGCCAAGAAAAGTGCTCCGCTCCCGGCACCGAATTCGCGCATCACGAACGGAGCCGGCCGATCCATTCGCTGCCACATTTCGTCGATCTGGCGCGCGAGCGTTGCTCCGAATATGGGATGCAGCTCGGGCGCGGTCAGGAAATCGCCGGTTCTGGTCGGGCGGGTTGGGCTCGTGACGTAGTAGCCGTAAGCCGGGTCGTATAGCGCACGCTCCATGAAGCGCGCAAACGTGATTGGGCCGGTCGCCGCTATCTCGTCACGTATCGAGTCAACAAGGGCGACGTTGCCAGGTCCTGAAGCGCCGGCCGGCGGCGACGTTTCAGCTCGCCGCCATTCGACGCGCATCAAATTGGGCTGCGTTGATTAGTTGAGGCGCGTGCCGACGTTGCCGCCGGCCGGCGCAACCTCAGGCTCCTCAGCCTCGCGCTGCGCGCCACCACGCACGTCGCGGCGCTCGCCGCCGGCATTGGTCACTATCGTCTCGCCACCGTCGCTGAAGATGAGCGTGCCGCTGACCGGGTCGGCGTCGACCTTGATGCGAGTGCCCGGCTTGAACCGGCCTTCGAGCAGTGCCTTCGCCAGCGGGTTTTCCACCAGGCGCTGTATTGCCCTGCGCAGCGGCCGCGCCCCGAACGCCGGATCGTGACCCTCGCTGGCGATCAGTGACCGCGCAGCAGGAGTGACGTCCAGCTCCAGATCGTTGTCCGCGAGCCGGCGCGACAGATCCGCGAGCAGCAGCTCGACGATGTGTGACAGGTCGTCCTCGGTCAGCGCATGGAACACGATGATCTCATCGATCCGGTTAAGGAATTCCGGCCGGAACACCTGGCGAAGGGTCTCGGTGACCTGCTCTTTCATCTTCTCGTACGAACTGTCATCGCGACTGCCGGCGTAGCTCGAGATGAACTGGCTGCCGACGTTGCTGGTCATGACGATGACCGTGTTCTTGAAGTCCACCGTTCGGCCCTGGCCATCCGTGAGCCGGCCGTCATCAAGCACCTGGAGCAGGACGTTGAAGACGTCCGGATGCGCCTTCTCGATCTCGTCGAGGAGGATCACCTGGTACGGACGCCTGCGCACAGCCTCTGTCAGCTGGCCGCCCTCCTCGTAGCCAACGTAGCCCGGAGGGGCACCGATCAGGCGTGACACGGAGTACTTCTCCATGTACTCGCTCATGTCGATGCGCGTCATCGCCTGCTCGTCATCGAACAGGAATCCCGCCAAAGCGCGGGCCAGCTCTGTCTTGCCTACGCCCGTCGGGCCAAGGAAGATGAAGGAACCGATCGGTCGTCGTGGGTCCTTCAGACCCGCCCGCGCGCGGCGGACGGCGTCGGAAACGGCTTCTACCGCCTCGTCCTGACCGACGACGCGCTTGTGCAGCTCCTCCTCCATGCGGATCAGCTTGGCCTGCTCGCCCTCCATCAGACGCGCGACCGGGATGCCCGTCCACGAGGAGACGATGCTCGCGATGTCGTCCGCGTCGACCTCCTCCTTCAACAGCCGCCGCGAGCCGCCTTCGGCGAGCGCACTCTCTTTTTCCTGAAGCTGTGCCTGGAGCTCGGGTAGCTTGCCGTACTTGAGCTCGGCGGCCCGTCCGTAATCGGCCGCTCGCTCGGCCTTCTCGATCTCCAGCTGGAGATCCTCGAGCTGCTTCTTGGTGGAGCGCAGCTCGGCGATCTTGGCCTTCTCCTGCTCCCATTGGCTCTTGAGCGCGTTGGCCCGTTCACCGATATCCGCCAGTTCCTTCTCGAGCGTCGCCAGACGCGCCTTCGACGCGTCGTCGCGCTCCTTGCGCAGCGCCTCCCGCTCGATCTCGAGCTGGATGCGTCGACGCTCGAGCTCGTCGAGCTCGACGGGCATCGAGTCCATCTCCATGCGCAGACGGCTGGCGGCCTCGTCGACGAGGTCGATCGCCTTGTCGGGCAGGAAGCGCTCCGTGATGTATCGGTTGGAAAGAACGGCGGCCGCTACCAGCGCCGAGTCGGTGATGCGCACACCGTGGTGGTTCTCGTAGCGCTCGCGCAGGCCGCGCAGGATCGAGATCGTCTCCTCGACCGTTGGCTGGTCGACGAAGACAGGCTGAAAGCGGCGCTCGAGGGCTGCGTCCTTCTCGATGTGCTTGCGGTACTCATCGAGCGTCGTTGCGCCGATGGTGTGCAGCTCGCCGCGAGCCAGCATCGGCTTGAGCAGGTTCGATGCGTCCATCGCCCCTTCGGCGGCGCCCGCACCCACGACGGTATGCAGCTCGTCGATGAACAGGATCACCTGGCCCTCGGAATCCTTGATCTCCTTGAGCACCGCCTTGAGGCGCTCCTCGAACTCGCCGCGGTACTTGGCGCCGGCGATGAGCGCGCCAAGATCGAGACCGACCACCCGCTTGTCCTTGAGTCCCTCGGGCACGTCACCGCGCACGATGCGCTGGGCGAGCCCCTCCACGATGGCCGTCTTGCCCACGCCGGGTTCGCCGATCAGCACTGGGTTGTTCTTGGTTCGGCGGCTGAGGACCTGGATGGTGCGCCGGATCTCTTCGTCGCGGCCGACAACAGGGTCAAGCTTGCCGTCGCGGGCGTCACGAGTCAGATCACGGCCGTACTTCTCGAGCGCCTGGTACGTGCCCTCCGGATTCGGGGAGGTCACGCGCTGGCCGCCACGCACCTTCTGCAGCGCACTTAGGATCTGCTCCTTGTTCGCGCCGGCGCCCTCGAGAATGCGCTGTGCGTCGCCGCCGGATTCGGCGGCGGCAATGAGCAGATGTTCCGTCGACACGTACTCGTCACCGAGACGCTTCGCTTCATCCTCGGCGCGTTCCAGCAGATGGCGCGCGCGCGGATCGATCGACATCTGGCCACCGGCGATGCGCGCGCGCTTGCTCAGGGCGGCGGCGAGCTCGACGCTCACTTCGGCGGGATCCGCGCCGAGCTGTCGGAGGGTCATCGCGGGCACGCCCTCAGTGTCCTGGAGCAGCGCGGCAAGGATGTGCTCCGCGTCGAGGACCGGGCTGTCCTGGTCCGTCGCGAGTTTTTGTGCGGCGAGGATCGCGTCCTGGGCCTTCTGTGTGTATCTGTCGAGCTTCATATGACTGGGCAGTCCTTACTGTTCAAGATTGGCGCGGTTCCGGCTGATTGACCAGATCCAGAAATTTCTCTGCGGCTCGCTTTGCATCGTCCGATAGCCCGCTCGGAAGCACGACTCGAACCTTCGCGTACATGTCTCCGCGACCTTCCTTGCGGAAGCGCGGGAGTCCCTGGCCGGTGAGCCGGAACGTCCGGCCGTTCTGCGTTTCCGGGGGGATGCGCAGCATCACCTTTCCGGTAAGGGTCCGGACGGGAACCTCGCCGCCGAGCAGCGCCTCGCGCAGGGTCAGCGGCAGCTCGCGGGTCAAATTCGCTCCGTCGCGACTGAACGTCGGATGGCGCTGGACCTTGATCCTGATGTACGCGTCACTCCCGGCCGCAACCTTCGAGAAGCGAATTCGCTGGCCGTCATTGACTCCGGCAGGGATGTCGACCTCGAGCCGCCGGCCGTCGATGTCGAGGAGCCGTTTGGTCCCCGTCATGACCTCTTCGAGCGTGATATCGGCGTCCGCCTCGATTCGCGCCGGCGCCGCGGTGGCCGTTCGCCCGTTGCGCGCCGGCGTGTCGTAGTCGAGGCCGCCCATGTCGCCGAAAAGCTCTTCGATCGATGCCGTGCGCGGCGTCCTGGTTCGCGTGCTGGTCCGCGCGCCTCGGGCGCCCGTCCCGGCAAGGTCGTCGGCCATGCCACCCGCAAAGAACGTCCTGAAGAAGTCCGAGAATCCTTCCAGGTCCTCAGGGTTGCCGTGGAACTCGAAACGGACACCACCGCCGCCAGCGGGGTTGTAGCCACCGAATCCAGCGAACGGATTGGCCTGCGCCCCCCCGCGCTGCGCGCCACCCGATTGATAGGCGTTCCAGTTGCTGCCGAGCTGGTCGTAGAGCTTGCGCTTCTCCGGGTCAGAGAGCACCTCGTTGGCCTCGCTGACCTCCTTGAACCTTTGCTCGGCCTGGCTGTCGCCCTTGTTTACGTCTGGATGGTGCTGCCGGGCGAGCTTACGGAAGGCCTTCTTGATTTCGGCCTGGCTTGCCGTCCTCGGCACGCCCAATGTCGCGTAGTAATCCCGGTATTCCATCGATCGTCACTGAGACCAAGCGGGGCGGCGATTTTGTCGCCGCCCCATTCTGGTGCCTAGCTGTTTCCGCCGGCAATTGCCGGTGGTTGTTCGGCGCCGGGGAATCCTCGGCGGATCTTGTCCGGTGCGGCGGATGTCGTGTCGTCGATCGCCTCACCCTTCTCGACCACCTCGGCCGGCTTGGTCTCCAGGCGCCGGGGCTTGCGTACCAGCGCGTGCTCCAGCACCTGGTCCATCGACTCGACGAGGACGAGCTTCATCTGCTTGCGGATCTCATCCGGGATGTCGATCAGATCCTTCTGATTTTTCATCGGCAGGATGATTGTCTTGGCACCGGCCAGGTGCGCGGCGAGGATCTTGCTCTTGAGGCCACCGATTGGCAGGACGCGCCCACGCAGCGTGATCTCGCCGGTCATCGCGACGTCCTTGCGCACCGGTATCCCGGTGAACGCGCTGACCATCGCGGTAGCCATCGTGATGCCTGCAGACGGGCCGTCCTTGGGAATGCCGCCCGCGGGAACGTGAATGTGCAGCGTGTTCTTCTCGTATGACTCGCGCTCGATCCCCAGCTCGTCGCTGTGCGCGCGGATCCACGACAGGCCGGCTCGCGCCGATTCGCGCATGACCTCGCCAAGCTGCCCGGTAAGGATGAAGTCCTCCTTGCCCGGCATGCGCGTGACCTCGACCGAGACGACGTCGCCGCCGACCTCGGTCACCACGAGTCCCGTGGCAGCGCCGGTCTGGTCCTCAGCCTCCAACTCACCGTATTCGAAGCGTGGCGGGCCAAGCAGCTCTTCAAGCTTCTTGGTGTCGACGACCGTCTTGCGCTTGCGACCCTCGGCGACCGTGCGTGCGGTCTTGCGCATGATGTTCGCGATCTCGCGCTCGAGATTGCGGACGCCGGCTTCCTTTGTGTATGCCTGGACGATCTCGACCATGGCCTCGTCGGTGATCTGGATGTTCTTCTCCGTGAGGCCGTGGTTCTCCATCTGCTTGGGGATTAGGAACCGCTTGCCGATCTCGATCTTCTCCTGCTGTGTGTAGCCCGGCAGCTGGATGATCTCCATGCGGTCACGCAGCGCCGGCGGGATCGGATCGAGCAGGTTGCCCGTCGCTATGAAGAGCACCTTGGAGAGGTCGAACGGCACCTCGAGGTAGTTGTCCTGGAAGGTGTTGTTCTGCTCCGGATCGAGCACCTCGAGCAGCGCAGACGACGGATCGCCTCGGAAGTCCATGCCGATCTTGTCGACCTCGTCGAGCATGAACACAGGGTTGTTCGTGCCCGCCGTCTTGATGTTCTGGATGACTCGGCCCGGCAGCGCACCGATGTATGTGCGGCGGTGGCCGCGAATCTCAGCCTCGTCGTGAATGCCACCCAGGCTCATGCGCACGAACTTGCGGCCCATGGCCCGCGCGACGCTCTTGCCCAGCGACGTCTTGCCGACCCCTGGCGGGCCCACGAAGGCGAGGATCGGACTGCGGATCTTGTCCGCGAGCGATCGCACCGCGAGGTACTCGAGGATGCGCTCCTTGATCTTCTCCAGGCCGTAGTGGTCCTCGTCGAGGATGCGTGCCGCCTCCTTGAGATCGAGGTTGTCTTCGGTCGTGACGTTCCACGGGAGGCCGACCAGCCAGTCGACGTATGTCCGGATCACGCCAACCTCTGGTGAGGCGGACGGGATGCGGCTCATCCGGTCGACTTCCTTGATCGCCCGGGTCTTGATCTCCTCGGGCATGCCGGCCTGTTCGACCTTCTCGCGCAATTCGTTGATCTCGGCCTGCTGAGGATCGTCCTCGCCCAGCTCGCGCTGAATGGCCTTCAACTGCTCGCGCAGGATGTACTCGCGCTGGGTCTTGTCCATCTCGGACTTGACCTCGGACTGGATCTTGCCCTTCAGATCGAGGATCTCGATCTGGCGGCCAAGGAAGCTGGAGACGAGCTTCAGCCGATCGTGCACGTCGATTGTCTCGAGCAGCTCCTGACGCTGCTCAGTGCTCATGTCAGGGCTGTAGGCGACCATGTCGGCCAGCAGTCCCGGCTCAGTGATGTTGCGCGCAGCAACGGCCGCTTCCGGGGGCACCGGCGCACCGGACTGGACATACTGCTCGATCTGGCCCTGCACCGTGCGGACAAGCGCCTGGACCTCGAGGCCGGAAGCGGGCTGCTCCTCGACCATCTCGATCCTGGCCTGGATGTACGGCTCAGCCGCGACGAACTCGACCAGCTTGACGCGCTGCTGGCCCTGGACAATAGCCCGCACCGTGCCGTCCTGGAGCTGGACGACCTGGGCAATCTTGGCCAGCGTGCCTACTTCATAAAGCTCTGATGTAGTGGTGACGTCCTCGAGGTCAGCCTGGCGCTGGGTTACCAGCACGATTGGCGAACTGTCGGCAACGGCCTTGTTAAGGGCCTGCACGGACTTATCGCGGCCCACCTGAAGGGGCACGATCATCTCCGGGAAGATGACCGTCTCGCGAAGCGGGACGAGCGGCAGCTCGCGAGCCCGGCCGTGAGCCGTCGTCTGCTCCGGCTGGCCGGTCTCTTCGACCTGCTCCTCTGGGTTGATGGTTTCCGTCATTTCGCTCCTTGGCGCTCGAGGGTGCTGTTGTCGTCTGTATCGAGCTCGCTTGGATCAAGCTCCTTGCCGACGGTCTCGGCGATGCTGTTCCTGTTGTCTTCGTAAAGCGTCTCGAGGATGCGCGTGCCGAGCCGCTCCTCGAGTTCGAATAGGACGCGAACCCCCGCGAGATTGACGCCCAGGTTGCGTGTCAGATGACGGATCCACAGAACCCTGCGGATGTCCCTTTCCGAATAAAGACGAATGTTCGTCGGCGTGCGCGCCGGACAGATGAGGCCTTCCAGTTCATAGATGCGCAATGTCCGCGGATGGACGCGAACCAGCTCGGCGGCCACGCTGATGACGTAGACCGGCCGCTCCGGGTCGCGTCCGACGCGATCGTCAGATCGCTGATCAGCCACGCTCAGGAAACCTGCTCCGCGTCCGCCTGGCTGACACCCGCGCCTACTGACTGTGTTTCGGCCGGCTGGTGCTCAGTCGTGGGTGAGATTCGAATCTGGCGCGGCTTCGCCTCTTCCGCCTTCGGCAGACGCAGAGTGAGCATGCCATTCTCGAAATTGGCCATTGCTGAATCTGTCTTCACGCCACTTGGCAGGGTGATCGTTCGGCTGAACGAGCCACGACGAATCTCGCGGTACGAATAGCCTTCCTCGTCACGACTGCTTTCGTCTCGGTGCGACGCGCTGATCGTCAGCGTGTCACCCAGGACGGAAACATCGACATCCTCTGGCTTGATACCTGGCAGCGCGGCCTCGACGACGATCTCGTCGCCGGTCGACTTGATGTCGAGGGCCATGTCCGGTTGATCGCCGAACGAGCCGCGCGGACGGACCCATGAGTCTTCGAACAGGCGATCCATGGCCTGGCGCAGTGAGACGAGCTCACCGAGTGGATTGCTTCGACGAATAAGAGTCATGCAACGAACCTCCGTGCCCGTTGGTGTAAGTGAATAGAACCTCGGCGGTCACCGCTTGGGCGACCAATGCCAGTACCCTAAACCCTGACAATGCCATTGTCAAGATAGTTGCCGGGACTTAGCAAACTCCGTTGTCTGCGAGCGACACCCGGACGGACGCGATCAGGGCTTTGGGCGGGCTCTCGATTGCGTCTTTTCGGACGGCCTGCGCGCACCAGGGGCAGCGCCGTCGTCGGCTGTCAGCGAGTCGAGGATGAGGGCGTCCGCGACGTCGCCGCCCGGCCCTACCTGGACCATCGCGCGCGTGTTCGCCGCGAGCTCCCGAGCCACCGCAATGCGTCGATCGAGCACGTCCTGCCGGACCGCGGCGGGATAGGCCGTGAGGCGTTCCTCCAGTCGCTGCAGTCGCAGCGCCTCCAGCTCGTCGCGGTCGTGTTGCAGTTGCTGATCCAGCGCATAGCGCTCAGCCTGCTCGGCCTTGCGGGCGGCAAGAATGCGCCGCGCCTCGCGAGTTGCCATGAAGTCAACCGGCGGCCGGACACTCGTTACCAACCAGCGTTGAATGGTCACGCCGTATGGCGCGAGCGCGGCACCAACGTTGTCGCGCGGGGCGGCGTAGTCGGAATCGGCGAGGTCGAGCAGCTCATCGGCGTTCTTGCTGCGCACCAGCACTCGCGCCGCCTCGAGACTGGCCGCGAGACAGACCTGGTCGAAGTCTGGCGCCGATATGGCAAACACGAACTTCTCCGGCTGCGTGATCGTGAAGGTCAGCAGAACGTCGATGTCGACCCGAACGTCGTCTTTCGACGGCTGCCCCAGCGCACTCGCCGAGAACGGGATCTCGCGCACCGTGACGAGGCGCGTGACGATGATCGCCGGGGACAGGATGTGACGTCCCGCGCCGATTGTCTTTAGAAACCTGCCACCGCGCAGCAGGATGGCGCGTGAGCCCTCCGGGATGACCACGATGAACGCCTGAAACACGCCGAGGAAGACGAGCACGACACCGACGACCACGATGCCGCCCTTGATGAAGAAGTCGATGCTCAGCAGGATGCCGGCGAGGATGGCGAGGATGCCACCGATAACCAGCTCGTTGCGGACGCGCAGCGGTTGGTCGGGCAGGATGACGATGGGCAAACGGCCGATCGCGTCGGGCGTCGAGAATGCCGAGTCGGCATCCTCAAGCGGGACCCGCGACTGGGTCAATTGCTGGTATGACGCCTGCGTCTCGACGCCGCCGGCCACGAGCGTCGCGGCCGGAACGGGGTTCGTGCTGGTCTCGTCAGCCATTGCTCATCACCTCGCTGCGGGTGCGTTCGCCGCCGCCGCCTTGCCTGCGTTGCGATAGACCGTGGGTATGTAAACGGCTGAAGCTGGCGGTCGGGCGGTCACTGGCTCGTCAGGCAGCGCCCCGGCGGGCCGCGCCGGCTCGGAAAGACGGCCGTACGCGTAGCGAACGAAGTCGGTCAGGAAGCCGAGGATCGGTGCAGAGAGGATCAGCGCCAGTGGTCCCAGTGTGCTCAACAGCACGACCCCGGGAATTACTACGGCGCGGTGCACGTTCGATGAGTCCTTGGCGACGAATGTGTCGATGAACTTGCCACCGATGAAGCGCGCCAGGACGTAGATGACCACGTACCACAGCGCCTTCTGCGGATCGAGAGCAACGACCAGGAGTGCCGGAAAGAAGCCCAGGATGGGGCCGAGCTCGGGCACGAGCTGCACGATCCCGGCAAATCCGGCCAGTGCGAGCGTCGCGATGAACTCCGGTCCACCTATCTCCGGCGCGGCATTGAGGAGCACGTACATGAGCAACCCCACCGCAAGCGCCTGGCCCACGTAAGCCTTGAAGAACGTTCGCAGCGACCGGTCGAGCATTCGCACAACCGCCCAGAAATCGGGTCGCAGCCAGCCAGCCAGGCGGGTGTCGACGGCCAGCCTCGCGCGCCGGTTCGAAGACATCAACGTCACGATCCAGGTGGGCAGTACGATCAGCCCCAGGATTGCGCCGGCGACCTGGGGGATCGCCTCGACGACCGTCCTGACTATGTCGGACAGGCTGCCCGACGAATTGTTGAGTGAATCGCTGGCCACCGATGCGGCGGCCGTCAGGATGGGCTCGACGATCTGGCGCGTCTCGTCCGGAAGGCCCGCGAGCAGGTTCGCGACGTCGGCATTGATCTCCGCCTGGCCCGGTATCTGCTGGGCAAACTCAATCAGCGCGAGCGCGAAGGGCGGCAGGATGGCGACGATCACTGCCACGACCAGGGCCACCAGCCCAAGGACACTGAGCACCGCGGCGAGAGGCCGCGGCATCACTCGATCGAGGGCGTCGACAACGGGCAGGACCGCCCACGCGATCAGGCCGCCCACCGCAAAAGGCAGCATTTGGGGCCACGTCGCGGCGATCATCGCGGCAACGGCAACCACCACCGTGACTACCAGGGCGCCACGTCCGGCCGCGGCCGGGGTGATCGTCAGCACGCGATCGCGCAGTGCCGACCATTCGGCCGCGGCCCTTGCTCTGGCCATAGATCGTTGAGCGTCACCGCGTGAACGCGGTGACGCTCCTGATTCGGGTGTGACGCCCGTCGCGGAACTGGTCCGGCCGGGCGCCAGATTGAGGGCCATAGGCGCCTACGCCGCGGGCGGCGGCTCCATCAACCCGAACGCGGCCTTAACCGAGCGCGAGTTCAGGTAAAGGATCATGACCAGTGGAAGCAGACCGGCTGCAAAGCCGATACCACTACCGAAGTACTGGAACATTAGGATCGCCGCTTCGAAAAGCGAGATCCCCGCGATGACCATCGCGAATGCCCACGCCCAAGGCTGGAGGGCCCACAGCCCAAGTGCTGCGGCGAGCCATAGGATCCCCGCGAGTACGGCCAGCCAACCCCAGATGCCGACATGCTCCAGCTGCGGCAGGTCGCCGAAGATGCCGAACCAGTCGAAGCCGATGAGGCGCAGGCCTAGAAACAGCCATGCGAATCCGGCCATAGCTCCAAAGAAGCCAATGACCGAGATCAGAATTGGCGGGTTTCTCACCTTATTTCTCGCTCCTCTCCTCTTGTGACAAGTGCGCTCAGCGGGTGCTGGTCGCTCTAGCCCAGCAGCTTCGCCTTCGCGGCCGCGAACTCCTCGTCGCTCAGGACACCGGCCGAATGAAGATCGGCCAGCTGCTTGAGCTGATCCATGTCGATCCCCCCGGCCGAGACCTGCGGCGCCGCTGGTGCCTGCGACATCATGGCTTGCTGCTGACCTGCCTGCATGCCCTGTTCGTAAACCTGCTGCGCCTGCGCCTGCTGCTGAGCTTCCTGCGCTGCGTACTTCTGCTGCTGGT
Source organism: Candidatus Limnocylindrales bacterium (assembly GCA_036558545.1). Classification (GTDB taxonomy): domain Bacteria; phylum Chloroflexota; class Limnocylindria; order Limnocylindrales; family CSP1-4; genus JALYGJ01. The sequence goes on from DATBFJ010000067.1 coordinate 11,689, forward strand.
GATGGCTGACAGCTCCGGCCGTGCCTGCGATCACTGCCGTGGTGGCCGCGGCTCGAACGAGTGGCATTCCCCGGCGGCGCATAAGCATCTCGTGACTCCTTATTCTTGTCTTAAGCGGATCAGGCAGGGGTGGCTTGGGCGTCGAGCTCGGCGCTGACTTCCTCGACGACCTCAGGCGGAATTACTGTCCGTGCGACGAGGAAGCCACCGGCGTTCTCCATCGCCTTCTTGATCTCGACTGCCCAACGGTGTTCGAAGAGCAGAATCAGGCCAGAAGCCCCGTCTGGGAGCGACTCGGCGATCTCCATCAGGTCCTCTTCGGTGAACAGACCCATGCGGCCCGAGACCAGGCTTTGAAAGCCTGCGAAACGCGGGTCGTCCTTGTTGTCCAACTCGAGGATGACCGGATGCCCAGAGCCATCGCGGCCGATAAACACCACATCGACAAGTGAGATGGTGCCGTTCTCTACGACCTTGGCGATCTCGCGGGCGATGCTTCCGTCGAAGTTGTTGCCCTCGAAGCCGATGACCGTGTACTCCAGCGGTCCGAGTGTCATGTGACACGTCCTCCGATCGGTTTTGCGCAGTTTGTGACGCCTTTGATCAGACCAGTCGAGGGATGGCGGAGCATCGTCCAATCGGGGTGACAGGCTTTCGCCCCCGCTGCAGGCAATCACCTACAAGAGATGACGCACGATCCTGGGCGTCCGCAGACATTTCGAATGCCGCAATCAGTGCTCAACGGCAAACGTGCGCGGGGTACCGAGATGACTTCAGTCGAAGAGGCTTTCCGCCGCTTGACAATTGGAGATCCGGAGTTCGTGGCAGCGGTGGGGGACCGAGATAACCGCTCGCAACGCGTGCCCCACCTTGACGCCCGAACCGAAGCATTGACACGAGTCGCCGCGCTTGTTGCCGTCGATGCACCGGCCTCCTCTTTCAGATCGGCTGTCTGTGCGGCGCAGATCGCTGGGGTCAGACTGGAGGACCTGTTCGCGGTGCTCGTGGCCATCAGTGATGACGTTGGCTCGGCGCGGGTCATCTCGGCCGCGCCGCGTATCGCCCTGGCTGCCGGATACGACGTCGAGGCCGCGCTCGAGTAATTCCTTCAGGCATGCGGCGGATAGGGAAGGGCGCGACCAAATCGACGTGGGCCATTCGGCTCTTACGCACTCGTTGCACTCGGGCGTTAGAGTCTTGGGACAGCGCAAATCCCCGAGGACCTTGCCCGCCATGTCACTGGCAAAGCCGTCTCCTCGGGAACGTGACCAATCGCGACGGGTGTCGAAGGGGGGCGACGTGCCGTTTCGACCCGCGTTTCCGGTCATAGCGTCAAAGATCACTGCCCCGCCGCCGCGCAGCGGCATGGTCACGCGCGATCGCCTGCTCGAAATCCTCGACGACGCGGCACCAGCCGTCGTTTCGCTTGTCGCGCCACCCGGCTACGGCAAGACGACGCTGCTCAGCCAATGGGTGGCGCGCCAGGACAGACCCGTGGCGTGGCTGACCGTCGACATAACGGAAAACGACCCGGTCGTGCTGATGGCGTGCCTCGCGACCGCGTTCGACCGGGTGTCGCCGATAGGCGCTGAGACAGCCCGCGCCGTCTCCGGCAGTAGCCGCAAGATCCTTTCCGCGGGCTTGCCGCTGCTCGTCTCTGAGCTGCACTCATGGCGACAACCGGGCCTGATCGTGCTTGACGACGCACATCTCCTCACGGATCAGAGCTCGCTCGATGCCATCAGCACGCTCATCGACCATCTGCCATCAGGCTTCCGGATCGCGATCGCCAGCAGATACCAGCCTCGTTTGCCGTTTGCCAGGCTGGCCGCGAGTCGTGATCTGCTCGAGCTTGGAGTTGACGAGCTGGCTCTCGACGCGGCCGAAACTGGCGAGCTCGTTCGCACGGTTGGCTGCGAGCTGACGATCGACGACATAGCCGTTCTGACGGAACGCACAGAGGGCTGGGCGGCGGGTGTTTACCTGGCCACACGTGCCCTCAACAGGAGCGGCGGCGGTTTGGCCCACGTGGCTTCGTTCAAAGGCACGGACGGTCACGTCGCCGCATATATCCGCTCGGAGCTCGAGGACGGACTCGGCGATGACGACCTGATTTTCCTTACCCGAACCTCGGTCTTGGGCCGAGTTTCGCCGGCGGTAGCCGAAGCCATCACCGGATTGCCCGACGCCGGCGGTCGCCTGCGCGAGCTCACCAAGCGCAGCCTGCTTATCCAGGAGCTTGCTGCCGAGGAACCGACTTACCGATATCACAACCTTTTGCGTGAGCTGCTGGCGCAGGAGCTGGAAACGCGAGAGCCTGGATCGAGCGCGCTCATGCACCGTCGGGCGTCGAGCTGGTACCACGCGGCTGGGGAAGTAGATCTGGCGATCGAACATGCTCTTGCCGGCGAAGACCACCACACGGCCGCGCGCTACATCACGGCTGCCGCCTACGCTGCGCATCAGCATGGCCGAACGGCCACGCTGGACCGATGGCTGAGCTTTCTCGACGTCGAGGCGATAACGCGTCACCCACCACTTGCCGTCATCGCCGCGTGGGTCTATCTGCTCACCGGTCGGGGCGACGAGGCGGACGCCATGGCAGACGTCGCGGAGCGTGCCACGTACCACGGGTCGCCCGGCGACGGTTCTGCATCGTTTGCGTCGCAACGCGCCATGTTGCGCGCGATGATGAATCGCTCCGGCGCCGCGGACGCCCTCGCCCAGGCCAAGATCGCACTGGCCCTCGAACGACCAGGTAGCACCTGGCGATCCACGGCGCTGCTCATGGCCGGCTCTGCATACGAGATGCTGGGCGACGTCGACTCGGCTGATCTCGCCTATATCGAGGCGATTGGAACGGGCGCTTCAGGTTCGTGGTCCACGGTCATGAGCGCCTTCGCAAAGCGCGCTCAGCTGCGCCTCAATGCAGGTGACTGGGCCGGCGCCGAAGACTTGATCGAACGCGCCGAGGAGCTGCGCGAGCTGTGGGGCTTCGACGACTTCGTGGCGGTCCTCTTCGTCCACGCCATCAGCGCGCGAATTGCAATCCAGCGTGGCGATTTTGACCGTGGCCGTGAGAGCCTCGTACGTGCCCAGCTGGTCAGGCCACTGGCGAATCACGCAGCGGCGTGGCTGTCAGTCGATGCGTTGCTTAACCTTTGTCGCGCCTATCTCGCCGTGTCGGATCCGGCCGGCGCCCAGCTGGCCCTCCGCGAAGCGGAGACCATCGTTCGGCGCCGGCCGTCGCTGGGGACGTTGAGTGCCCAGCTTGTCGAAGTCCGAGCGCATCTGGCTGACGCGACGGCCACGCTCATTGGTTCCTCCGCCCTGACATCTGCCGAGCTGCGGGTCCTGCCGTTCCTGCCCACGTACCTATCGTTCCAGGAGATCGCCGAGCGGCTGATGATCTCGCGCAACACCGTGAAGACGCACGCCATGTCGATCTACGGGAAACTGTGGGCCTCATCCAGGGGCGAGGCAGTCGAGCGCGCTGTCGAGATGGGGCTGCTCGAGCCATACCCCGCGCTGACCCGCGGAGCAGCTCTCGCGGCGAACGGCGTGCCGCGCCTGCGGCTGATTCGTCACGACGAGATAGACGAGATCGGTGACGAAGCGGGCTAGCTAGCTCGCCGCCGCCGCCGTCGACGCCGCCGTCGTCGTCGACGGCTTGGGCCACAGCCCTCGGTTGGTCAGTCCTGTGGTCAGCAACCAAGCCGTAACCGTGGCGAATACGGCGGCGGGCAGGGTGTCGGTCCCGGCGGAACCAACCAGCAGAGCGGCGAACAGCAGGGGCGAGAAAAGCAAGCGTGTTTGTGCCGCCATGCCGGCCGCGGTGCCCACGGCGATCGCGAGCGTCGGCGACACCCCGAGGACGACGTGCGCCACGGAAGCGAGTGCTACCCCGAGAAAGATCGCCGGAAAGATTGGGCCTCCGCGGTATCCGGAGCCAAGGCTCAACCCGTAGCCGATCATTTTGGCCACGAGCAGTACGCCGAGCAAGCTCACCGTGCCGGCATTGACCAGGTCGGGCAAGGCCGATTGTCCTGAAAACAGGACATCGTTGGGGCTGACCCCGAGCTGCTGGCAAACAAAAGCAATGAGGCCGACTCCGAGACCTCCGCCGATGAGCACGACCGGCATGGATAGGCGTTGCACCAATGCATCCGTGCGTACTGCGATCACGCGGCTGATCAGAACTGCCATCACAGCGGTGATTCCAACGCCGACCCCCACGCCCAGGTCGATGACGCTGATGCTCACGTAGGGAGGGAGGCTCGGCACGGTCAAGCCTGCTTGCGGGAGGCCGCCGAAGTTACCCAGCCCCGTGAAGATCAGATAGCCGACCGTTGCCGCGACCAGTCCGGGCAACAAAGCTGGAATGAGCATGGCCCCCGCTCCGACGCCCGCTTCGATCAGCAACATGCCGGCCACGAGCGGACCGCCGAACAGGGCTGAGATGGCCGAGAATGTTCCGGCGTTTGCGATCACCTTGGTTTCGACCTCGCCGAGTCTTAGCAGGCGCGTTGCCACTACGCCGACGGCAGAGCCGAGTGCAATCACGGGCATCTCAGGGCCAAGGATTGCGCCGAACGGCAGGGTCCCCAGCGCAGCTACGACAACTCCGGGCACATGGCTGGGCGGAGTAGCCTCGGCCTCCAGACCGCGGAGCGGCGACGCGCCGCCATCCCCGGGCAGCAACCGACGGGCCGCGAGAACGATCAGCGCCCCACTGAGAGGCAGGCCAATCAGCAGATACCACGGCGCCTCGGTGAAGCCGAGCATCCGCGGCAGGTCATCCCACAGCCACGATTCGAGCCAGTGGACGACCGCCAGGAACAGCGCTGCCACCAAGGCCGCGGGAATGCCGATTGCCGCCGCCAGCGCGACGAGCCGCAGATACTGCGCCCCCGAAATGGGCGCATGAGCTGCCGACGCATGACCAGGTTGTGCTTGGGCCATTCTTTCCGCCGTTCGCTGCTTGGACGCCCCCTCAATCGGGCGAATCGTCAACCGAGCTGATCTTCCAGGAATAGGACTCGAGACCGGTGAACGGCAGCCACGACGGCCGCGTGTCCGGGACCTGCTCGAGCCAGATGGTCATGTCGCGCTCGACGGTGACCTCCTGTTGGCCTGCAGTTGGAATGATGCCAAGCACCGTCGTAGCTACGCGCTCGTTGCGGACCAATTCGACAACCATCGAAACACGGCCGTCGCCAGAGTGCACAGGCTCGCGAAAGCGCAGGTTGTCGAATGGATGATCGGGGTCCAAGCCACTGTCGGGGCCAAAATTGGAGTAGGCGTCGCTGATGTGATCGTGGAGCATCTGGTTCTCGGCCGTCCACTGGGTGCTGACTGCATCGGCAGATCGGCCGTCGGCAAATAGCAGGGCAGCAGCGGCCGGTTCGTCGTCCATCCATGCCTCGATGTAGTCGCCCACCGTCGCGCTGGCAGAGCCGTGCCGACCACCGATCAGCCAGAACGCCGTCAAGAGGATCAGGGCCACCGGCAGGAACACGACAACGGACATCGCACCGCCAGCCTTGGCGCCCATTTTCACCGCCCGCTGGTAGGCGTCCACCGCTTGAACGACCCACACAACGAGCAACAGGACGAGGGGTGGATAGACCACCAGCCAGCGGGTCCCGTCGATCAAGGTCAGCGCCAGAACGAGGACCGCGACGATCGCGATCGGCTGCGCGATCAGCAACAGCCAACCGCGCCGATCGCCGAGCATCACGTGGCCCAGGCCCCAGCCGATAAGTGCGCGGCGCAGGACCTTGGACGCAGGCGGAAGGGGCCGATCAGCCCGTCCAGCGGACTGCGCAACCATGGAGCCGGTCAGCGAATCGGATCGCGCTGCAGCGCAGCTAGCGCGTCAGCGCTGGGTCACCCAGCCCCTCCGCGTCACCAATGAGCTCGCGACGCAGAGAGTTTTCCACGTCCGCTCGTGACACGGCGAGTACCTTGTCTCCCGCCTGAAAGACCGTATCCGGTCGGACCTGCTGGACGGCATTGCCACGCAGAAGCAGGAAAAGTGAGCAGCCCTCGGGCAGGGTGATATCGGCCGGCTTGCGGCCGACCGCCGGTGAGTCCTCGCCGATCTGCGCCTCGACGAGGTCGAGCTCGCCGCCTTTGAGTTGGGCGATGTGCAGCAACTCGTGGACCGGGATGTCCTGCTCGATGGCCGAGAGCACCATGCGCGTCGGGCTGATGATCTCGTCCACGCCCAGGTGGCGGAACAAGTCTTCGTTGCGCGGATTGTTGACGCGGGCGATCGTTCGTGGCACGTCGAAGTGGTGCTTGGCCATCTGGCACACGACGAGGTTGTCCTCGTCATCGCCGGTAACCGCGGCAACGATCGACGCTCGGTTCGCGCCAGCCTCTGCCAGGTGCTTGCCCTCGCAACCGTCGCGATTCAGCACGATGCTGCCCAGCTCATCCTGAATCTGGCGGGCGCGCGTGGCGTTCTTCTCGAGAATTACGAGCTCGTGACCAGCATCGAGCAGCTCCTTGGCCAGGTAGTAGCCGACCTTTCCGCCACCGACAACGACGATGTACATGACTACCTCTCGCTGTGCAGTGCCGGCACTGTGCCGTCGTGGTGATCGTGATGACCTTCGGCGGTGCGGACGCCGGCCGCACCCTCGTCGCCCGGCAGACCGGTGTATTGCGCCAGGGCATCCACCAGCAATCGTGTCCGGCAGATCGTCGACAGGCCAAGCATCGTGTACGCCTCGGCCCGTACTGGGTCGTTGATCTTGGCGACGACGTTCTTGACGTCAAACGTCTCGGCCGCGAGCTGTGCGGCGAACGCGTTGCGGTTGTCGCCCTCGGTCAGGGCATAGAAGTAGTCGGCGTTCTCCGTTCCAACTCGTCGCAGCACGTCTTCGTCAGTGCCGTCGGCGCGGACAGCCTGGCCGGGAAAGTCCGGCTCGAGACGATTGAACGCGTCCGTGTCGATGTCGACGATGGTGACGTCGTGACCGGCACGCGCCAGGCGCTCGGCGAGCCCCGCCCCTACTCGGCCGCAGCCGATGATCACCGCTCGCACGTAACTCTCATCTATCAATGTTCCTCGTTCTTGCGGCCGTTGCCGCGTGATCTGTTGCGCAGGCTCCAGCCGCTCAGGCCGCCGCTTGGGCCAGCGCTGCTGCCCGTACCCACGGGCGTCGCGATCTTTACCGCCGGCGGAACCATTTCCACCCTGGGCGCCGACGGCATCGGCTCGCGCGCCACGACGACCTGGCATGGGGCGTTCTGGAAGACATACGGGATGGTGCCACCAATTGCGAAATCGCCGCCAAAACGCTTGCGGTAAGGCAGGCCGAGGATGATCGCGTCCGCGCCGATCTCGATAGCCTCGTCGACGAGCGCGGCGGCAACCTCGCGCGCCTGCAGCAGGTCACCCGAGATCTTCACCTTGAAGTGCTCGGCGATGCCTTCCGCCTGGTCGAGCACTGCTGACGCCGCCTCGTTCTCCTCGGTCAACTCGTCGGAAAGCTCGTGGCTCCAGTCGACCTCGATGACGTGAATTGCCACGAGCTCCGCGCCCGATTTCATCGCCAGCTGACAGCCGAGCGTCACCACGAGCTCGTCAGTTGGCCCCCCGTTAAGCGCCAGCGCGGCCTTCTTGAACGCCGGCTTGCCTTCTCCCATATAGCGCCGAAGGGTAGCACCGGCATCTGATCACGAAGGGCGAGGCTGAGTCTGTGGGATCACCTCGGCGCCATCCACGTCATGAACGTCCTCAGGTCGGTAAGGAACGTTGACGACGACGGTGTGCGGTCTTCCGATGAGGGCCGCGCGCAGGCGATTGGCCGATTGGTTGTAGAGGATCCGTTCCCACCAGCTCCGAGCGACGTATTCGGGAATGACCACGAAGGTGATCGGCTCCTCCCTGTCATCAGGCCACTGCTGGGTCAGCACGTCGAGGTATGCGAGCAGCGGCCCAACGAGCGCCCGATATGGCGATTCAACGATGACCAGTGGCACGTCCGGAATCTGTTTCTCCCAGCGATCGCGGATCTTTGCTGCGGCTTCGGGTTCGTCCGAGATGAGCACAGCCCGAATGTCCGGCGCGATCGAGCGGCCCACGTTGACTGCCTGGACGACGGCGCGCGTGATGCCCGGTACTGGAACGATCACGCGTTCTTCACGCCTCGGAGGCGGAATGACGATGTCGTCGCGGACCTTCAGGCTTCTGGCCGACGCCTCGTATTGGCGGTGAATGAACAGCATCATGAGCACGAGCAGCGGAATGATCACTGCGACGAGCAACGACGTCGGGGCCTTGGCCAGGAACACCACGATCGCGACGGTACCGGTCAGGATCATGCCAAGTCCGTTGATGCCCAGCTTGAGGCGCCATTTGGACCCCTGCTCGCGAATCCAGTGCTTGACCATTCCGGCCTGGCTGATCGTGAACGAGATGAAGACGCCCACGGAGTAAAGCGGGATCAGTGCGTGCGTATCGCCCTGGAACAGAACGATCAGGGTGATTGCAACCGCGCTGAGCACGATGATGCCGCTCGTGAAGGCGAGCCGGTCGCCCCGGAACGAGAAGACTCGCGGCATGTAGCCGTCATGGGCGAGGATCGCGCCGAGGCGCGGGAACGCGGCGTAGCTCGTGTTCGCAGCGAGGAACAGGATCAGGGCCGTAAATGCCTGGAATAGGTAAAACGCGACGGTGTTTTCTCCAAAGCTGACGGCCGCGACCTGACTGATGACCGTTCTCGTCGCGGGGAAGTCGATCGGCACGATGCCGAAAGAGTCCGCGACGAACGTGATGCCGATGAACAGGACAGCGAGCAGGATCGCCATGGCCGTCAGGGTGGTCGCCGCATTGCGTGGCTCGGGCGGCTTGAAGGCCGGAACACCGTTCGCGATCGCCTCGACTCCGGTCAGGGCCACGGAGCCGCCGGCGAAGGCGCGCAAGAGAAGCAGGATCCCGAGCGGTTCGAGCGGATCTGGTTGGCCCGGAACGGGGTTGGGCGGCGGAACCCCTTCGCCGCCCAGGACCTTCATCAGGCCGATGCCAATCATGAGCAGCGCCGAGCCGACGAAGAGATACGTTGGCAGCGCGAAGATGTTGCCTGACTCGCGCAGGCCGCGCAGGTTGCCGACCATGATCAGGAGCACAGCGACAACGCCAATTTCGACTCGCCAGTCGTTCCACGTGGGCACCGCGGAGATGACCTGCTCCACGGCCGAAGTCGTCGAAACGGCGACGGTCATGATGTAGTCGACGAGCAGTGATCCGGCGGCGATCAGGGCAAAGATCGTCGGAAAGTTGGCGCGCGCCACGGCGTACGCGCCACCGCCGTTGGGGTAGACGTATCCAATCTGGCGATACGACGTGGAAACAACCGCCAGCAGGATCGCAATCGCTATCGCGACCGGCAAGCTCAGGAAGAGCGCAGCAGTGCCGCCGAGGACAAGCACGCGCAGGATTTCTTCGGTCGCGTACGCGGAAGAGCTGATGGCATCGCTGCTGAAGATGGCCAGCGCCTTCTTCTTGGTCAGTCGTTCCTCGATCTCCTCGTGGATCGACAGCGCCCGGCCCAGCAAGACGTGGCGGAAGTCCCTCAGGAACCGGCCGGTTCGCGTCCGTGGTGCGGAGGCCGCCTCGCGCGCCACGAGCGTTCCCGGACCCGCGTAGCGAAAGAACTGTGCATGTGGCCGCTCGACTCGCACCCGCCGATCGCCCGGTCGCCGTCCGTGCAGCCACGGCTTCATCGAGCCGGGCGGTTGGTCCGCGCTCGGCGAGCGATCTGGATCGCTCGCCGAGCGCTGATCGCGATCGGGTGGTGGCTTCACAGCCCGAACTCGAGGCGACGGGCGAGTCGAGCGGGCAGCTTGTGGGCGGCCATCAGTTTCTGCACCGCCGCGATCGGATACTCCACCCTTCGCCACTCAAGGGTCTGCTCGTCCGTATCGAGAAGCATGGCGCTCGCGCGCGGATCGCCGTCGCGCGGCTGGCCGACACTCCCCGGATTCACGATCGAACGCTGGCTGCTCAGCTTCAGCTTGTCGCCGGCATCGATCTGGATGCCTTCCATTCTTCCATTCTTGTCGCGGTAGACAACCGGGATGTGCGTGTGGCCCACCAGGCAATGGTCGGTGCTGAAGGCCGAAAGGTTGCCTCGCGCCACGCTCGCCGTGAAGACGTACTCCCAGGTCGGGTCGCGCGGGCTGCCGTGTACGAGCGTGAACGGTTGCTCGACGGAACGCTCCGGCAAGGCCGCCAGCCAGTCCCTGGTTCGCGGCGTGATCCGTTCCGCCGTCCATTCCACGGCGGCCCGTGCGTCGTCGTTGAAGCTGTCGGTATCGAGCTGACCGATTGCCGCGGCGTCGTGATTGCCGCGCACGCCGGTGGCGCCTTCGTCGACCAGGCGCGCGACGACTTCGTCCGGCTGAGGGCCGTAGCCGACGATGTCGCCGAGCTGCCAGATGGCGTCGTAGGGCTTGAGCGCAGCGAGCACTGCCTCGAGGGCCGGCAGGTTGCCGTGGATGTCAGACAGCACGGCGATCCGCATGCGCGGTCAGGTTACCCTGCCGCGTTTTCGCTCGCCGGGTGAGCGCGGATAGCGATCCGGAGTTGGGCGGGTCTTGCGAATCACGACGAGCAGGCAGCCTGGAAGCCCGAGCCTCTCGCCGGCGCGCAATTCGACGACGCGGATGCCTGACCCCCCGGCAGCCTGGACGATCCGGCGCGCGCCCTCGATCTCCTGGTCGAGCGCCGCGCGCGCCGGTTGATCGCTCGCGCGCTTCCAGATGACCACGTGGCCGTGGCGGCGCGCGAGCGGCAGCCCGAGCTCGGCACATTCGGAGACAGTGCCCACGGCCCGGGCCACGACCAGGTCCCAGCCCTGACGATGGTCCGGCTCGTCGGCGAGGTCTTCGGCGCGTTCGTTGAGCGCGCTGATTTTCGCGCCCGTCGCCGCCGCCGCGGCGGCGGCGGCGGCTCCAAGAAACGCGGCCTTCTTGGCAATCGAATCGACCAGAGCGGCGCGTGGCGACGGCAGTGCCACGGCGAGGGGCAGCCCCGGATAGCCGCCGCCACTGCCAATGTCGAGCAGGTCGAGGCGGCCGCGCGCGATCGCTCGTAACGCGGGCACCGCCACGAGCGCATCGAGTACGTGGCCGCGCGCGACGTCGGCCGGGGTTCTCAGACCCGACAGGTTGATGGCATCGTTCCAGGCCAGCAGGAGCCGGGCGTGATCCTCGATGGCCGTTCGTTGCGTCGTTGTCAGCTCGAAGCCGAGCTCGGGCAGCAGCGCATCGAGTACCTGGACGAAGTCGCGCGAAATCGGCGGCAGCTCATCGACACTTCGTGGAAGAGGTCGCCGTGGGAGCGAGGACCGATCAGTGACGTCCATGCCCGAACGCCGCTGAACCGTTGCGCTGTCCCCGCTCCCATTGGCGTGACGTTTCCGACACCACCGGCCTTTCAGTTTTCCCCCGCCGACCGGCTGATCTGACCGGAGTTACCCGGTCGCCGAAACCGGCGAAGTTACCGTACTCGGTCTGGGACGCCTCCCCGCTTTGGGCGCGCCAGTGGTGTGGAGGACGCGCAGTCTCGCGACGCGATTGACGAGTTTCAACCGGCTTTTCCACGACTTCCCGGATGGGCATGCGGATTGTGGAGAAAGCTCCCCAGACGCCGGTCCGTTGTGGAAGAAGCGGTGGTCGGAGTTGAGCGCGGTGGTCAGTCGGCCGGGCGAGCCCTGACTGGACGGCCCATCGCGCGGCGCACCACCTCCATTACCTCCTCGGTATAGGTCGCTGCCTCACCGGTCTTGACCGCTGTCGCCAGGCAACCCTCGACGTGATCCTCCATCAACAGCAGTGACACTGCGTCGACGGCCGCCCTCAGGGCTGCCGTCTGCTGAAGGATGTCAATGCAGTAGTCGCCGCGCTCGACCATCCGGGCTATGCCACGAGCCTGTCCTTCCATTCGCGACAGGCGCCGAAGGAGCTGGGCGCGGTCCTTGGTATAGCTGTGCCGCGACGGCCCTTCGACCGCTTTGGTAGGTGTCGTCATACTGCCGGGGAGTATACCGCGTGGCCAGGTCACGACACTCGCGCAAAGCCTTAACACTGGCGTAATTCCCTGCGCCCCCAACTGCACTCCAGTCGCCCTCCGACGGGCTAGACTGCGATCAGATGGACAGCCCCGACTGGCTGCGGACTCAGTTGACCTCGTTCACCTGTCCCGCCTGCGGCCGTCGCTTCCGCGGCAGCCGGATAAAGCTTCTCGCCGAGCGCGACGGTCTCTTCTTCGTCGACCTCGACTGCTCGCGCTGCGGTAGCCACACCGTCGCCATCGTGACGGTCGAATCCGACGAAAGCGAGCTGTCGATCATCGACGCTTCTGACATTGAGCTCGCAGTCGATCTCGAACCAGAGCATCTCGGCGAAGACCTGCCTGAGAAGCTGGAGCTGGTCACCGCCGACGACGTCCTCGACATGCACGAGCTGCTGGCTGGTTATGACGGCGACTTCACGCAGCTGCTGGCGGCCGGCGGTGGCGGAACGGACGGCGCCGCGCGCAGGTGATCGAAGACACACGATTCGCCCACGCCAGCGAGGCGGAGCTGGCGCGCATCCTCGACTACTACGGGGTCAGGTGGGAATACGAACCGCGCACGTTCCCGATCATGTGGGGTCTCGATGGCAAGGTCGTCGAGAGCTTTTCGCCCGACTTCTACCTTCCCGACCTGGATATCTACGTGGAGCTGACTACCCTCAAGCAGAGCCTCGTTCGGCGCAAGAACCGCAAGCTTCGTCGTCTTCGCGAGCTTTACCCGGACATCCGCGTCAAGCTGTTTTACGGCAAGGATTTCCGAGCGCTGATGCTGAAATACGGCCGCTTCGATCTTGCCGCGTCACTCAGCGGCCTCGAGGGCCAGGTGGCGGCCGATCGGGCCAACAACCAGGTCAAGCTGTCGCTCGTCGTGCCACCACCTGCGGACGACGATGCATCGCTGCCCACCGGTACATCGACAAAGATCGGCTCATTGCCGATGCCCATGGCCACTGCGCGCCGTCGCGTCTCGCGTGGCTCACGGCGACGGCGCGGTCGCCGCGCCTATCGGGCAGCGCGCGCCGTCGCCTGACGGCACGTCAGCAACGCTCACCGCGTTCTATAGGAGGGGTCAATAGATGGTTCAGGCTCAGCGTGAGGCCCGGCTTCCGGATCTGCACGGTGACATCGGCCAGATCCTGGTTACCGAGGAGGATGTCCGGGCCAAGGTGCGCGAGCTTGGGGCGCTCATCTCCGCCGACTACGCGGGCAGATCGGTAACCCTCGTCAGCGTTCTGAAGGGGTCGTTACCGTTCATGGCCGATCTGATGCGCGCCATCGACGTGCCCGTCCAGATCGATTTGATGGAGGTCTCATCGTACGGCGGCGCCTCCACCGAAACCTCCGGTCTCGTGCGCATCCTCAAGGACCTGAGCTCATCGATCGCGGGTAAGGACGTGCTCATTGTCGAGGACATCATCGACACTGGCCTGACGCTCAACTATCTGCTCCGCTACCTGCGCGGCAAGAACCCCTCGACGCTCAAGATCTGCGCTTTGCTTGACAAGCCGGCGCGCCGCCTCGTGGAGATCCCTATCGACTATCGCGGGTTCACCATTCCCGACGAGTTCGTCGTCGGCTACGGCCTCGACTTCGGCGAGTACTACCGCAACCTACCGTTCATCGGCGTGCTGCGCCGGGAGCTGTACGAGATCCCTTAGAGGATCTTTGAGAGGAACGCCTTCGTTCGCTCGTGCGCGGGCGCCTCGAAGAAGTGCTCGGGCGTGCCCTCTTCGATGATCTGACCATCGTCCATCATCACCACGCGGTCGGCTGCCTCTCGGGCGAAGCCCATCTCATGACTGACGACGACCATGGTCATGCCCTCTGACGCCAGCTCCTTCATGACCGCCAACACCTCGCCGATCATCTCGGGATCCAGGGCACTGGTCGGCTCATCGAACAGCATCAAGGCGGGCCGCATGGCCAGCGCGCGTGCAATCGCGACGCGCTGCTGTTGACCGCCCGAAAGCTGGGCCGGGTAGGCATCGATCTTGTGCGCCAGCCCTACGCGCGTCAGTAGCGCAAGGCCCACCTCGCGTGCCTTGTCCTCGTTCTCGCCGCGGACTTGCGTCGGTGCCTCGATCACGTTTTCTAACGCGGTCTTGTGCGGAAACAGGTTGAAGCGTTGGAAGACAAAACCAATGTCCCGACGCTGTTTGGCGATGGCCGATTCCTTGTCCTCGATGAGCTTGCCCTTGTTCTCGCGGTAGCCGATCAGGTGGCCGTTTACCGACATGGTGCCGCCGTCGATCTTCTCGAGATGATTCATACAGCGCAAGAACGTTGTCTTGCCCGAACCCGACGGACCAAGTATTAGCACGACCTCGCGCCGCTTGACTGCGAGTGACACACCCCTGAGCACTTCCACTCGACCGAATGACTTGCGCACGGCTACGGCTTGGACAACCACCGGAGTCGTCTCCTCCGGCGCGCCCACGACGTCGAGCAGATGCTCCTTGATTTCCACCATGTCAGCGCGACCCCAGCGCTGAGGGGTCCGAGGCCGGCGGGCGGAAGCCGAAGAGCCGAGCTGAGAGGCTTGGTCCCTGGGCTTGGGCCCCTGGCGACCCGCGCGCCAAGCGGCGCTCGATCCACGCTTGAATGAAGCTCCAGATCGTGGTCAGCAGAAGGAACCAGCATGCGCAAGCAAGGAACAGCTCGAACGGGTGGAAGGACGTAGGTCCGTTGCCGTTAAGAATCGAGAAGATTACGAACAATTCCGGAACGGAGATCACGACCAGCAACGAGGTCGTCTTGAGCATGTTGTTGAACTCGTTGCCCAAAGGCGGAACGATCACGCGCGCTGCCTGGGGCAGGATGATACGGCGCATGGCCTTGCCGTATGTCATGCCCAATGAGCGCGCAGCTTCCATCTGGCCGGGATCGATGGAGATTATTCCGGCGCGCACGATCTCGGTCATGTATGCGCCCTCATTCACGCCCAGCGCAGCGATCCCGGCCATCCACGCACCCTGGATGACGAAGCCGCTCACGTTGATGTCGTCCCATCGCCAGATGCCCGTGTTCAGCAAGCCGTAATAGATAATCATGATCTGGACCAGCAGCGGCGTGCCACGGAAGATCCAAACGTAGACGTTGGCTGCCCAGCGAACGGGACGAACGCGCGACAGACGGCCCAGCGCCCCCAAGATGCCTAGGATCACGCCGATGATCTGACTGGTGATCGCGATGGACAGGGTGAGCAGCAGGCCCTGAATAATGCGGGGGTCGGGCCGGAATAGCGAGTCGAAGAAAATGT
This sequence comes from Candidatus Limnocylindrales bacterium, assembly GCA_036558545.1. Classification (GTDB taxonomy): domain Bacteria; phylum Chloroflexota; class Limnocylindria; order Limnocylindrales; family CSP1-4; genus JALYGJ01. The sequence continues at coordinate 27,039 of DATBFJ010000067.1, forward strand.
TCCAGTTGTATTGATACGCCGCTGCACGGCGCGTTCCAGAACACGCCTCGACGATCACGGCCATGGCAAGCAGCCCGCCAAGCGCGAACGCTCGGCGGGCTGTATTACTTGGCGGAAGAAGACTGAGCAGTTCTCTGCCTGTGGATCAGGACGCGCCGGGCGAGGGTGCTACCTCTGGCGTGTTCACCACGTCAGCCGTGATCGCACCAGACTCGACGGCGTATTTGGTCAAAATCGCCTGGTAGCTTCCATCCGCGATCGAGGCGAGCAGCGCGGTCTTAACAGCGTCATAGATCGCGGTGTGCTGCTGCGACGGATCGGATGGCTTCGCCACGCTAATGCCCTCGAGCGCCGGGTCGATCTGCGGAACGGGCGCTACCTCGAATGTCTCAGGTTGAGCGGCTGCATAGCCTATGACGACCGGCAGATCGGAGAAGTAGGCGTCAGCCGTCCCGGACTGGAGCGCGGCGAGGGCGTCCGAGTCCTTCTGGAATGGTTTGGCCACGACGGCAGCAGCGCTGGCATCGGTGCAGACCTTAGGTAGCCCACCGTTCTTGAACGCACTCGTGCCGCTCAGGTAGTCGAGCATCGTTGTGCCGGCTTCCACCGCGACGGTCTTGCCGCATAGGTCCTGCACCGTCTGAATGTTGGCCGGGTTGCCCTTCTGTACGAGGAAGGCCTGGCCGGCCTGAAAGTACGGGATCATGTCGACCTGTGTCAGGCGGTCGTCATTGATGTTCTGTGCGCTGATGATGAGGTCGCACTTGCCGCCGGTCAGCGCCGGAATGATCGTGTCGAAGACGGAGTTGACGACCTCAGCCTGAAGGCCTAGGCGGGCCGCAATGGCTTCGCCAATCTCGATATCAGAGCCGATCGCGTTGCCGTTGGGGTCGAAGTACTCCTGTGGAGGATATGGCAGGTCCGAGCAGATGGTGAGCTTGCCCGCGAAGAGCAGTTGGTCTGGAGGGATTGTGGCTACAACTGCGACAGAAGCGGGCGCAGATCCGGGCGCCGATGCAGGCACTGACGCTGGTGTCGAGGCTGTCGAGTTAGTTGGCGCTGCGCTCGGAGCGGCGTGGCTCGCAGCCGGTGTCGACGGCGCCGCCGGTGACGGAGTGCTCGAGGTACCGCCGCACGCTGCTGCCAACAGGCCCATCAGCGTCAGCGCGGTAATTCCAGATAGACGATTCAAAGCCCAGACTCCTCATTCATGGGTAACGGCTCGTGTTGAAGTGGGCACCTTACAACTGGTCCGCATATTAGGGTGAATATATCTCATGCGCAGTGCATAAATTACTGGCCGAGTATTTCGGCGGACCGTTGGATGCTAGTGAAGCTGAGCGCGAACCAAAGCGCTTGATCGTGTGAATTCGAAGCGCTGATTTCTACAACGTAGCGCCCCGAACTCCACTCGGGGCTGGTGTCTGTCGGCAGCGGCGCCTGCGTCGCGTCCGGTCGGTAATAGGCTTCGCCCACGCGCGCCAGATCGATGTCGACTGGGACCAGTCCGGGCACCATCGACGGCGCACCGAGTGCAGGGATCCGCCAGATGGAAACTCCACTGACTGGATTCGTGCCGTTCTGCTCGTCGAATTCGCTGGGGCGACAAACGCCGATCCCCAGAAGGCGCGCAGCCGTTACCGGCACGGTCGGGATGTCTTGATCGTCTGGACCGCTGGCTGTCGCGGGCGCGTCGCTGTAAACCGTTCGCGAAACACCCAGCGAACTGGTCTCCATCGTTACCAGGCGCCACTGCGGCTCGGAGCCACACAGCATTCGAGCGCGGGCAGCCTGGATCTCGCGCGGAACTGCCGACGACGCGGGTGCGCTCGATTTGAGCGGCGTCGCCGGTACGTCACTCCGCGCCACGGCAACCTGCTGCGGCGGCGCGGGCGTGGGAGACACCGACGTACCCCACGGTTTCGAGAGGGCGACCAACAGCACGCCGACGATCAGGCCGATGACCACGAACATTCTTCGCGGCGCGTTGTCGGCCACTGGCTCGACCTTGATCGGAGGTGGATCCGGCTCGATCACGTTCGTAACCCAGCGGCTCAAAGAGAGATGGTAGACCCGCTAGATCTCGCCGAGGTATGCGCGCCGGACGTCAGGATTGGCGGCCAGGCCCGCGGCCGTGTCGCTCAGGATGACCTTGCCCGTCTGGAGCACGTATCCACGGTGGGCGATGGCCAGTGCCTGTACCGCGTTCTGCTCGACGAGCAGGATGGTCATGCCCTGGCCGTTGATCTCCTGGACGAGTTGGAAGATCTGCTGCACGAGCAATGGCGAGAGACCCAGCGATGGTTCGTCGAGCAACAGCACCCTTGGCTGGGACATCAGCGCGCGAGCGATAGCGAGCATCTGCTGTTCACCGCCGGACAGTGAACCGCCGCGCTGCTTGAGCCTTTCCTTGAGACGTGGAAACAGCTCGAGCGAGCGATCGAGCTGCTGCGCGCTTTCACCGGGTTTGCGCGTGAAAGCGCCCATCTGGAGGTTCTCCATGACGGTCAGTCGGGAAAAGATTCGTCGCCCTTCGGGGGCGTGCGCTATGCCCTTCATCACGAGCTGGTGAGCTGCCGTCTTGGTGATGTCGGCGCCTTCGAAGAAGACTTGCCCGGCCCGCGGATGAAGCAGTCCGCTGATCGTCTTGAGCGTCGTCGTCTTGCCGGCACCGTTGCTGCCCAGCAGGGTCACGATCTCGCCCTTGTTCACCACTATGTCGACGCCGTGAAGCGCGTGGATCTTGCCGTAGTACGTGTGGACGCCGCGCATCTCGAGCATCGGTGCGGAGGCTGAGGGGCCAGTGTCAGGCGTCGCGGCCACCTGTACGGGTGCGTCGGACGACGAAGTGGCTGGATTCATGCCGGCGGTCATGTCGCTGCCGTACCCAGGTATGCCTCGATGACCTTCGGGTTGGCTCGCACGGCCTCCGGCGACCCTTCGGCGATCTTCTCGCCATGGTCGAGCACCGTCACGTGATCGCTGATGCCCATGACGACGTGCATGTCGTGCTCGATCAACAGCACAGAGATGCCGAGCTCGTCGCGCAGTTTCTTGATGAGCACGCGCATCTCGGTGGTTTCGTTGGGGTTCATACCTGAAGTTGGCTCGTCCAACAGCAGCAACGACGGCTCGCTGGCCAGGGCACGTGCCACCTCGAGGCGACGCTGGTCGCCATAGGGCAGGTTCTTGGCCAGAGCGTCGCCTCTGCCCTTGAGACCGACGAGCTCCAGCAGCTCATCTGCCTTCGCAGCCGCTGCGGCCTCTTCTCTGCGGCTGCGGCCCGTGCTCAGAAAGGCGTCGAGCAGATTGGACTTGAGCTTAAGGTGCATGCCCACCAGCACGTTCTCGCGCGCGCTTGCGTTGGCGAACAGGCGAATGTTCTGGAACGTCCGGCCGATGCCGGCCGCTGCCATCTCGTTGGGTCGCGCGCTCCGAAACACGCCGAAGCGCTGGAGCATGTTGAGGTACCAACGCGGTCGAATCACGGCGGCCAGCAGCATCGCGGCGAATACGACAAGGCCGACGATGATCACACCGACGCCGATCTCGTCCTGGCCGGCCAGCGCGATGAGCGTTGCCAGCACGAAAAACAGCACGCCCGGCGCGATCCAGACGAACGGCTCGATCCACGCTCGAAGCGGTCTTCCGATCATTCGCCGGCCCGCCATGCTGACGCCACCAGCCGTCGGCTCGATGATGCCGACGATGATGTTGAAGAACGTTGTCTTGCCCGCGCCGTTCGGCCCGATGATGCTCACAATCGAGCCACGCGGAATGGTCAGGTCGACCTCGCGGACCGCGGTCAGACCGCCGAACTGCTTGGTGACCCGGTCAGCAACCAGCAGCGCGTCAGCGTCAGCTGTGGCAGGCGTGGCGATTGCGGGTGCGCTCGCAGGCAGCGCGTCGTTATCGGTCATGACTCGTCGAGTGCCGTAGTCGGAGGCGCGATGTCGGTCTCTTCCACCGTCTCCTGGTGAAGCTCCCGTCTGCGCCTGTTACTCGGGAACAGGCCCTCGGGTCTCAACAACATCATGCCCACGAGGGCGATGCCATAGAGCAGGAACTGGTACTGGACGAAGTCGATGTTCTGGAGTATCGGCACGTGCTGGCTCTGGAAGAACTGGTTGAGCTCCTTGAGCACCACACTCTGGATCGTGTACAGCGTGAAAGCGCCGATGACGACGCCCCACGGGTTGCCCATGCCACCGAGGACGACCATGGCCAGCACCGTAAACGAGACGACGAAGAGGAATTGGTCCGGCGTCACGTTGCCCAGCTTCGATGCGCTGAACACGCCGGCGAAGCCGGCCGTCGACGCGCCCAGGGCGAAGGCCAGCAGCTTGGTCGTGATCGTGTTGATGCCGCTGCTCGAAGCGGCCAGCTCGTCCTCACGAATGGCCATCCAGGACCTGCCCAGACGGGACTCGAGCAGTCTGTAGATCAGGACCATGACGATGGCCAGGATGCCGATCATCGTGAAGTAGAACGGGAACGGGTCGATAAAGGAGAACTTCACGCAGAAGTCGCCGATGCACGGCAACGACGGCTGAGGGATCCCGCCGATTCCGTTGGTTCCCTTCGTCAACGCGTCAGCGTTCAGGAAAAGCGCGGGCACTATCTCGCCGAAGCCCAGGGTCACGATCGCCAGGTAGTCGCCGCGCAGGCGCAGGGTCGGCGCCCCGAGGAGCACGCCGAATAGGGCAGCGATCAAGGCACCAACGATCAGCATCGGCCAGAACGGGATGTTCAAGTGAGTGATCGCTTGCGGCGATGCCGCGAACGCGAACGTGTATGAGCCGATCGCGAAGAAGGCCGCATAACCAAGGTCGAGGAGGCCGGCGAAGCCGACAACGATATTCAGACCCAGCGCCAACAGGATGTAGATGCCGGAGATGGCAAAGCCATCGACCCATACGATCTGCGGCTGGAACGTGCTCAAGGGCGGGATCTGGACGATCAGCGGCAGGGCGATCGCAATGATCAGCCAGATGAGCAGGATGGTCAGCGAGTGGTGCTCGTCCCGAAACTTCTGGAACGGAGCGCGCCAGTCACTGCGCGGAGCGGCTGCAACTTTGGCGGTCATGCCCGCTCTCCGAGGGGCTGGCCGAACAGGCCACTGGGTTTGAAGACCAGAACGAGAATCAAGACGCTGAAGACCGCGACCTCGGACCACCGGCTGTAACCCATCTGTGCAGCAATGACGGTGATGAAGGCAATAACAAATCCGCCAACTGCCGCACCCACGGTGTTGCCGATGCCCCCAAGCACGGCCGCGGTGAAGGCGAAGAGGCCCACGTAGAAGCCAAGGTTGAACTGCACGCTGCCGAAGTAGATGCCATACACCACGCCACCCGCGCCGGCCAGGGCGGCAGCGATGAAGAAGGTGACGGCGATGGTCTGATTGATGTCAACGCCCATCAGCGCCGCCGCCTCGCGATCCTGTGACGTAGAACGCATCGCGCGGCCCAGGCGAGTCCTGTTGACGAAGACCTGCAGGCCGACCATCAACAGGATCGCAACCAGGATGATCATCAGGTTCAGCGCGCGGACTATTCCTCCAGCGATCGAGAAGTCGAAGATGTTGATGTCTGGGATCGAGAGGACGTCAACGCGCGGAAAGACCTGCGGCGTGGGATGGGGCGACGGTCCGAAGAGAACCTGGATGATGTTCTGAAGGATGAACGACACGCCAATCGCGGTGATGAGCGGCGCGAGTCGCGGAGCATGCCGCAGCGGACGGTACGCAAAACGTTCGATCACGACACCGATCACGCCCATGAACAACATGACGGGGATGGTCACGATGACCAGCGTGAGGGTCAGCTGGGCAGGATCGTTGATCGGCCGGTCGATCAGACCCAGCGGCACGGTCAGTACCCACAACGACACGAATGCACCGACCATGAAGATGTCGCCGTGGGCGAAGTTGATCAGCTCGATGATCCCGTAGACCATCGTGTAGCCCAGGGCGATCAGGGCGTAGATCGCGCCCAGCGTCATGGCGTTCATGAACTGGGGCGTGCCCAGATATGCGTAAGAGACGGCTAATGCGGCGACCGTGATGAGAATCGGCCGCAAACTGGACCCGCGGCGAAGGTGCGTCGCCATGCCGGTCATTCAGGCCCTCTAAGCGCTGAAATGTGTAGGCCGGGGAGCGCTGCTCCCCGGCCTACTGGACCTAGATCGAACTCAGGATCCCGACGATGCTGCGGGAGCCGATCCCCCTGGGGCGGGAGATGCGTTTCCGTTCGCGTTCGGATCCGTGAATGCCTGCTGCTTGTCCCAGACCCAGCCGCCGGCATTGTTATTCAAGGTCATGTCGGTCTTGTAGAACGACATGTACGGCGAGGTGGTATCGCCGTTCACGTCGAACGACACCTTGCCGATAACCGTGTCAAAGCTGTTTCCGGCCGCCGTGGTGCTGGCGCGGACCGCCTCGCGGATACCCGCATAGTCGGTCGTGCCCGCGGCAACAGCCGTCTTGATGCCCTGGATGATCACCTGGGCGCATGCATAGGCGATTGCGCTGTAGGCGCCAGGATCGGCGTTGAATGCGGCCTTGTAGTCCGCCGTGAACTTGGCTGCATCTGGGATGTCATGGATGCCCGCGACGGTGCCAAAGACGTTTGCCGCGGCCTGGCCGGCGATGTTGATCGTCGAACCCTGGGTCGTCGGTCCACCGAGATCGGCGACGCCGTCAGGACCCATGAACGGGATGGTCTCGAAGCCGGTAACCGTGCGGCCCTGCTTGAGCGCGAGGCCCATGCCGGTCGGGGTCGTGCCTGCGAGATAGACAGCTGCCGGGTGTTGGCTGGCTACGGCCTGGAACAGCGACGTGTAGTCAGTCGTGGACTTGGGCGCGCTGTCGCGCTTGACGACGGTTCCGCCGTCCTTGACGAACTCAGCCTGGAACGAGTCGCCAACGCCAACGCCGAACGTCTCGGTGTCATCAAGGATGTAGACCGAGTGCGCGCCGAGGTCGTTGTAGACATAGTCGGCACCTGCCGGTCCCTGGATGCTGTCCGGGGCGGCCAGGCGGACATACGAGATCTTGTCCGGGTTGGTCGTCCGGTACTGCAGCGCATCCGGCGGGTAGGTCAGGCTGGTGTTCGTATTGGCAGGGCTGCACATGAGCAGGCCGGCTGCGTTCGCGATCGGAATCTCAACCTGAGCAACGCCCGAGTTGAAGGGACCGACCTCGCCAACGACCATGGGATCGTTGACCAGCGTCGTCATGTTCTTGCCGCCCTGGGCCGCGTCGTGCGCCCCGTTTACGGCGTCGTCCTGCCCGTTGAGGTCGAGCGTCCAACCGGGCAGCTCGTTTGCAGCGTTAGCCTGCTGGATAGCGAGAATTACGCCATTCTGCGTCGGTACGCCGTTCGCGACCTCGCCACCGCTCATCGGCAATTCAGTCCCGATCTTGATGGTCTTTCCACCACCAGCGGCGGAACCGGCCGGCGTTGATGCCGCGCTCGACTGCGCGGGCGCCGGCGTGGCAGTGCCCGGGTTGCAGGCGCTGGCCGCAAGGACCACACCCACACCGAACACGCTGAGTGTCCTCAGCCTCATGTAACGAGCCTCCTCTAACAAAATCCTCCTCATGTCAGCAGCCACGACTCCGGCAGAGGCTCGTAATGCGCGGAACATCGCGTTCGGGGGTGGCGCCACCCTCAGACGGCTACCACCGGGCCTGCGGAGCGACCCATCTTCCCCAGCAACAAGGTTCCGTGACGGAAATTACGAACACCGACCGCGCCGATATAGACGCTGACGCGATGCCGTATCATAGTCAGCGACGCCTCGTTTGCAACAGACGTTGGAGCGCCCCGGGACAGCCGTGGAACCTGCCGCAAGGTGCGTTCTGCCCTTCCGGAGCGGCGCGAACCACCGGCACCGGATCCACCGGTACACACCGTGGCGTCACGGGCACTCGTCTTTCAAGAGGGCGCTCGACCATCACGAGGGACCACAGCCAGCGTGGAAGTACAGCTCCGCGACGCTCGCCTGACGGACATCGATCGAGTCATCAGCTTGATCGAGCGTGCCGACGCGCGATGGTCGCCGGAGCAGCTGACAAATGCCGCTGATGTGCTTCGCCAGATGGTCTACCTGCCCAATGCGTCTTTGCTTGTCGCGATGGACGGACGGATGCTGGTTGGCTTCGCAGTGCTCGCACTGCGACCCTCGGTCAGCGCCGGAGGTCTGGTCGGCAATGTCGACCTGCTCGCGGTCGAGCAAGGACAAGAAGACGAAGGCGTGACACAGGCACTGTTGGCCGAGCTAATTCGCTCAGCGCGAAACAAAGGCTGCACATTGCTCGAGGGCGAAGTCCCGACCGAGCCGGCCGAGTTGGATCGCTGGGAAGCAGCGGGGTTCGTGGAGTCGGGACCCAGGCTGCGCTGCCCACTCGTCCGCGCCGCGGCGCTGACCTCTTAGAGGACTGCAGCCAGACGGCGCATACGCGCAAGGCGCGATCAACACAACACAGGAGAACTCAGTGAGTAAGAACGTCGCCGTCTTCGTGGACGTGGCGAACATCTTCTACGCGGCCAAGGCGGCCGGCGTGGATATCGATTACGTCACGTTGCTCAAGGCGGCCACTGCCGGACGTGATTTCGTCCGTGCATACGCATATACCGGGCTTGACCCGGAGAACGACAACCAGCGTCAGTTTCACGCCTTCCTGGCGCGCAACGGCTACAAGGTCATCAGCAAGGACATTCGCAAGTACGGCGACGGCCGGATCAAGGCGAACCTCGACATCGAGCTCGTTGTCGACATGATGAAAACCGCGCGCAACCTCGACATCGCCGTGGTCGTGTCAGGCGACGGTGACTTTGCCAGCGCCATCCGCGCGGTCCAGGAAATGGGCGTCCGCGTCGAGGTCATCAGCTTTCGCGGCAACACCAGCAGCGACTTGATCGACGTCGCCGACCTCTTTACGGATATTGCCCAGATCGCGCGCGTCGACAAGAGCGGCCGGAGCGGCCGGCGGGTCGCCGCGGAAGGCGACCTGTCGATGACAGAAGTTCCGGAGAAGGAAACAGAAGGCGCACCGCGTCGTCGTCGTGGGACACGCGTAGGCCGCGACGAGCGACCGCCGGTCGAGGAGCCGACGGAGGAACACGCCGGCAACATCGTGGCACTGCCCGGTGAGCGGCTGTCGCGCGCGGTTGAAGTAGACACGGACCTCGACGGCGAGGAGGACGACGAGGCGGCGCTTGCTGCTGGGTCGACCAACGGCCACGAACCACTCGGCGAAGACGGTCGCCGTCGCCGTCGGCGTCGTGGCGGCCGCGGCCGAGGCAGGGGGCGCCGTCCGGAGGACGAAGTGCTCACCGGCAGCGGCGAGACACCGAGCTTCGAAGAGGAAGAGGACTACGAGGAGCCGCCCACGGCTCAGCCACCCGTGCATGCCTTCGGGTCCGTGTGGGACAGCCAGCTTGGTGTTCCGTCCGGGCCCTCCATGCCGCCTACCGTTGAGCTTGGTGGCGGCAATGTTGACGATGACGACGACTACGAGGAGCCGGAAGTACCCGAATACCTCCTCGCCGAGCGCCGCCAGCGCGGCCAGCGGCCCGGTGGCAACCGCGGCGGTCGGACCGGTGGCGGTCGCAATCGGAGCGCCTATCAGGCGGCTCTCGATCGCGAGCGCTACGGCGGATCACGCCCGCCTCAGCCCAGCTACGGTGGTGGTGGCAATCGCCCCCAGGGCGGCGGCAACCGCGACCGTAACCGCCAGGGAGGCGGCCGCCCGCCTCAGCAGAGCCGACCTCAGGACCGCGGACCGCGACCGCCTCAGCGCGATTACTCCGAGCCGCGGACGTCGAGTGAGCCCTGGTCGGAGGTTCCGCCTGAGCTCGAGCAGATGCTGCGCGCGGAGCTGGCCCGCAAGTCACCTCAGCAGGGGTCCGAAAACGTCGTTCCGATGACGGCGCCAGCAATGCCGCTGGAGGAGGTCGTCGAGTTCGACGCGGTCGCATCAGTCGAGAGCGCACCGGCCAAGCCGGCGCGCAAGCCTCGAACGACGACTGCCAGAAAGTCGACCACCAAGGCCGGTGCACCCGCGGCGGAGGAAACGACCGAGAAGCCAGCTCCGGCCAAGCGTGCCACTCGCGCACGCACGACCAAGGCTGCCACGACGGAGGCTGCGGCGGCCGACGCCGCGGCGGAGGCGCCGGCAGAGTCCACGCCCGCGGCGGAGGCCAAGAAGCCAACGCGCCGGCGCACGACCAAGTCGGCACCGGCCGCCGAGGAGGCTTAGGCCCGCGGAGGTATTCGTGGGCAAGCTCCTGGCGCGCGGACATCCGGCCGCTGAGCGGCTCGTCGAGCGTGCCATCGAGAGTGGTAAACCTGCCCACGCCCTCCTGCTCGTAGGGACGGAGGGCGTGGGCAAAACCACGCTTGCCCTCGACCTTGCCGCCGGGCTGCTGTGCCTCGCCTCAAACCCGGCGGATCGGCCGTGTCGTGAGTGCGCCGCATGCCGCAAGGTCGAGCACGGCAATCACCCGGATCTTCATCTGCTGGCTCCGGAAGGGGCGGGTCAACAGATTCGAATCGGCCAGGTCCAGGAATTGTCCAGTGAGCTCGCACTGCTGCCGCTCGAGGGTCGCTTCAGGATCGCGGTAATCGAAAAAGCGCATCGACTCAATGACGATGCCCAGAACGCGTTGCTGAAGACGCTCGAGGAGCCACCTGCCGCGGTCGTCATCGTGCTTGCGGCGGACGATGCGGCCAAGCTCCTGCCAACGGTCGTCAGCCGCTGCACGAGGGTCCGACTGGGTCCCGTCCCGGCTGACGTCCTTTCCAACATCCTGGTCGAGCGCGGCGTCGCAGACGCCGCGCGAGGCGCTGCGCTGGCTCGACTGACTGGTGGCAGACCCGGCGCTGCCCTGGCCCTTGCCGCCAATTCGGACGCCGTCATCGCTCAAGGCCGCCTGGCAAGGATGCTGCTTGATCTTCTCGGCGCGGACAGGCGCCGGCGCTTGGCTGCTCAGCAGGAGCTGATCGACGACGGCGCAATCCTCGCCGCGGCAACCGGACCGACACGGGCCACCGAAGAGGACACTCCTCAGAAGAGCCGCTCGAAATCGCCTTCTGGCTCGCGCCGCGCAAGTCCCGCAGAAAGACGCGCAGCGGTCACCCAGATCGTTGCCGTGTGGCGCGAGGTAGCGCGTGACCTGGCTGTCGCGGCGCGCGGCGGCAAGCGCGAGCTGCACCAGCACGAGCTGCTCGATGAGCTCGAGGCAGCCGGGTCGCAACTGGACGGGACTGAGATCACGGCGTTTGTGCAGCGCATCGACAACCTTGGCCGTGCCCTGGACTCATATGCCAACCCCGAGCTCGTCCTTGACACGTTGCTGATCGAGTGGCCACGGACGAGCAAAGCCGCGTGACGACCGAGCGCAACGACACCCGCCTCGAGGCGAAGGTCACAGGAATGGTCCAGGGAGTTGGATTTCGCTGGTGGGTCGTGCGCGCGGCGGCTGAGCTCGGCATTAACGGTTGGACCTCAAACGAAGGCGATGGCTCGGTGCGCGTGGTCGCCGAAGGCACTCCGTCGGCCATCGACGAGCTGGAGCGTCGGCTCCAAGCGGGACCGTCGGGTGCCCGCGTGAGCAACGTCGAAAGCGTCCGCCTGACGGCGACCGGGGAGTTCTCGACCTTCGGAATCCGGTCGGGCGCTCATCGCGGCGATTGAGCGGTGCGCTATGTTTCGGCCGTGCCACTGACTGATGAGCAAAAGGCAACCTGGCTCGCCGACGTGCCCCTCTTCGCCGGCATCAGCCAGGAGTCGATGAGCCGGCTCGCAGCTGTGGCGGGCGAACAGGAGTTTGCCAACGGTCAGTTCATCGTCCGCCAGGGCCAGGTGGGAAGTGGCCTGTATGTCGTGATCGGTGGCTCGGTCAATGTGATCAAGGGCGCTGACGAGCTTGTGGCGACTCTCAAGCCCGGTGAGTTCTTTGGCGAGCTTTCTGTCATCGACCAGCAGCCACGCAACGCGAGCGTCCAGGCGGCGGAGGCGACGACTTGTCTCGCGCTGGCATCGTGGGACCTGCTCTCGCTGCTCGAGCAGGATCCGGCGCTTTCACTCAATCTGATCAAGGGTCTCGTGGCGCGCATCCGTGCCACCGGCGAGCAGCACCGTCACTAGTCGCAGCAACACAGCAGGAGCGAAACGCACATGGCCATGAACCAGCAAGAGCTGGTCGACACGCTTGCCGGCCTGGCGCTCTTCGCCGACCTGTCACGACCACAGGTGGAGGCCGTGGCGCACAAGATGACGGAGGAGTCGTATCCCACCGGCCAGCGCATCCTGCGCCAGGGCTTCACCGGCACAGGTTTCTACGTGATCGTCGAAGGCGAAGTCGCCGTGCGCATCGATGGCAACGAGATTGCTCGCCTGGGCAAAGGCGATTTCTTCGGCGAGATGTCGATTCTGCTCGGTGAGCCACCCAACGCGGACATCGTCACCACGCGGCAGCTTCGAGTGCTCCATCTTGGCGGGCCTGAGCTCGAGAGCTTCCTGCTCGACTACCCGCGCGTCCTGCTGCGCATGACCAAGACGATTGCCATGCGCCTGCGCAATGCAAACCGATGGCGGAGCTAGACCCGCGGCCGTTTCCCCCGGGCGACTATCCGGTTGTCGTAGTCGGTAGCGGCCCTGGCGGGATTCAGACGAGCTACTACCTGCGTCATCTTGGGATCGAGCACGCCTTCATCTCAGCCGATCCGGTGCCGGGCGGCATGTTCCGGCGCTTCCCGTTCTTCCAGCGCCTGCTCTCGTGGACAAAACCATACGGTCCCGTCCCGCGCGACGATCCCTTCTACTACTGGTACGACTGGAATTCGCTGCTTGCCGAGGAAGCGCACAACCGAGCGCTCATGCCCGACCTGATGGATGGCACTTCGTCCTTTCCGTCGCGACCGGAGATGGAGCGCAACCTGGCTACGTTCGTCGAAAAGACGGGGCTGCCGATCCGATTTGATACGCGTTGGGAGTCGACGTCACGCGACGCCGAGCGTTTCGTGTTGCATACCTCGGACGGCGACTACCGATGTCAGGTCGCGATCTTCGCCGTGGGCGTCGCCCATCCCTTCACGCCCGACACGCCAGGCTTCGAGCACGTTGCCCACTATGTCGACACGCGACCAGCGGAAACCTACGCCGGCAAGCGCCTGTTCATCGTGGGCAAGGAGAACAGCGGCTTCGAGCTCGCCACCGGCCTGCTCCAGTGGGCGCAGCGGATCGTCCTGGCCTCGCCACGCCCCGCAAAGCTGAGCGTCAATTCGCACTCCCTGGCAGGGGTCCGAGCGCGCTATGTCCCGCCGTTCGAGGACGAGATGCTCGGCGGCGGCGTGTTCATCCTCAACGCCTCCATCGCGCGCATCGAGCGCATCGGCGAACTTCTGCGTGTTCACTGCATCCGCTCGGAGAGTGGGATGGAGATAGCCGTCGACGCGGACGAGGTCATAGCCGCAACCGGTTTCACCTGTCCGCTGCAGGATCTCCAGTCACTCGGCGTGGAGGTCTTCGGCCGCAGCCAGCTGCCGGCGATGACCAATTACTGGGAGAGCGCGACTGCGCCGGGCATCTACTTTGCGGGCACCATCGGGCAGGGTGTGTCGGGGATGAAGAAATACGGCCTGCCGGCCAACTCGGGCGCAGTCCACGGCGCTCGCTACAACGCAAGGACGATGGTCTATCACGTTGCCCAGAAGCACTTCGGCGTGGATGTGGCGCACCCGGCAGTGTCGCCCGGCTCCCTCGTGGAGCTGTTGTTGACAGAGGCGACGCGCGCTCCCGAGCTGTGGAATCAGAAGTCGTATCTCGCTCGGGCGTTCTCGCTCGAGCCCTCGACCGGTGTGATCGACAACGGCATCGTGCCACTGGCCCAGTTCGTGGACGAGGAGGGCGACGCCGGCGTCGCGATCGCCGTCGAGACCGACGACACCGGTGATATCCACCCGGCCGTGTACGTACGCCAGAAGGGCAAACCGGCCGTCGAGACGCTGCTGACCTCGCAGCCGCTGCACGACTTCCGCACGGCAGACAACCGGGCGCACCTCTCCGAGCTATTGCGCGGGGCCACTTCCGGCGCGATCAGATAGCAACGACGGAATCGCCACGTCTCGGCAGCCTCGCGGCGATCGAGGCGGAAATCGTCGATTGTGTGCGCTGTCGGCGCCTGGTCGCATGGCGTCACGAGGCGGCCGCGCATCCGCCGGCGCGTTTCGCGGGCCAAAAATACTGGGAGCGGCCCGTTCCAGGCTTCGGCGATCCGAACGCCCGAGTGCTGATCGTCGGTCTCGCGCCGGCGGCCCACGGCGGCAATCGCACTGGCCGCGTGTTCACCGGCGATCGCTCCGGCGATTTCCTGTTTCCGGCCCTGTTCGTGAACGGCTTTGCCAACAAACCAACCTCGACGAGCGTCGACGACGGCCTGGTGCTCCGCGATGCGTTCGTCGCCGCTGTCAATCGCTGCGCACCCCCGGCGAACAAGCCCACACCGGAGGAGCGCGACAACTGCTTGCCTTACCTCGCGGCCGAGCTGAGCGCGCTGACGAGGGTGCGGGTCATCGTTTGCCTTGGCTCGTATGCCTGGGACGGCGCCTTACGCGCGCTCGCCGCGCATGGACATTCGCCCGTCAAACGGCGGCCTTTTCGTCACGGGGCAGAAATAGAAATTGGTCCCTACCTTCTGCTTGGCTCGTACCACCCGAGTCAGCAAAACACGTTCACCGGCAAGCTCACACCCGCGATGTTGAGCAGCATTTTCAGTCGGGCGCGCGAAGTCGGGGCTTGAACGTGCGTTCGTGGCGCTAATGTTCCCTTAGATGGCGAAGCAAGCCGAGGGCTCTGAGGAGCTGCGCGCCGATCTCGAGAAGGCGATCGATCGCGGCGAGTTCAGGCTCGAGTTTCAGCCCGTGGTTCGACTCGGCGGTGGCCAGGTCGCGGGCGCGGAGGCGCTCATTCGTTGGCGCCACCCGCGCCGCGGCACGATCGCACCGAATGACTTCCTGCCGCTGGCCGAGCAGTCCGGCATGATCGATTCGATCGGCGAGTTCGTGCTCGATCAGGCGGCGCGTGCGGCGGTGACGTGGCCGCGGACGAATGACAGGCCTGGTTTCGTCAGCGTCAACGTGATGCCAAATCAGCTGCGCAAGAACGGTGCGGCAACGCGGATGCTGCGCGTCATCGTCGACGCCGGCCTGGAGCCAACCCTCATGACCGTCGAGCTGACCTCAGGAATCTCCGGCGACGCGACAACGATCGTGGCGTCGCTCGACGAGCTGCGCGAGGCCGGCGTCGGAGTCGCTCTCGACGACTTTGGCATGGCGACCTCGCTCGCGGATCTGAAGAGGCTGCCGATCGACCAGGTCAAGCTCGCTCGCGAGTTCGTCGGCGCGATCAACGGCCCCGCGGAGGATTCGGCGTTTGCGCTATCGCTGATCAACATTGCCGACGTGCGCGGCGTCGACGTGGTCGCCAAGGGCGTCGAATCGCGTGAACAAGCGTGGCGCCTGGCAGAGCTTGGTTGCAGGTATGGGCAGGGCTTTTTCTTCAGCAAGCCCCTTGGGGCGAGCGGCGTGCTAGCGGTTCTGCGCCAGGGAACGCTGCGCGGCTAGCTCACCACCAACGAGTATGACTGCTCGCCGCTTTGGCCCTCGGTGTTCGTGCCGAGGCACCACGCGGAGACGGTAAACACGTAGGTTCCCGCAGTCGCGGGCGTCCCCGACAGGTCCGCGGATGTTGACGAGCCACGGGAGAAGTCGAGGGTCATGCCTGGCGGTAATGTGCCGCTCGAGACGTAGATGTCGCCCACCGGCGTGTCGTTGTTGGTCACGCTGATGATCGCGTCGTAGGCCTGGCCCGCGCTCCCGTTCGGAAGTCGATCGGGCGTGAACTGCAGCGCTGCCCGGTTCGAGCTGCAGGCAGCCAGGCTGATAGCAAGCAGCATCGCGCCGACGAACGCTCGTGATCGCATCGTGCCCATTATCGACACGCCGCGTGCTTAACGGTGCAGCGTCTTCGAAAGCTCGATGAGCGTCCGGTTTGGCGACATGTTGGCACCTGTGTACAGGCCGAACGCCTTGGGGTTGGTGTCGGGGTTGTTCCAGACCATGACGTGTTTGGCCCCGTTTGCCCACGCGCGGTGCTGGACTTCCTTGACCACTGCGTGGGCAAGGCCAAGTCGTCGAAAATCACGATGAGTGCCGAGCGGTTCGATCTCGAGCGTCGCCGAGCGCTGGTCCATCCAGCCGATGCAGCAGGAAGCGACGGTGCCGTTGTCAGCCAGGACAATTGTTACGAGGTCGGGCCGGAACGTTGGAGTGTTCCTGACTGCGTCGTGGATTGCTCGGCTGTACCTCGATGGCCGCGTGTCTGACCAGGCGGCTATGTGACCCTCGACGTACGCATCGTCGGACACGTCGGAAAGTGAGGCGAACCGGAATCCTTCCGGCAAGACCGGAACCCTGGGCTCGGCTGAGGTGTCGGCCATGAGCTCGTGTTCGATTCCGGACTGCGCGTAGCCGCGGGACTCAAGCACATTACGCAGAGGATCGCCCTCCGGAACGTGGAACTCGATCGACTTGCGGCCGGCGTCGCGCATGTGTCGTTCCAGCCAATCAAACTGCTCCAGCTCGCTCGGGCCGGAGTCGGATCGTTCGGTCACGACGAAGGAACCGTCGATCAGTGCAAAGCCCTCCAGGGCCTTGCCGACAGGCCAGACGAACGCTTCGAAATCGTCTTTTGTGCCTGAGTCGCGCAGCCACCACTGGATTCCGCCGGGATGCGACAGACCGCCGGCAGTTCTGGTTCGGCTGATCAGGTCGGCGACGGCGGGAAGGTCGTGTTTAGGGTCAAACGGTCGTGGCTGCATCAAGCTCGCTCGATGGATCCGGGGGAATGGCGCGCCCGGCGGGACTCGAACCCACGGCCTTCTGCTCCGGAGGCAGACGCTCTATCCGCTGAGCTACGGGCGCATGCGCCCCGGAAGCTTACCCGGGCGGCGACCTGATCGGAAAAGGTTGTGCTGAACGGCCGCGGCGGA